>CADBUL010000056.1 GCA_902797875.1 Oscillospiraceae bacterium | reverse complement strand
TTCAGGAAGTTCTTTAACCTTGATTTCGTGAAGTTTAATCTTAAACACAGCGTCGGCTCCGGCAAGGTCTTCGGCGCCGTAATCTTTGGGGAAGGTTACGTTAACGTCAAATTCATCGCCGGTTTTGTGTCCTACTACCTGGTCTTCAAAGCCGGGTATAAACTGACCCGACCCCAAGGTAAGCGAATAGCCTTCGGCTTTGCCGCCGTCAAACTGCTTGCCGTCTTTGTAACCATCAAAATCGATTACCGTAATATCGCCGTTTTGGGCGGCGCGGTCGGTAACGGTTACCATACGGCTGTTGCGCTCGGCAAGTGAGTTGATTTGGTCGTTAACCTCTTTGGCGCTGACCGAACATTTAACCTTTTCGGCTTTTAGTCCTTTGTATTTTTTAACCTTGATTTCGGGTTTAACCGTAAGGGTAACCTTAAACTCAACGCCGTTTGTGCGGTCGATTGATACAAGGTCGAAATCCATTTTATCGTCGATTATTTCAAGACCCGCTTCTTTGGCTGCGGCTTCAAGCGCGTCGGCATACAAAAGATTAAGCGCGTCTTCATAGAAAAATCCTTCGCCGTACTGCGCTTCGATCATTTTTTGGGGTGCTTTACCCTTGCGGAAACCGGGAAGCGCAATCTTTTTAACGTTTTTTTGATACGCCTTGGTTACGGCGGCGGAAAAATCCTCGCCCGAAATGGTTACCGTAAGCGTATAACGGCTGTTTTCTTTTTTCTCTGCATTTTTTAAACTCATTGAAATTCTCCTTATTTGCTAACGATGAAATTTGTCAAAATCAATAATAGCATATATATTTATAGATTTCAACCAAAAATTTGCAAAGGGGTAAAATCTATTTGATCTGACGATATAAGTTTGAATTTTATACCTTCAAATTCGGGTAAAAGATTTTTTGCGCCTGCGCCGTGCAAATGGCCGCAATAAACCTTATTTATCCGGTATTCATGTAAAACGTCCACTATCGGGCGGCAAACGGCGCCGTTTAATACCGGCGGAAAATGCATAACTACTATGGGTGTTGCACATAAATCGAACGCCTGTATAAGCGAAAGTCTTAACCTTCCCGCTTCGCGGAGTATTATTTTCTCTTCACCGTCGGGCTGCCAGCCGCGTGTACCGCACACAGCAAAGTTTTCGGTTAAAACACAGTTGTTATAAACAAGATCTATCGAATTAAAACCGTTTTTGCTAAACAGGTTTTTAACCTTGGTGGATGTGCTCCACCATAAATCATGGTTTCCTTTAAGCAGCAGTTTTTTGCCCGGCAACGAATTTATAAAACGAAAATCCTCGACCGTATCTTCAAGCTTAAGCGCCCAGGAAGTATCGCCGCCAAGCACCACGGTATCGCCGTCTTTAACGGTGCGTTTCCAATTGGCGGTAAGGCGCTGAATATGATTTTCCCACCCCGGGAAAACCGACATGGGTTTATTTGCGGAAAACGAAAGATGTAAATCTGAAATTACAAATAATGCCAAATAAATACCTCTAAAGTGTGATTATTTCAAGATATCTTGTACATAATAATCGTAGCGGCAATAGCCGTGTAATAAGCGAAAGGAATACAAATTATGGAAGAAAAGAATTTTATTGACGGTATAACCTGCGACGTTGCCAACTGCGTTTATAACTGCGAAAACTGTCGTTGCGGCGCGGCAAATATACAGGTGGGACCCGCTTATGCCGACTGTTGTTCGCAAACCTGCTGCGGTACCTTTAAGTCTAAAGACAATTTAGATTGACCGCGGTTCTTTTGAAAAAATGCCCGATTATTTCGGGCATTTTTTATTTTATGCCCAAAAAGTTTAATACCTCGCCGCGCATATCCTCTTTATTTACTACCTTGTTAAAACGAACCTCTTTATTTTTAAGCTCTTTAATAGGCTGCGGCGCTTTGGTACCGGTCGCGTTTTCGAGGTTCTCCACCGTTTCGAATTCATCGGCCCCCAAAGCTATACCAAGCGACCTTGATACGGCGGGCGAAAACTTGTATGGCGAAGCTGTGGAAACCACCAGGGTAGGCGTAGTGCCGTCGCACTGTGTGGCATACCTTTGCGCAACCGTCATGGCTACAGCCGTATGAGTGTCGATAAGATAACCGTATTTATCGAAAGTGGCTTTAATGGTTTTAAGGGTTTCGTCTTCGCTGCAAAAATCGCCGTAAAAACTTTGCTGAAGCTTTTTGAATACCTCATCGGGTACGGTGTATTTTCCGACCGTTTTAAGCTGCTGCATAAGTGAAGCCACCAGCGTATCGTCGCCGCTTAAAAGATACAACAAGCGTTCAAGATTGCTTGATATAAGTATATCCATCGACGGTGAAACGGTGGTGAAAAACTCGCGGTTTTTATCGTAAATACCGGTGTTGATAAAGTCGGTTAAAACCTTGTTGGAATTTGAAGCGCATATCAGTTTTTTTATGGGCACGCCCATTTCCTTGGCGTAATAGGCAGCAAGAATATTACCGAAATTGCCTGTGGGAACAACCACGTTCATTTGCGCCGGACAATCCATATCAAGATAAGCCGAAACATAGTAGACAATTTGAGGCGCAAGTCTGCCCCAGTTTATTGAGTTGGCAGACGAAAAAGCGTAACCGTTTCGTTTTAAGATTTCGGCGCATTTACTGTCGCCGAAAATCTGTTTAACGCCCGATTGGGCATCGTCGAAGTTACCCTTTATGGCGCAAACATTTACATTGTCGCCACTTTGAGTTGACATCTGTTTTTTCTGCATATTGCTTACGCCGTCGGTAGGATAAAACACCATAATGGCGGTTCCTTCAACATCGCAAAAGCCTTCGAGAGCCGCCTTGCCGGTATCACCCGAGGTGGCAACCAGAATAACCGTTTTGTGTGTGCCGCCGTTCTTTTTTACCGATACGGTCATAAGGTAGGGTAAAATTTGCAAAGCCAGGTCCTTAAAGGCGCAGGTAGGTCCGTGCCACAGCTCAAGAACGCTTAAATTTGATTCGAGCTTTTTAACCGGAGCCGGGTTGTCGTTATCAAAAGTTCCCGAATATGCGCCGTTGCAACAATACTCAAGCTCCCGGTTTGTAAAATCGGTCAAAAATCTGCCTAAAATCTCTTTCGCTCTGGTTTTGTAATCGCAGCCCTTAAGATACTCAAAATCCTGTTTTGAAAGCGTGGGTATTTCTTTTGGAATATACAAACCGCCGTCCAAAGCAAGACCGTTTGCGATGACCTGCGCGGATTGAATTGAAATACCGTGATTTCTGGTACTTGAATACTTCATTATCTTACCCCTTAAAATGCATTTTCGGTTATGTTTACCGTATAGTCGTCGCCGTCAAGCCATACCTCTGCCACGTCAAAACGCGGTTGTAAAAAGGCGCTCATTTTACTGCGGCTTAAAAATATATTTGCGGCATATTTTATACTGCTTTGCTGGTCGCCCCAAACCGATTCGCGGGGCCGGTATGACGTCTTTTTATCGCGCGTTTTAACCTCAACGAACACCACTTCCCGCTCGTTTTCTACTATAAGGTCAATTTCGCCGCCGCGAACACGAAAATTGCGTCGGATTATTATATACCCGTTGTCGGCGTAATGCTGGGCCGCTATTTCTTCACCCGCTCCGCCGCGTATTTGTTTTTGGTTCATACTATTTTTTTCAAAAAAGAAGGGCGGTGATATTTACATGCACCGTATTTTTTTATATTATCGATATGCTCTTTTGTGCCGTATCCTTTATGCTTTTTGAAATTGTACTGCGGAAACTCGTCGTCCATTTTTATGAGCAGACGGTCTCTCGAAACCTTAGCCAAAATTGAAGCCGCCGCTACGCTGTAACTCTTTTGGTCGCCCTTTATTAAGGCTTGGGTAAAAATATCAAGCTCGGGCATACGGTTGCCGTCTATTATTGCCATATCGCAATTCTTTAGACCCTGCACCGCCCTTTTCATGGCTAACATTGTGGCGTTAAGAATGTTATACTCTTCGATTTCTTCAACCGAGGCGAAAGCGATGCAGTAATCAACCGCCTTCTCGGTTATTATATCGTAAAGCTGCTCGCGCTTTTTTTCGGACAGTTTTTTGCTGTCATCAAGTCCATTGATTTCTATATTATCCGGAAGGATTACCGCCGCGGCATAAACCGGTCCCGCAAGCGGACCTCTGCCTGCTTCATCGACGCCGCATATTAGTTTATATCCGTTTTGCCTGGCTTGTGTTTCGTATTCAAAACTCGGCATATAACCCTCCGAAATTAAATTCTGTCGAGAGAAATTCGACCTATTACGCCGCCGCGGAATTCGTCTAAAATCATATTGGAAGTTCTTACGGTGTCGATTTCGCCGCCGCTTACTAACATACCCCGCTTTTTGCCGATTGCACAAAGATAATCGTACGGCTCGGCGTAATCTTGGGGGTTTATTTTGTAGCGTTCAAACAGGTTTTGCGGGTAGGTTTGTATAAGTTCTTTTATAAGGTAATAGGCAATTTCTTCGGTGTCGAGCACCGTATCTTTTACGGCCCCCGTAAAGGCAAGCTTCCTTGCTGTCGATTCATCGTCGAATTTAGGCCACAACACACCCGGGGTATCCATAAGCATAAGATTATGCTTAGCGGCAAACCAGCGGTTTTCACGCGTTACGCCGGGGCGGTCTTCGACCTTGGCTTTTTTATCGGCAACAGCGTTTATAAAGGTTGATTTGCCGACATTTGGTATACCCGCCACCATAAGTTTCAGCGATTTGTTTACGCCTTTTTTGCGGTTTTGTTCGATTTTTTGCGCAAGAACCTTATCTACCGCTTCAAAAAAACGGTTTATACCCGCTTTGGTTTTGGCGTTAATTTCGACAGCGGTAATGCCTTGCTTTTTGAAAGAATCCACAAATTGTGCCGTTACCGCAGGGTCGGCAAGGTCGCTTTTATTAAGCAGTATTATGCGCGGTTTATTTGCGGCAAGCTCGGATAAATCGGGGTTTCTGCAGGAAATCGGAATACGGGCATCAAGTATCTCGCAGACGGCGTCAACAAGCGGCAGGCTTTCTTTCATAAGCCGCTTGGTTTTTGCCATGTGCCCCGGATACCACTGGATTTGTTTTTCGGTACTCATTATTCAGGTACCCCGAATTTATTGAGCGGATAAATTCTTAAAACGGCTTTGCCCAGAATATATTTTGTGTTAATCTGACCGTTTTCACCGGTATTTGCCGAGCGACTGTCGAGTGAGTTTTGACGGTTGTCGCCCAGTACGAACACGCAGTTTTCTTTAACCGTAAGCGGGAACTTGGTTGGGTTTTCGTAGGTGGTGTACTGGTAGGTAGAATAGTGGTTTTGTTCGTAATCGCGAATATACGGTTCGTCCAAGGCCCGTCCGTCAACATATACACAACCATGCTGAATGTCGACCGTCTGCCCTGCCACGGCGATGACCCGTTTTATTATCGGGCTTTGGGAGGTCGGGTTATCGGTACTGTTAAAGGTGTTGCGTGAAATAACCACTATATCGCCCTGCTTGGGTGTGTAAAACAGGTTTGAAATAATCACCCTGTCGTTGTTTTGGAGGGTGTCGGTCATAGATTCACCGTCAATTTGCACCACACGAAAAACAAAGGTAAAAAGCACAACGACAATAAGAACCGACGAGATAAGTACCTCAAGCCAGTCAAAAATTTCTCTTATGTTGTTTGCTTTTTGGTTTTCAACCTTTTCCATAATAATACCTACACAATAAAATTAAGGGACTTTTGTAAAAAAGTCCCCCAAAGTCAGATTTGTTCTTTAACCTTAGCCGCCTTGCCCACACGGTCGCGCAGGTAGTAAAGCTTGGCTCTTCTAACCTTACCGTTTCTGACAAGTTCAACCTTTTCAACATTAGGTGAGTGAATCGGGAAGACACGTTCCACGCCAACGCCGTACGAAACACGGCGAACGGTAAAGGTTTCGGCGATTCCGCTGTTGTTGCGGGCAATAACCGTACCTTCAAAAACCTGGATTCTCTCTCTTTCGCCCTCGCGAATTTTAACGTGAACACGAACGGTAGAGCCGATTGATACCTTGGGAGCATTCTCTTTAAGTCCCGAAGCGGTAATGTTCTTGATAGCGTCCATTAAATTTCCTCCTTAATTTTTTAAGACGTTCGTGGCTCGTTTGACCAGAGGACCGTCCGTTCAAAGTCGATTTTCGGCTATTGAAACCACCCCATAAGGCAAAGGGTGAAATCAAATGCTCAAATATAATACCATAACTATTTATAAAAATCAAGAATTTTTTTATTTTTTCAGCAAAAAGGTGAAAAATCGGATAAATAGAGTCCTTTTCTTGTTATTTCGCAGTCGGTTTTGCCGCCGTCATACGCGCTCAATAGCAGATTCGGGTTAATGGTAAGCGGTGATCCGGCAGGTAAATAAAGTACAAGTTCTGTACCGTTTGTGTCTTCGGTAATTTGAGGGTTGTGTATGTGCGGTTTTATGTCAACGGTGGCAACCTTACCCTTTTTGCCGGTTTTTTCGACCGGTATGCTCTCTTTCGATAAAAAGTCGTTTAACTCGTTTTTTATACGCGCGTTTTCAAAATACAAGCGGTATTGGGCGTAGGCTATTTCTCCCGTCTTGTGTACGGGGAAGGCGGCGCGAACAAATTCAAGGTCGGGCGGCATAACCGCCTTAATCTTTTCGGCGATAACTTCAAGCGGAAGGTCGTCGAGCTCCTTAAAATCCACCGCGTCGTTTTCGCTTTCAAAGCCTAAAGATAGCGGCAGCGCAAAATTTATATGAAGACGTTTGTTAAAACCTTCGGAATAATAGCAGTTAAGACCGCTTTTTCGCAGTATCCTTATAAAAAAACGGTTAAGGTCAAGATGTGAAACAAATTTGAGCCTTCTTACCTTATTGTAAAATACCCTTACTTGCTGCACTTGTTTTCACCCTCTTTGCAAATACCGGCGTTAAAGCACCGCGCGCCGCAATAAGAACACCGTTTGCGGCAGTTGGGAGTGGTTGTCCCCTGTTTTGCCTTTTGGTATTCGCTTATTAAATATTTTTTGGTAACGCCGATGTCTATAAAATCCCACGGATTGATTTCGTCGGTGGGTATTTCGCGGCCCGAGAAAAACAGCGGGTCTACCCCGCATTCTTCAAATGCTTTTTGCCAGGCTTCGGGTTTATAATACTCGCTCCAGCCGTCAAGGTTGGCGCCGTTTTTGAAGGCTTTATAAACTACGTCGCAAAGGTTACGGTTGCCCTTGGCAAGTACCGCCTCGATGTATGAGGTGGAGCTGTCATGATAATTAACCCTTATTTTTTTAGAATGAACGCTTGCAAGTAAAAGCTGCTGCTTTCGCTGAAGTTCTTCTTTACTGTTTTGCGCAGCAAATTCAAACGGCGTAAAGGGTTTTGGAATAAAACAGGCTACGCTTATTGTAATTGAAGGCGATTTGCCTTTTGGACGGTCTTCGAGTGAGTAAAACAAATCCAGTATACGCTGGGCAAGGTCGGCTATGCCGATTATATCCTCGTCGGTTTCGGTGGGAAGCCCCAGCATAAAATACAGTTTTACGCTTGTATAACCGCCCATAAACGCCATTTTGCAGGACTTAAAAATATCTTCTTCGGTTATGTTTTTGTTTATGGCGTCGCGCAGGCGTTGGGTACCTGCTTCGGGAGCAAAGGTAAGTCCGGTTTTTCGAATACCGCTTATCTTTTTAAGCAGATCGTCCGAAAAGTTGTCAATACGTAGTGACGGGAGTGAAAGACTTATTTTATTTTCTTGTGCGTAATCATATAAACCGCTTAAAAGCGGTTCGATTTGGGAGTGGTCGCTGGTGCTTAAAGACAACAGGGAGAGTTCTTCGTAACCTGTGTTTTCGCAAAGCTGAGCCGACTGTTTTATAATTGTATCTGCACTTTTTTCGCGAACGGGACGGTAAACAAAACCCGCCTGACAAAAACGGCAGCCGCGAATACAACCGCGGAAAATTTCGGCGGTGGCGCGATCAAATACCGTTTCGCAGTAAGGCATTACGAACATTTGCGGGTACGGGGCGCTGTCAAGGTCTTTGATTATTCTCTTTTGAACCGTTTTAGGGGCGCCGCCTTGAGGTTCAAAACTTTGTATGGTGCCGTCTTGATTATATGTGACCTTGTAAAGCGAAGGCACGTAAAGACCCTTAATCTGTGCGGCGGCCTGCAAAAACTCGGCTTTGGTTTTGCGCTCGTCTTTGAACTTTTTATACAGCGCGGTTAGTTCGCAGATAAGCTCTTCGCCCTCGCCTATCATAAATATATCGATAAAATCGGCAAGCGGTTCAGGATTATAGGTGCAGGCGCCCCCCGCAACCACTATATTAAACAGTTCGTTGCGGTCTTTTGCATAAACAGGTATGCCCGCAAGGTCGAGCATATTAAGTACGGTGGTATAGCACATTTCGTACATAAGTGAAAAGCCGATAATATCAAAATCTTTTACGCTGTCGCGACTTTCAAGCGCAAAAAGAGGTATATTATTTTGACGCATTACCTCTTCAAAATCGCCCCACGGCGCAAAGACGCGCTCGCACCATGTATCGTCGCGATCGTTAAGTACCGAGTAAAGTATCTTAACCCCCAGGTGGCTCATACCGATTTCGTAAGAATCGGGGAAACACAGTGCAAAACGGACAAGTTTTTCTTTATTGTCCTTATAAACACTTCCGACCTCTCCACCCGAGTAACGCCCGGGTTTTGAAACGCTTAACAATAGTTTTTCAAAGTTTTTTTCGTCCAATGTCTTTTCCCTCTGTAACAAATGTGCTTATAAACAGATAAAACGCAAGGCACAAAACGGTTACGTTAAGTTTATAATTGAGTGTGTAAAGTACAAACCATATTGTAACCGCCGTGAATAAACAGCTTATTGTTATCAATAAAATTTTTGCCGTCTTTCGGCTGAAAATCTTTAGTAAAACCAACTTGGTAATACTGCCGCCGTCAAGTCCCGCGCAGGGCAATAGATTATAGGCGCCCGTCAAAAAAGAAACGGTCGCGAAATAAAGAAAGGTTTTAATATGATATACATTATATACGGCTAAAAGAACCACGCCGAACAAAAGATTGAAAAGCGGTCCGCAAATATACACCGTAATTAAATGTTTAACCGTAAAACCGCAGTTGTATTTTGCCCTTAACAAAAAGGGATAAATCTCTATAGAAATAAGTTTCAGTCCGCAGTATTTTATGGCGCAGATATGCCCTGCTTCGTGTACGGCGGCGGATACCATCACGGGTATTAGCAGGGCGGTTTTATCGCAAACCAGCATAAGCCCTATAAAAATTACAAAATAATACGATATAAAAATGCGGGTTCCAAAAAGCGAAAAACACATTTATAAATCTATGTATTTTAAGGGGTCTACCCGCCTGCCGCCGACCGAGATTTCAAAATGAAGGTGCGGCCCCGTCGAACGACCGGTTGAGCCTACAAGGGCGATCTTTTGCCCCTTTTTTACCTGCTCGCCCTTATTTACCAAAAGCTTTTGACAATGGCCGTACAGCGTTGTATAAACCGAGCCGTGTGATAGGACAAGATAATTGCCGTAGTAATTCGTACAGTCCGCCGCCTCAACCTTACCGTCGAGCGCGGCATAAATTTCGCTGCCGCTGGCCGCCGCAAGGTCGATACCGCTGTGAACCGCGTCTTGACCCGAAATGGGGTCTTCCCTCCCACCAAAACCGCTGGTAATTACGTAGTTTTTAAGGGGGAAGCCAAAATCGGCTACGGTGGTTTTTTTGTTTAGAACCTCAAGCATCATAGCGCCGGTTTCAACGTAAGAGGCGTCGTTTTGGGTATCTGACGGCTCCCCGTCGTTTGTTGCTATATTTGAAGAGGTATCGTTTTTGGTAGGTTGCGATTGGTCGCTCTTGGGCTCTGCCCTGCTTTGGGCGATGGTAGATAAATACCAGTTTTTTGTAACGCTGTAATAGGCGCCAAAACAGTATTTTATAGCAAGCACCAAAACAAATACTATAACCGCC
>CADBUL010000055.1 GCA_902797875.1 Oscillospiraceae bacterium | reverse complement strand
GACGGCACCGCCATTTTAGGGCTTGGCGACATCGGACCCGAAGCAGGAATGCCGGTTATGGAAGGTAAATGCGTACTTTTCAAAACCTTTGCGGATGTAGACGCATTTCCGCTTTGCATTAAGTCAAAAGACGTTGACGAAATTGTAAGGACCATTTATCTGCTTTCGGGCAGCTTTGGCGGTATTAACCTTGAAGATATTGCCGCGCCCCGTTGCTTTGAAATTGAACGCAGACTTAAAGAAATTTGCGATATCCCGATTTTTCACGATGACCAGCACGGTACCGCAATAGTTGTTGCCGCCGCACTTATTAACGCCCTAAAGCTTGTAAATAAGAAGATGGACGAAATTAAGGTGGTTATTAACGGCGCAGGCTCCGCCGGTATCGCTATAGGCAAACATCTTATGAATATGGGCGTTAAACACATTACTTTCTGCGGAAGACATGGCATTATTGTTGCAGGCGATGAGCGCAATAACGCCGCTAAAGAAGAAATTGCGCAGGTAACCAATCTTGAACGCAAAACGGGTACCCTTGCCGACGCTATGGTTGGCGCGGATGTATTTATCGGCGTATCGGCGCCCAACGTTGTTACCGAAGATATGGTTAAATCTATGGCAAAAGACAGTATTTTGTTCCCGCTTGCCAACCCCACGCCTGAAATTATGCCTGATTTAGCAAAAAAAGCAGGTGCAAGAATTGTCGGCACCGGTCGTTCGGATTTCCCCAACCAAATAAATAACGTACTTGCTTTCCCGGGTATTTTCAGAGGCGCGCTTGACTGCCGTGCCAGATGCATAAACGAAGAAATGAAGGTAGCAACTTCTTTTGCGCTCGCTTCGCTTATTCCCGAAAACGAAATTTCAGAAGAAAATATTATTGCGCAAGCGCTTGATAAGAGGGTAGCGCAGGTTGTTGCCGCCGCCGTTATAAAAACCGCAAAAGAAACCGGCGTTGCAAGGATATAAAGCTTGTTATAGTCAAATAATACAAAATTTATAGTATTAAAAAGCAGGGCTCCATATATTGGAGCTCTGCTTTTTGTATTATTATGTCGAATTAAAATTACCAAAATATGTAAAATTTTACTTGCAAAAATTACCATTATATGGTAAAATAGGGTAAATCTTAGAAAAGGAGATAAAATAATGGATAAAAAATTAACAGTACTAATAGGAGACAACAAAACAGAATTTTCGGTTTCTTGCGCTAATGTTCTAAAAAGCTACGGTATTCGCGTAATCACATGCGAAAAAGACGGATTTGCTGTTGTAGACGCTGTAAAAAATCAAAAACCCGACGTAGTTTTAGCTGACGTATTTATGCCAAGCATGGATATTTTAGGTGTTATGGAAGAGATTAAAGGTTTGCCCGATCCGCCAATGGTAATGGCGATGAGCTGTTTTGATAACCCGAAACTTGAACAAGAGACGCTATCTTGCGGCGTATGTTATTACTTTTTGAAACCGTTTGACGTAGGACAAATTGCCGAAAGAATTATACGTATAACTAAATGGAAAAGCGAAAGCAGACCGGCTAAAAGCGGCAATAACATATTATCGGATCCCGATCTTGAAATAATGGTAACCGAGATTATTCACCAAATTGGCGTACCGGCTCATATCAAGGGATATCAATACCTGCGCGAGGCCATTATATTATCGGTAAAGGACACCGAAATTATAAATTCGGTAACCAAACTATTGTATCCGACCGTAGCAAAGGAGTATAAGACAACCTCTTCAAGAGTAGAACGCGCCATAAGACACGCTATTGAGGTAGCGTGGGACAGGGGAGATATAGACGTTTTGAACTCTTACTTTGGTTTTACCGTTTCTAACGGCAGGGGAAAACCCACAAACAGTGAATTTATAGCCATGATCGCCGACCGATTGCGCCTTAGACTAAAAAGCGCATGATGTTTGTGATTATTACTTGAATAATTTATAATATCGTGCTATAATAATCTCTACTTTAATTCAGGTGGAAATTATGTACGAACTAATAAAACTTTCAAAGCACGATTATTATATTGACGGTTCTTCTAAAATAGGACTCATTGTCGATGATAATAAAAATCTGACCGTCATAGATACCGGAACAGGCGTCGATACGTCTTCTAAAATTATAGAATACGCAAATGAGAACGGTTGGAAAATCACAACCGTTGTAAACACCCACTCTCACTCCGACCATATTGGCGGCAATGCATATCTTCAAGAACAAACCGGCTGTAATATTTTAGTACCCGGTATATCAAATTCACTTACGGTTTATCCTATATTAGACCCAATAACCTTATTTGGCGGTTTTCCGTTAAAAGATTACAGCAGCAAGTTTTTCTTAGCAAAACCTAGTAACGCTAAAATGCTTACCGAAGACAATATTCCAAAGAACCTTACGGCGGTAGATCTAAGCGGACATACCATGGAAATGGTAGGTTTTATGACCGCAGACAATAACTTTTTTGCGGCTGATACGGTTTTATCCGAAAAAATACTTAATAAGCATAAAATCAGTTATTTATATGATATAGCAGGACATTTAAGATCTATTGAAAAACTAAAAAGTATAAAGGCCAACAAGTATATTCCGTCTCATGCTGAAGTTACCGACAATATTCTGCCTTTAGCTGATAAAAATATTGCCGTTACGAATGAGGTGGCGGATACTATATTAAATTTATGTAAAAAACCCGCAACCTTTGACAGCGTAATGAAATCGGCTTGCGATATATTCGATATACACCTGAATGCGGTTCAATATGCCTTAATCGGGAGCACGGTACGGTCGTATTTATCATATTTATATAATAAAGATTGCCTTGAAATATCCTACGAAAACAACCAAATGACCTGGCATAAAAAATAAAAGACTCGGGATGTAAAAGTCCCGGGTCTTAATTTATTCATTTGTATTTTTAGGCTTGGCTTTTAGATTTGAAAGCGGGTTATTTTCCATAGCCTGATTGAGTTGTTTATCTGAAATGTGGGTGTAAATTTGAGTGGTGTTAAGGTTTTCGTGGCCTAAAACCTCTTGCAGGATTCTAACGTCTACATTGCCGTACTGATACATAAGCGTAGCCGCGGTATGGCGTAATTTGTGGGCAGAATATCCTTTGTTTCCAAGTCCGGATTTTTCTAAAAATGTATATACGATATGCTGGACGGTTTTATTGCTTATGCGCTTTTTTTGAGCGCTTATAAAAAGCGCGTCGCGGCTATCGTTTTTAACACCGTCCACCGGGCGTACGGACATATAGTTTTTTATTGCGGATTTACAGGCGTCGTTTAGGTGAATTACCCGCTGTTTGTTTCCTTTACCGGTAACTTTAAGTTGATCGTCACGAATATCACTTATATTTATACCACACAGTTCAGATAGTCGTAAACCACAGTTTAAAAACAGTGTTAAAATACAGTAATCACGCTCATAGTTTTTACCGTCTACCGAATCAAGAAGGTTTTTGCTTTCTTCTAATGTTAAGTATTTAGGTATACTTGCGTGAACTTTCGGCGCTTCAAGTAGGGCGGCGGGGTCGCTTTTCAGAAGTTGTTTATTGTTGGTCAGATACTTAAAATAGATTTTTAGCGTTGAACATTTACGCGCCCTTGATTTGGTATTGTTACCGCGGACATTTTTGCAATATATTAAAAAAGAATATAAATCGTTCAAACTTACAGTTTTTACCAATTCAATATCAATATCTTTAATGTCAATTTTTTCCAATTGAGCATCACGGGGTGCCAAGCCGCGAGTTTGCTTGAGATAACGGAAGAAGGTACGGAGGTCGTGAAAATATTCTTCAACCGATTTTTCGGATTTATTCTTAATGGTTTCGCTGTAAATTAAAAAATCTTTAATAATATCCGGCGTGTCCATTAAAAGTTCGTATTTCAAGCAAATCACCACCAAACTCAAATTAACTGTATTACCATTATATAATAGAGCAAATCAAAAATCAAATAATAATTATTCAAACGATAGGTTGTATTATAAAAAATAAATAATCGCATGATTTGCCAAATTCATTTTTGCAGTTTAGAGAAGAACATAAGGCAAACACATATAATGCAGTATAGCATAAAAAAATATGATTAAAACATAAAACAGAACGGAGCAAGTAATTTATATATAAAACATTTTGATAAATCAGAAATACATTTTATATGTACATATTATAAATTAACAGCTCGGCTGCGCAATAACGATAATAGCTTAATTTATAGAAAATGCCTATATTTAGCCATATTCGCCAAAATTCCACTTCCCTAAATTATACAAAATATTCATTTTGTATAATTTAGTGTATAAAAATATGGGGATCTATTCCCTGGGGGCTAATATAGAATTTTTCAAACAACGGTGTTTGCAGATGCAGAATAATATGGTTATTCTTTCTTCCGGCTATGTTTTATTTGTTTTTTTATATCTTTTATGTAAAAAATATGACCGCAAATTTTTACAGTCATATTTTTTATGAAATATTATTTTATCATTTCCAAAAACTCTTTTTCGGAAATTATTTTTACTCCAAGTGATTGTGCTTTGGTAAGCTTAGAGCCGGCTTCCTCCCCTGCTAAAACATAATTTGTGTTTTTAGAAACACTTGAAGAGGTTTTACCGCCGTTTTGTTCAATTATTTCGCTTGCTTGCGGTCTTGTAAGCGTTGGCAGCGTACCGGTAAGCACAAAGGTTAAGCCCTTTAGTTTGTCGCCTCTGTTTTGAGCCGAGAGATTATTCATATTAAGTCCAATGCCTTTTAATTTGTCAATTAAAACGGCAGTTTGGGGCAAATGCAGAAAATCATACAGACTCTCAGCCATTACACTGCCAAAACCGTCTATAT
>CADBUL010000054.1 GCA_902797875.1 Oscillospiraceae bacterium | reverse complement strand
TTAGTAGAACTTCTCCGTACGGCCGCGTAAAGGCATAGGGGTTGCCGGACCCTGAAGGTGGTCGACTTATGTCGGCAATTTGAGTGGTACCGCGGGCAAATACAGGCTCGTCTCAAAGAGTTCTTTGAGACGGGCTTTAATATTTTTCACGGGAGATTAAGTATGAATCAAGTTAAAATTGACAATAAAATAAAAGAAATGGCGGCTCGAATTCGTGATCTTCGTGAGGTCGAAGGTCTTACTGTAGAGCAAATGGCGACCTTTACCGATACCTCTGTAGAAGAATACCTTAAATGTGAAAACGGTGAATCCGACCTTAACTTTACCTTTATCTACCGTTGCGCCGGCGCTTTTAATGTGGACGTTACCGATATTATCGAGGGTTCAAGCCCGCGCCTTTCTTCTTATACGGTTACGCGTCAGGGTTTTGGTCAAGAGATTTCAAATGCCCACGGTATGACCTACTTTAATCTGGCTTACGCGTTTCAAAACCGAATCGCCGAGCCGCTGTTTGTGAACTGCATTTACGACCCGCAGGCAATGAACCGCGATATTGAACTGACCACCCATAAAGGGCAGGAGTGCGATATAGTCATAGAGGGACAGCTGCTTGTTCAAATAGGCGACCACAGAGAAACGCTGAACGCGGGCGACAGCATTTACTATGACAGCGCAACACCTCACGGTATGATAGCCTTAGGCGGTAAAGACTGTAAATTTTACGCGATAGTTCTTAATCCTTCGGGCGAGCCTATCCCCGAGCTTTCGGGCAAATCGCAAAGCGCCGCCATATCGGAATTTCGTCCGGCGTCGGCAGATACCATTAAGCGTGTTTATCGCAAATATGTAGATACGGAACTTGACCAAAACGGAACCCCCACAAGTATCAAGTTCAAAAATACCGAAAAATTCAATTTCGGGTTTGATATTGTTGACGAAATTGCCAAAAAAGACCCGGAGCGTCTTGCGCTTATGTATGTTTCGAAAGACCACGAAGAAAAGCGCATAACCTTTAACGACGTTAAAAGGTGTTCAAACCAGTGCGCCAACTATTTCAAGGCGCTGGGCATTAAAAAGGGCGACAGGGTAATGCTGGTATTAAAACGCCACTATCAGTTCTGGTACGCCATGATTGGCCTTAATAAGCTGGGCGCTATTGCCATACCCGCCACCAACCAACTACTCGAACACGACTTTGAATACCGTTTTAAGAGCGCGGGCGTTAACACCATTATTTGTACCGCGGACGGCGATACCGCCGACAACGCCATGCGCGCCGCCGCCAAGTGCGAAAGCGTTAAAAACTTTTTGCTTGTAAACGGAAAAAAAGAAGGTTGGCGCGATTTTAACGAGGAATACGTTTTATATTCTACCCATTTTTACCGTGATAAAAACACCGCTTGCGGCGACGACATTATGCTTATGTACTTTACTTCGGGTACTTCGGGTTATCCTAAAATCGCAATGCACAGCTATAAATATCCGCTTGGGCATTTTCATACCGCAAAGTATTGGCATAATGTTGACCCTGCAGGCTTGCATTTTACGATTTCCGATACAGGTTGGGCAAAGGCGATGTGGGGTAAACTCTACGGTCAGTGGCTTTGTGAAGCGGCGGTATTTGTTTACGATTTCGACCGCTTTGACGCGTCGCTGATTTTACCGATGTTTGCAAAATACCATATAACATCCTTCTGCGCGCCGCCCACCATGCTTCGTATGATGGTAAAACAGGACATTTCGCAATACGATTTTTCGTCGGTCAAGAATATGACCACCGCAGGCGAGGCGCTTAACCCCGAAGTTTACCGACAGTTTGAAAAAGCTACGGGTCTTCAAATTATCGAGGGCTTCGGTCAAACCGAATCTACCATGATAATCGGCAATTTGACCGGCGCGCCCCATAAAATAGGTTCTATGGGCAAACCGGCGCCCATCTACGACGTTAAACTCCTTGATGAAAACGGCAACGATGTTCCCGTAGGTAAAACGGGTGAAATTTGCATTGATATTTCGAAAGGTCGTCCGTGCGGCTTGTTTATAGGTTACTACGGCGACAAAGAAAAGACCGACGAGGTTTGTCATGACGGCTTTTATCATACCGGCGATACGGCGTATATGGATGAGGACGGCTTTTACTGGTATGTGGGCAGGGTAGACGACGTTATAAAATCTTCCGGTTACCGTATTGGGCCGTTCGAAATAGAAAGTGTTATTATGGAGCTGCCTTACGTTCTTGAATGCGGTGTATCCGCAGCGCCGGACCCTGTACGCGGTCAGGTAGTTAAGGCGAGTATAGTACTTGTTAACGGCACAAAACCCACCGAAGAGCTTAAAAAAGAGATTCAGGAATACGTTAAAAAGCATACCGCACCCTACAAATATCCGCGTATTGTTGTTTTCCGTGAAAGTCTGCCAAAGACCGTAAGCGGTAAAATTCAGCGCAATCAACTGTAAGGTGTAATTATGTACGAGTATAAACGCGTTACCATACTTTGCGGTCATTACGGAAGCGGTAAAACCAATATTGCGGTAAATATGGCTTACGATCTTGCAAAATCGGGTAAAAAGGTAAATATCGCAGATTTAGATATTGTTAATCCTTATTTTCGCACCAAAGACAGCGAAAAAGAATTAAAAAGCGCGGGTATAAACCTTATTTGTTCTGATTATGCCGGGAGCAACCTCGATATTCCGGCGCTTCCGCAAGATATATATTCTATAACCGACGATATATCACGATATGCCGTTTTAGATATCGGCGGCGACGATCGCGGAGCTTATGTGCTTGGGCGCCTCGCTCCGAAAATCCTTGAAGAAAACAACTACGATATGTTGTTTGTCTTTAACAAATACCGTCCGCTAACCCCTGACGCTGTTAGCGCAAAAGAGGTTATGGATGAGATCGAAACAGCGGCGGGTATTAAGTTTACGGGCATTGTAAACAACTCAAATATCGGGCAGGAAACCAAGCCGCAGGATATTATTAACACATATAAGCATGTTGAAAAACTGTCTTCAATTACGGGTATACCGGTTGTTCTTACTACCGCTGTTTATGATTTAGCAAAACAAATGGATAATGTATTTCCTTTAACTTTACAAAGTAAAATTATTTAGAAAGGGTTGAACTATATGGCAAAATTAACCTTTAAAACCGATAATTGTAAGGGTTGCGGACTGTGTGTTGACGCATGCCCGAAAAAAATTCTGCAATTATCCAAAGAAAAAATCAACAAGAAAGGGCATCACCCGGTCGAAATCACCGATGAAAAAGCCTGCGTAGGATGC
>CADBUL010000053.1 GCA_902797875.1 Oscillospiraceae bacterium | reverse complement strand
GCTTCGCACCTGAAAAAGAGAAAAATACGAGAAATTTTTGGTGCGAAGGACGAAGCAAGGCTTTGTGCCTTGCGAGGACAACAAGCCAAAAAGATCCGGATTTTTCCTTTTCTCAGGCGTTTTGTCCCTATCAACAATAAGTCAATACATACAAATAAAGAAATACCGGCTGAACAAGGGTTGCCCTTAACTCAGTCGGTATTATTTTTTTATTAGTTTTTGTTGGAATTCATACTGCAAGTTTATAGTTATGATTGCCCTTTCGGGCAAGTTATGATTTGCGGCTTTGCCGCAAAGTTATAAGCTGAGTTCCTTTTTAGCGTGCCGTAAGGCACTCATCACTCGGCGAAGCCGATCATAACGCGCCTTGGCGCTCATAACGTTTCGCTAAAGGGGAACTCATCGCTGCCAAGCGGCTTAACGCTTGGCGCTAAAAACCTCGCCCGGCGCCTCCGCCGCCAAAGCCGCCTCCGCCAAATCCTCCGCCGCCGGAAAATCCGCCGCCAAAGCCGCCCGAACCGCGGCCGCCGAATCCGCCGCCGAAGAACATAAACGGGGGGCCGCCGCTTGTGCCGTTGCGGCGCATTTTTGCTGATATTATGCTGCTTATAATAAAGACAGCAATTACCACCAAAATCCGCACAATATCCCAAAAGCCGAATTCCTCTTCTTCTATCGCCTGCGCGTCGTATTCGTCGTCGGGAGACAGGTCATATTCTATAAACACTTCGTTAATTACGGCGTTTTGTATCTTTTTAAGTCCCGATGAAAAATCGTCGTTTTTAAAATCGTCAAGGCCGTAAACGTCGATTATTCTGCCCACCTTACTGTCGGGCAGCGCACCCTCAAGGCCGCGTCCTACCTCGATACGAATTTGACGGTCGCCCTTTGATAAAAGAATAAGCACGCCGTTGTCTTTGTCTTTTTGGCCTATGCCCCACTCGCGGGAAAGTTGCAGGGCGTATTCTTCTTTTTCAAGACCGCCAAAGTCAGATACGGTGGTAACTACCACCTGCGAGGTGGTGGCGTTATACAGTTTGGTGGCAAAAGCGAGCATGGTATCGTGATCGTCGCTGTTGATTACGCCGGCAAAGTCGTTGACGTAAAGGTCTTCGGTGGGTTTTGGAAACGAAAAAGCAGCCGCGCCCGTACATAGGCACAGGCACAGCGTAAAAGCCGCTATGGCGGTTATTGCTTTTTTCAAAAATGTCTTCATTAACTACCGAAATTTACCTGAGGCGCGCTTTGGGCGCTCTCGTCGGCTGCAAAGTATGAAACTTGTGAGAACCCGAACATACCCGCAAAAATGTTATTGGGGAATTGCGCGATTTGCACGTTGTACTCTTTAGCAATTTTATTGTAATCCTGGCGCGAAACCGCAATACGGTTTTCGGTGCCCGAAAGTTCGTCCTGCAACGCGGTAAAGTTAGAGGTAGCGGTAAGTTGCGGATATGCCTCTTTAACGGCGTTAACCCAAACCGAAATAGCGCGGTTGAGTTCCTCCGAAGCCGATGACAGTTCGCCCGGATTTGAGGCGTTTGTTACGGCGCTTCTGGCTTTGGTAACATCGGTGTAGGTGGTTTTTTCAAAATCCGCCGCGCCCTTTACGGTGTTAACAAAATTGGGAATAAGATCGGCCCGGCGCTGAAGCTGGGTTTGGATGTTTGAGAAGCGTTCGTCAACCTCGCCTTTTTTAGCAACCATAGAATTATAGGTGCCAATAAGTGCCGAAATAATTAAAATTATTATAAGCGCTATAACACCTATAATTATCCACTTTTTGTGTTTCATAGTATTACCTTCCTTTCTTTTTTCCATTATATATATTTTGTGCAAAAAAGTCAATATTGCCTAAAAAACTGTGAATTCTAATAAGTGTAAAAATAAAGACAGCACATATTTTGTACTGTCTTTATTGCAGATTTTATCTTTTGTCTATCTCTACATAATCTTCGTAATCGTGAACGTTTATGTAGGCGGGGCGAATAATTTTGCCTGCGTTTATAAGTTCTTCTAAACGGTGGGCACACCAACCTGAAATCCTCGCTACGGCAAACAGCGGTGTGTAAAGCTCTTCGGGTATGCCGAGCATATCGTAAATAAATCCGCTGTAAAAATCGACGTTAGCGCAAACTCCCTTGTAAATGTGGCGTTCTTCGCCGATAACTTCCGGCGCGAGGCGTTCGATTTTAGAGTAAAGTTCGAATTCGTCGTTGCGGCCCTTTTCACCCGAAAGCACCTTAACAAACTTTTTAAGCATTTTTGCGCGCGGATCGCTCAGCGTATAAACCGCATGGCCCATTCCGTAGATGAGTCCCGCTTTATCGAAGGTCTTTTTATGTAAGATAAGGCGAAGATACTCTTTAATCTCTTTTTCGTCGTTCCAGTCCGAAACATTTTCTTTAATGTCTTTGAACATATGGGTAACCTTTATGTTCGCACCGCCGTGGCGGGGTCCTTTAAGAGAGGACAACGCCGCCGCAATGGTCGAATAGGTGTCGGTACCCGACGAGGTTACCACCCTTGTTGTAAAGGTCGAGTTGTTACCGCCGCCGTGCTCGGCGTGAAGTACCAGCGC
>CADBUL010000052.1 GCA_902797875.1 Oscillospiraceae bacterium | reverse complement strand
TAGAACCGTCGATAGAAATATAGTCGCCCTCTTTAAAGGTTATACCTGCAAGAGTAAATTTTTTGTTAGCTTCGTCCATCGCAATGTCGGAGCAACCCGAAACACAGCAGGTACCCATACCGCGGGCAACAACCGCCGCATGCGAAGTCATACCGCCGCGAACGGTGAGAATACCCTGAGAAGATTTCATACCGGTAATGTCTTCGGGAGAGGTTTCAAGACGAACCAGAACAACCTTTTCACCGCGGTTTGCCCAAGCTTCCGCGTCGTCGGCGGTGAATACTACCTTACCGCAAGCGGCTCCGGGCGAAGCGCCAAGGCCTTTACCGATGGGGGTAGCCGCCTTAAGGCTCTTTGCGTCGAACTGCGGGTGAAGGAGTGTGTCGAGGTTGCGGGGGTCAATCATCAAAACCGCTTCCTGCTCGGTGCGCATGCCTTCGTCTACCAGGTCGCAGGCAATTTTAAGAGCGGCCTGAGCGGTACGCTTACCGTTACGGGTTTGAAGCATATAGAGTTTGCCGTGCTCAACCGTGAATTCCATATCCTGCATATCGCGATAGTGGTTTTCAAGAATCTGGCATACCTCGTTAAACTGTTTGAAAGCCTCGGGGAATTTCTGTTCCATTTCCGAAATGTGCATAGGAGTTCTAACGCCTGCAACAACGTCTTCACCCTGGGCGTTGGTCAAAAATTCACCGAACAGACCCTTTGCACCGGTGGCGGGGTCGCGGGTAAAGGCTACGCCGGTACCGCAATCGTCACCCATGTTACCAAACGCCATAGCTTGTACGTTAACGGCGGTACCCCATGAATAAGGGATATCGTTATCGCGGCGATAAACGTTGGCGCGGGGGTTGTCCCAAGAACGGAAAACGGCTTTAATAGCGCCCATAAGCTGCTCTTTGGGGTCAGAGGGGAAGTCAGAACCGATTTTATCTTTGTATTCGGCTTTGAACTGATTTGCCAAAACCTTTAAATCTTCGGCGGTAAGTTCAACGTCTAATTTAACGCCTTTTTCGGCTTTCATTTTGTCGATAAGCTCTTCAAAGTATTTTTTGCCGACCTCCATAACAACGTCGGAATACATTTGAATAAATCTTCTGTAGCAGTCCCAAGCCCAACGGGGATTACCCGATTTTTCGGCTATAACTTCTACGACCTCTTCGTTAAGACCGAGGTTAAGAATGGTGTCCATCATGCCGGGCATCGAGGCGCGTGCGCCCGAACGAACCGATAC
This sequence comes from Oscillospiraceae bacterium, assembly GCA_902797875.1. GTDB lineage: Bacteria > Bacillota > Clostridia > Oscillospirales > Acutalibacteraceae > UMGS1279. Next base: position 20,360 of record CADBUL010000052.1, on the reverse strand, counting down.
GAGAAGGGGATTTTCTTTATCGCCGAATTTTTTACCGGTGATACCCTCCATCTTTACGATGTGCTCGTTGATTTGCTGTTGAATTTCTTCGCTGATTTGTCTGCCGTCCTCGTAATACTTTGTGCAGGCCTCGGTAGAAATGGTGAAGCCCTGAGGAACGGGGAGACCGATGTTGGTCATTTCGGCAAGGTTTGCACCTTTACCGCCCAGAAGTTCGCGCATGTCGGCGTTACCTTCGGTGAAGAGATAAACGTACTTGTGACTCACTTGAAAAAACCTCCTGAAAAATTTCTTTACTGTTTATTTTTTATGCTCTCACAGTTACACCCAATTATATCATTTATTTATAAAAAAATAAAGTACTTTTTTGTATAACCGCGAAATTTGTTGAATTTGTCCTTATAGTATGTACGGCCTTATTCGAGTTTTGCATAATTTGCCATAATTCTTTTGGTACCCGCCTTCGAAAACGCGATTTCAAGCAGGGTGTCGCCGCCCATGGGGGTGGCGTTTATTATTACGCCCTCGCCAAAGACCTTATGCTTTACGCTTTGCCCCACCGTAAATACGGCTGAAGGCTGTCGTGGCGCGCTTTTGGGCGCGAACGAAGATTTGGTGCCGCCCGAAAAACCGGCGGACCGGCGTGAATAATCTCCGGCGTAATGGTTACCCTCGCCAAAACCGAAAGCGGCGGGGGCATAACCCTTGATTTCACAAAGCTCTTTGGGTATTTCCTCTAAAAACCGCGAAGGTAGATGGCGGTTGGTGGTGCCGAACAAAAGACGGGTATAGGCGTTTGTAATAAACAGCCTTTTTTTAGCCCTGGTTATACCCACATAGGCAATACGGCGTTCTTCTTCTATTTCGGCTTCACCGCCGAAAATACTTTGCGTGCCGGGGAAAATGCCCTCTTCAAGTCCTATTAAAAACACATTGTCAAATTCCAATCCTTTGGCACAGTGCAGGGTCATAAGGGTGACGCAGTCGGCGTCGCTGTCGTAGTTGTCGATATCGCTTATAAGCGCAGTTTCCTCCAAAAATTCCGCAAGGGTTGGGGTTTCGTTTTCGTTTTCATACGAGATAATATTGCTTATAAGCTCATTGACGTTTTCTATGCGCTCCTTACCGGTGTCGCCCTCGGCAATAAGCATATCCATATATCCGCTTTTATTAAGCACCGCTTCAAGCAGTTTGTGGGGCGCTTCGGTTTGCGTTAATTCCCGCATACTTTCAATAAAGGCGCAAAACTCGCCTATTTTACCCGCGCAGCGGCTTAATACGGGATAATTTTCGGCGTCTTTTAATATCTCAAAGGTCGAAAGCCCCAAATCGGCGGCAATTCCCTCGGCGCGGGTTAAGGTGGTATCGCCAATGCCCCTTTTGGGCTGGTTGATTATACGCCGCAGGCGTACGTTGTCACGCGGGTTGTTAATAAGCGACAAATAAGACATAACGTCCTTAATCTCTTTCCGGTCGTAAAAACGGTGACCGCCGATAATCCGGTAGGGTATACCCGAACGGGTAAAAACGCTTTCAACCGCGTTGCTTTGGGCGTTCATGCGGTAGAGTACCGCACAACTTTTGAACTCCTCGCCCGACATTTTAAGCGCCATAATCTGCTCGGCCAAATACATGGCCTCGCCGCGTTCATTTTCAAGGGTGGCAACCTTAATTTTAGAGTCGTCTTGTTTACTGGTCCAAAGGGTCTTGCCCTTTCGCCCTTTGTTGTTGGCGATTACGGCGTTAGCGGCGTCGAGTATGGTTTTGGTCGAACGGTAATTTTGCTCAAGTCTTATAACCTTGGCGCCCGCAAACTGCCTTTCAAAACTTAAAATATTTTCGATGGTGGCGCCGCGAAAACCGTATATGCTTTGGTCGTCGTCGCCCACAACGCAAAGGTTTTTATGTACCGACGACAAAAGACTTACAAGGCGGTATTGGGACGGGTTGGTATCCTGATATTCGTCGACCATCACATATTCAAAGCGTTCGGCGTAGCGGTGTAAGATATCGGGGTTTTCCTCCAAAAGCCGTACTGTATTTACAATAAGGTCGTCAAAGTCCATGGCGTTATCGGCGCGCAGGCGCTTTTGATACTGCTCGTACACCTTTGCCGCCTTTTGCTTTATAAACCCCGCGCCTGCGCTTTGCGCGTATTCTTCGGGGCTTAAAAAAGCTTCTTTCGCCTTGCTGATTTCCGAAGCGCAAAGCTTTGGCGGCAGTTCTTTTTCGGACAACCCGAGTTCTTTTAGAACCTCTTTAATAACGCTTTTTTGGTCGGTGGTGTCGTAGATGGTAAACGAGCGGTCGTACCCTAATCTATCACCGCAAACACGCAGTATTTTGGCGCAAACGCTGTGAAAGGTGCCGGCGACTACGTCGTTTTCGCCGCCCAGTTTTCTTGTAATCCGCTCTTTTAATTCACCCGCCGCCTTGTTGGTAAAGGTTATGGCAAGTATGCGCCAGGGTGCGGCCGGGTGGCTTCTAAAACAAGAGGGCAGCGGGACGTCCTCGCCGTTAAGGTACCGCTCACCCAGCGCCAAATCTTCGGGCGTACAGGCGGCGGTGTCGTCAAAATAGGCGTTGCCGTACTTAATAAGGTAGGCTATGCGGTTTATCAAAACGGTAGTTTTGCCGCTTCCCGCGCCCGCTAAAATAAGCAGGGGTCCGCGTGTTGTTACCACCGCCTCAAACTGCATATCGTTAAGATTTTGAAAATCTTTTTTTATTATTTTTCTTTTAAGCGTCTTAAAGTCCATAATTCTCCTGCATCATAAAAACGTTGTGCTGTTTTTCATAATCGAGGCTTGAAACAGGTCCGTGCCCCGGGTATATTTTATAATTTTGCCGCAAAGATTTTATTTTTTTCAAACTTTCAAAAAGGGCTGCGCCGTCGCCGCCGTAGGTGTCGGTACGCCCGACCGAGCCGCGGAAAACAGTATCGCCCGAAAAAAGCGCGTCCCCGATTATAAAACAACAGCTGCCTTTTGTATGCCCGGGGGTGTGAATAACCTCAATTTCGGTATTGCCAAAAGGAAAGCGCTCGCCGTCACAAAAGGTATAATCGGCGGTTGAGGGAATATGCGAAAAACCAAAATAATCAGCCATTGAAAGTCGGCTTGAACTAAGCAGTTGCTCGTCCTGTTTGTGCACGTAAATCTTCGCCCCGAGCTCAGACAGCGCCGCCGCCCCTTGCGTATGGTCAAAGTGACCGTGGGTAAGAAAAACCCGAACGCTTTTGCACTCGTTAAAAAGCCGTGCCGTGCGAACATGATTATCAGCGGGGTCGATTATTACGGCGTCGTCGCCGTTTTTAACAATATAACAGTTGGTGGGAAGCGCTCCCAAAGGCAGTTTTTCGACCGTCATACTATCCCTTAATTCTTTCTACGCCGTAAACCCCTTCGATTTTTTGCAATTTTTGGGTAATGGCGGTTATCTGTTTAACGTTTAACACACTCACCGTAACGTTTATAACGGCGCTGCCGCCTACGAGTTGTCTGGCGTTGACGCTGTGTACGGGTATGCTCATTTGCGCGATTGCGCCAAGCACATCCGATAAAAAGGTCATACGGTCGTTGCCGGTAATCATAAGCGAAGCCTTAAACGAGGCGTTTCCGGTGTTTTCAAAATAGGCGTTTACCCAACGCTCGGGCTCGGACGCGGCGGCAATATCTTTGGGCACGTTATTACAGTCGCGTTTGTGAATAGATACCCCGTGTCCCCTGGTAATAAAACCGATGATATCGTCGCCCGGCAGCGGCGTACAGCATTTTGACAGTTTTACAAGGCAGTTGTCGATGCCCTCGACAACAATGCCGTTAGAAGAACGCCCGGTATTTGCGGGGGTTACGATTTTAACCGTATCGTTGCGTTCTTTTAATATACGCTGATATTCGTCCTTAATTCGCGGCATGATTTTTGAAAGCACCACGCCGCCGTAACCTATGGCGGCATAAAAATCATCTACCGAATTAAAGTGCTGTCTTGCGGCGGTTTTTTCGATAAACTCCGCCATTTCATCTTCGGGCAGGCGGATATTGTTTCGGGCAAAATCGCGTTCTATCTGGTTGCGGCCGGTTTCGATATTTTCGCTTCGGCGCTCTTTTTTGAACCAGGTGCGAATTTTCTGTTTTGCCGAGGTGGTGCGCGCAAAATTAAGCCAATCGCGGCTGGGACCGTGCCCTTGCTGGTTGGTAGTTAAAATTTCTATAACCTCGCCGGTTTGTATGGCGTGGTTAAGTGGAACTATTCTGCCGTTGGCTTTCGCCCCAACCATTTTTATGCCTACCGCCGAGTGTATTGCAAAGGCAAAATCTATTACGGTAGAGCCGTTTGGCAGGGTTATTACGTCGCCCTTTGGCGTTACGGCAAATACGTCCTCAAGCGCAAGGTCGGTCTTAATGCTTTGCAGTATCTCTTCGGGGTTATCCGATTCTTTTTGGGTTTCAAGAATCTGGCGTACCCACGCAAGGCGGTCTTCAAGGTTTTGGTCGCTTTGCGAAATACCCTCTTTGTACTTCCAGTGCGCCGCGATGCCGTATTCGGCGGTATGGTGCATATCAAAGGTGCGTATTTGCACTTCAAAGGGTATTTTTTCGGCGCCTATAAGGGTGGTGTGAAGCGACTGATACATATTGGCTTTAGGAGTAGAAATATAGTCCTTAAAACGTCCGGGCAGCGGCTGATACATATCGTGTATAATACCCAGAATATTATAGCAGTCCGCCACCGTATCGGTAATTATTCTTATGGCGAATACGTCGTATATTTCGTCAAAATCTTTACCCGCCACAAACATTTTGCGGTATATACCGTGAATAGATTTTACCCGCCCCGAAATATCGATTTTAACGTCGGGCATAACCTTTTTAAGGTGGGTTTTTATTCGGTCGCAAATACCCTGTAAAACCGATTCGCGCTCGCTGCTTCTTTTGGCTAAAAGCTGTTCGATTTCGGCGTAGCCGACCGGGTCAAGGTGCTTGATTGCAAGGTCTTCAAGCTCTTCTTTAACCGCGCGTATACCAAGACGGTGCGCAATAGGCGCGTAAATATCGAGTGTTTCAAGAGCCTTGTCGCGCTGGTGCTGTTCACTCATGGCGTCGATGGTGCGCATGTTGTGAAGACGGTCGGCAAGTTTTATGATTATTACCCGGATATCTTTTGCCATCGCTATAAGCATTTTGCGGATGTTTTCGGCCTGCAGTTGCTCGGTGGTGGAAAGGGGAAGCTTGCCGAGTTTTGTAACGCCGTCCACAAGGGCGGCGACGTTCTCGCCAAACTCCGCTTTAAGTTCTTTTTCGGTAACGTCGGTGTCTTCTACAACGTCGTGCAAAAGGGCGGCGGCAATGCTTTCACTGTCCATACCGATACCCACAAGCATTTTTGCAACGCTAAGCGGGTGGTGATAGTATTCTTCGCCGCTTGAACGCCGTTGACCGCGGTGGGCTTGCACCATTTTATCGTAAGCCCTTTTTATAAGGTCATAATCGTAGTTTCCGCCTTGATTTTCAAGCAAGGTTTTAAGCTCTTCATAATCTTTTGAATACCTGTCCACCGTGTTACCCCCTTTCTATATTTTGTAATATTTCGGATTTAGTAAGGTCGCTTTTTGTATCGCCGGGCGCGGCGTAATTATCGTAATCGGTTTTATGAACAACCCCTATCTCGCACAAAATATCGAGTGATATTTCGGCGCAGCGGCTATCAATACCCGACCGAGCGATGATTTGCGTTCTGTTAGGTGAGGATAAAACCGCGCGGTACACCGCCCCGATTTTATCACGCGTTGGGTAAAGCGGACTTGCCTTAATCCCCGAAAATTCACCCGACAAATACTTTTCAAACAATAAATCGTTATATTCTTCGGCGGTTTCGTCATAGTCTGCAGGGCGAATATCTTTCATAACCGCGCTGATATTTTCCCGTCCCATATAAAGGTTTACCGAAAGGGTAAAGGCTATATTTATACGTTGACCTGCGCTGTACGGAAAATCCCCGCGCGTCATATTAAAGCAAAGCACCTTTAGGTTTGCTCCGTTTTTATTTACCGTAACCGAAAGATGTTTACCCGAAGACAGTTCGGTAATTGAAGATATTTCGCCGTCGTAAACGGCAAAAACGGGGATGGGGTTACCGTTTCCGCAGGGTTCAAGCGCAAAAAGCGTTTTTATAAGGTTAAGGTCAATCGCGGCAGGGTTTAGTTTACAGTCAATATAAAGGGTTTTTTGAACGCGCGGCATTCCCGCGGCGTAATCGTTGATTTGTTTACAAAAAGTTTGGTAGTTTTCGGGTTTTAGGCTAACCCCCGCCGCAAGGGCGTGACCGCCGAACTTTTCGGTAACCGCCGCAACGCCGCAAAGCGCGTCAAACAGAGAAAAACCTTCTATACTTCTTCCGCTGCCTTTTAATTTTCCGGTACCGTCGTCGCAAAAAACTATTGCCGGCGCGCCGAATCTTTGTACTATCTGTGAGGCGACAATGCCTATAACGCCCTCAAACCAGCCCTTGCCGCAAACGACGATAACACGGTCGTGGTCAAGGCGTTTTGAAAGTATTTCTTTGCAGGCGCTCTCAAAAATCTCTTTGCATTTTTCCTGCCGAGCCGCGTTGTAATCGCAAAGCCGCGCGGCAAGTTCGCGGCAGGTTGTTTCATCATCGCACAAAAGAAGTTCGAGCGCAATATCGGCGTTTTCCATCCTTCCGGCGGCGTTTATGCGCGGCACAAGACCAAACGAAAGGGTCGAGGCCGTAATCTCTTTACCGTTAAGACCGCATAAGGATATAAGCGCCTCCAACGGCGTCGACCGACATGCGTTTATTTTATTCAAGCCCGCCTTTACAAAGATACGGTTATCGCCCCGCAGGGGCATAAGGTCGGCGACCGTGCCAAGAGCGATCAGGTCGCAGTACTTATACAAAATCTCTTCGGGCTCAAAATCACCCACGGCGCAGGCGACCAAAAACGCAACACCTACGCCCGAATATTCCTTAAAATAAATATCGTGCATTAAAAAGGGGTCTATTACCGCCACGCACTCGGGAAGTACCGCCTGCGGGCGGTGGTGGTCGGTAACAATAACATCTATACCGCTTTTTTTCGCCAGGGCTATTTCTTCTGCCGCCGAAATGCCGTTGTCAACCGTAACAACAAGCGAAACGCCCTGCGTTTTCAGTTTATTTACGGCGGCGGCGTTAAGACCGTACCCTTCGCCAAAACGAGACGGCAAATAGGTAATAACATCCGCGCCAAGATCCTTAAGAAATTTATAAAACAGAGCCGTAGCGGTTACGCCGTCGCAGTCGTAATCGCCATAAATACAAATCTTTTCTTTGTCGGATATGGCTTTTAGTATGCGCTGTTTGGCGGCGTTCACTTCGGGGCGGTCAGAGAACGAGCATAAAAACCCCTCGTCCGATAAAAACTCGTCCAAAAGCTGCGGTTCGTCAATGCCGCGCGCGCAGGCAATAAGGCTTATAAGCGGATCGCAACCGCACTCGTCAGAGAGTTCGAGTGCCATCTGCTTATCAACCGTTTTCAGCTGCCATTTTTTGTACTCCATAGCTACTCCGTTTCAAGATATAATAAGGCATTTTACCTTAATATACTATTATACTATATTTTTTTACAAAATAAAAGACCAAAATTAAAACAAACATAAATAAAAACCCGACGGTTCCAATAATACCGTCGGTTTTATCAAATTATATTTCCCGCACCCCGTAGGGGACGACGCTCGGTTTACACTCGACAAGGGCAAAACGCCTGACAATCGGCTGTTTTTCGTCCTTTTGCATTTTCGCTCATTGAAATACGCCGGTATTCCTGCTTCGCTCACACGCAAAATCACCAAAAAACAATCCGATTTCAGGTGCAAGGCAGTTTTGTAGGAGCAAAATTTTTGTGCCGACAAAGACGAGGAGCGCAGGAAACCTGGCGGTTTTCAAACGACGAGGCAAAGGCGGACGGAAATTTTGCCCTCCAAAACCGATTGGCCCCTGTCGAGCGTAAACCGTGGCGTCCCGAAACGGTTTGCAACAATTTTAATGACACTCGCAAGAGTGGCAATCGCCGCTACACTGTTTGCCGAGTATCGGTTCGGGGTCAATACCCTGTTTTTGGTAATAATCGGCAAGCGCCGCTTTTATGGCCTGCTCGGCAAGCACCGAACAGTGAATTTTGTGGGCGGGCAGTCCCCCGAGAGCCTCAACGACCGCCTTGTTGGAAAGGGCGACCGCCTCTTCGATTTTATGGCCTTTTATCATTTCGGTGGCTATTGAACTTGTGGCAATAGCGGAAGCGCATCCGTAGGTCTTAAACTTACAGTCGGTAATTACGCCGTTTTCGATTTTAAGAAACATCTTCATTATATCGCCGCATTTGGCGTTGCCGACCTCGCCTACACCGTCGGCATTTTCTATTTCACCCATATTGCGCGGATTGGCAAAATGGTCCATAACTTTATCGGTATACATTATTTCTTCTCCTTTTCTTCCATCTTTATTCTATCCCACAGGGGAGACATTTCCCTGAGTCTTTTTACAATGGGCGGTAAAACCTCCAAAATGTAGTCGGCGTCCTCAATGGTGTTTACGTCCGAAAAACTAAGACGAAGCGACCCGTGAGCAACCTCGTGTTTAAGCCCTATGGCTAAAAGCACGTGGCTTGGGTCCAGACTGCCCGAAGTACAGGCGCTTCCCGACGAAGCCTGAACACCCGCCGCGTCGAGCATTAAAAGTAAACTTTCGCCCTCAATTCCTTCAAAACACAAATTTACATTACCGCAAAGCCGTTTTTCGCGGTCGCCGTTAAGACGGCTTTTTTCTATTTTTAACGCGCCTTCTATAACGCGGTCGGAAATCGCTTTAAGATACTTTTGCTTTTTGGGGATATCTTTGGTGGCAAGCTCTATCGCGGCGCCAAGCCCCGCAATTCCGGCGGTGTTTTCGGTGCCGGCGCGTTTGCCTTTTTCCTGTGCGCCGCCGAAGATAAGCGGAGATACGCGAAGACCCTTTTTAACGTACAGCGCGCCCACGCCTTTGGGGCCGTGGAACTTATGGGCTGAAAGCGACAGCATATCTATGTTCTGTTCTTCTACGTTTATTTCAAGGTTGCCAACCGCCTGCACCGCGTCGGTGTGAAAGGGTACGCCGTGTGTGCGGCAGATGGCGCCAAGCTCTTTTATGGGCTGAATCGTACCGATTTCGTTGTTGGCGTACATAATCGACACAACGGCGGTTTTATCGGTAATTGCATTTTCCAGATCTTGCGGTTTAACTATGCCGTTTTCGTACACCGGAAGCAGTATAATCTTAAAACCCTGTTCTTTCAGATGTTCAAGGGTGTGCAGTACCGCGTGGTGTTCAAAGGCGGTCGAAATAATCTCGTTTTTACCTTTTTTAAGCGCGGCGGCGGCGGTCATACGGATTGCCCAGTTGTCGGCTTCGCTTCCGCCCGAGGTAAAGTAAATTTCCTGCGGCGTTGCGCCAAGGGCGGCGGCGACCTTTTCGCGGGCGCTTTCAATAACCTCTTTTGCCCTATCGCCTAAAGAGTAAAGCGAAGAGGGGTTTCCGTAGGTTTCTTTAAGCACCGGCAGCATCGCTTCCAAAACGGGGGCGCTTATGCAGGTGGTTGCCGAATTATCGGCATAAACTTGTCTTGCCATATTAAAATCCTTTCGGGAAGTGTTTTTTCTATTGTAAACCATTTTAGTATACTTTTCAAGCGAAAAATCGAAAAAATTTTTAATTTTTTTGAAAATATACCAAAAACAGCGTATAAAAGCCAAAATAGTTCTTTATTTTTGGGCGCGGAAATGGTAAAATATATACATCCGTATGCAAGAAAGAGGAAAAGCCATGAAAAACAAACCTCTGTATTTTATAACGCTTTCGGCGGCAATTGCGGCGGTTTACGCGGCGCTTACCATACTTTTGGCGCCCGTTTCGTTTGCAAGTATACAGTTCCGCCTTGCCGAAAGCCTTAACGTTTTGTGCTGCATTACTCCTGCCGCAATACCCGGTATGGTGGTAGGCTGTATTCTCGGTAATCTGGCTTCTCCATTAGGGATACTCGATATGATCTTAGGTCCCGTAGCAACCCTTATCGCCTGCGTGACCGCCTATATGCTCCGCAAAATCAAAATTGGCGGCTTCCCCGTTTTCGCCGCCATAAGCCCTGCTTTATTTAACGGTATTCTGGTCGGGGTTTTAGAGTGCGCCGTAACGCCGCAAGCCGGGTTTGTTATGGGTTTTCTGGTACCGTTTATAAGCGTATTTATAAGCGAAATAGTGGTTTGCACCGTTCTTGGTATACCGCTTTATTTTGCGGCGCAAAAGGTTTTGGGCAACAAATTATCGTTAAAATAAATCGTAGATATTAAACCCCTCGGCGGCGTATAAATCGTTTATCATAAACTTTATACGGGCAACTTCCGCCGCTCCGTCTTTTTCCAATACGGTCTGCGGCAGGGCGTAAATAATAAGGCTTATATCGTCTATACGTTTCATAGGGGTAAAGGGTATAAGCTTTATTTGCTCCTTTTCCCACAAATCCAGCAATTCGTTTGCCTTATCGGTGGCGGCGCCGTTATCCGATTTAATAAGCGCGTAAACCTCGTCGGCTTTGCGGTTGATTTTATCGCTCGAATCCTTAACCAAAAACGCGCCCGCAAAACAAACGCAAACACAAACTAAAAATATAAGCAAACTTACATAAAGACGGCTCATTTCATATCCTCCGCAAGTACCAAATTCATATCGCCCTGCTCGTTCAGACTCATCATAAATACTTTGTCGGGCGACACGCCTGATTTGTTTTCTATCTCTTTTTTAGAAAGCCCCAGATATTTGGCGGCGGACGGTACAATCCTGCCGTTACTAATAACCACCACAGGCAAAGAATTACTGTTGCTTGCGGCGCACAGGGGCATCTTTTCGGCGTTAAGTTCTACCGAAAGGGTACCGTTAACCTCAAAAACCGCGCGGTAAACGTCCTTTATATCAAACACGCTTCTGTCGTGTAAAAGCTGCATTATATCCTCGGGCGAAAGCCGAACGTCCCTTGCGGCTTTTTGGTCTATTTCGCCGTTTTTTATAAGAATTATGGGTTTACCCGAACAAATCTTTTTGAACAGCGGAAATTTGGTCGACAAAATCGAAACCATCACCTCTAAAAACACCAGAATAAATATGGTAACAAGCGAAATACTGAGTGGCTGGCCGATGTCCTGAAGCGAAATGGCGGCAAGTTCGCTTATAAGCAGGGTTATTACCAGTTCGCTTGGCTGCAAATCGCCTATCTGTCTTTTGCCCATAAGCCGCACGCCCAAAATAAGCGCCGCGTAGCAAATTATTGTTCTGATTAGCAGTTTTATCATAAAATACTCCTTTCGGGTTTATTTTAGGCAAAAACCCTAAAAAAATACAACAGAGGAAACAAATGACCGTAAACGAAAAAGCCGAAAAAAGCATAATAAAAACCTATCGCTCGTGTATTTGGAACAAATTTATACAAGCGATAAAAAACTATGACCTAATACAGGACGGCGACCGTATAGCGGTTTGTATTTCGGGCGGGAAAGACAGTTTTTTAATGGCAAAACTTTTTTGCGAACTTAAAAAACACGGCAAACAAAACTTTGAGCCGGTATATATTTCGATGGACCCCGGCTACAATAAAGAAAACCGCGAAAAAATTGAGTATAACGCCAAACTGCTGCAGCTTGACATAAAGTATTTTCAAACCGACATTTTCGGCGTAACCGAAAAGGTCGCGGGCAACCCGTGTTATTTGTGCGCCAGAATGCGCAGAGGTCACCTTTATTCGTTTGCCAAAGAAAACGGCTGCAACAAAATTGCGCTGGGGCACCACTTTAACGACGTTATCGAAACCACCCTTATGGGTATGCTTTATTCGGGACAGTACGCCACCATGATGCCCAAACTTAAATCGACCAACTTTGAGGGTATGGAGCTTATTCGCCCCCTTTATTGCATAAAAGAGGACGACATAAAAAAATGGGCAAAATTTAACGGGCTTGAATTTATTGCCTGCGCATGCCGTCTTACCGAAAAGGCGGCAAACGGCGAGATGGAGTCCTACCGCCTAAAAACCAAAAACCTGATTGCACAGCTTAAAAAAGAGGACCCCCTTGTAGATATCAATATTTTCAAAAGCGCCCATAACGTAAGTTTAGACCAGGTTATAGAGTATAAACAAAACGGCGTGCGCCACAATTTCCGCGAACGCTACAACACGCAAGAAAGGTTGAAAGAGGAATAATACCATGAAACAAAAAAGAGTAGCGGCCATCCACGATATATCATGCTTTGGCAAGTGTTCGCTTACGGTGGCGCTTCCGATTATAAGCGCCTGCGGCATCGAAACGTCGGTTATACCTACGGCGGTGCTTTCAACCCACACCGGCGGTTTTAAGAATTTTACCTTCCGCGATCTTACCGACGATATTATGCCCATAGTAAACCATTGGAAACAAAATAACATAGAATTCGACGCGCTTTACAGCGGGTACTTAGGTTCAATTGAACAGGTTGAAATATTAAAAGAGGTTTTCGATAAATTAAAGGGGAAAGACACCTTTATTTGTATCGATCCGGTTATGGCTGACCACGGCGTACTTTACGGAGGATTCAAACCCGAATTCCCCAAAAGTATGTCAAGCCTTTGTGCCAAAGGCGACCTTATAACCCCCAATATAACCGAGGCCGTCTTTATGCTTGGCGAAGAATATACACAGGGACCGTACACAAAAGAGTATATCGACGGCCTACTTTGCCGCCTTGCCAAAATTACAAGCGGCTCGGTAGTTTTGACCGGCGTTTATTTTGACGATCAGAAACTCGGAGCGGGTTGTTACAACGTAAAAACCGGTCAAATATCTTATGCTTTTGCACAGCGTATCGATAAAATGTATCACGGCACAGGCGACGTTTTCACAAGTTCGCTGCTTTCGGCATATCTTTGCGGAAAAACGCTTGAACAAGCCACCGCAGTGGCGGTTGAATTTACGGCGCTTTGCATTAAAGACACCAAAGAAAACTTTCCCGATATGTGGTACAGCGTAAACTTTGAGCGAAATATTTCTAAGCTTATAGAAAAGGTAAAATAAATATGCCGAAAATTTGTCCCGCTTTTTCATCGAGCAGCGGAAACTGCCTCTACATAACCTACCGCGATAAGGTCTATCTTGTCGACTGCGGCGTATCCTATACCCGTATGATTAACGCATTAGCCGAAAACGGCATACAAAAAGAGCAAATAGCCGCCGTTTTCATTACCCATACCCACTCCGACCATGTCGGCGGGCTTAATACCCTTGTCAAAAAGCTTACGGTCCCGCTTATAGGCACCCAAAAGACCATCGACCGACTGAGCGACCGCCTGCCCCCCTGCCGTTTTTATACGGTAGAAGATTACGATTTTACACAAGAGGGTATAAGGGTAAAAAACTTTGCCACCTCGCACGACTGCGCCGGAAGCTGCGGATACGTTTTTTACATAGGCGAGCATAAAATAGGCATCTGCACCGACCTTGGTGTGGTTACCGATGAGGTAAAAAACGCCCTTTGCGGGTGCGATGTGCTTTACTTTGAAAGCAACCACGACGTTACAATGCTTGAAAAGGGGGTATATCCACCCGAACTTAAACGCAGAATTTTAGGAGCGGGCGGACACCTTTCAAATAACGCCTGCGCTTGTGCGCTTAAATATTTCGTGCAAAACGGCACAAGATTTATAATGCTGGGGCATCTTTCAAAAGAGAATAATCTGCCTTACCTTGCGCAAAGCGCCGCCACGGCGGCGTTAATGGAAATTGGCGCCAAGGAGGGCGAAGACTATACACTTTATATAGCCCCCGATGCAGGCGGACAGGAGTTTTCGTTTTGATTAACAAAATAAACATTGTGGCAGTAGGTAAAATGAAAGAGGACTACTACAAAGCGGCGGCGGACGAGTACATCAAACGGCTTGCGCCATACTGTAAGCTGACCGTTACCGAAATACCGCCCGCCAAACTGCCCGAAAACCCCGCACAAAAAGAAATTGACGCGGCGCTTTTGAAAGAGGAACAGCTTATACTGCCGCATATTAAGGGCACCGCCGTTTGTCTTGATATAGGCGGCGAAAGAGTTTCAAGCGAAGCTTTTAGTAAACAGATAGCAAACACAGCCGAAATTACCTTTATAATAGGCGGTTCGCACGGTTTATCCAACGGCGTAAAATCGGCGTGTTGCAAAAGAATATCCTTTTCGGATATGACCTTTCCGCACCGGCTTTTCAGGGTAATGCTTCTCGAACAAATCTACCGTGCCAAACTAATCGAAAACGGCAAGTCTTATCATAAATAATTATATTTTCAGGGAACATACTAAAAATATTCCTGCGGCTTTCGCGGACGCGGCAAAATAACCCTACAAGCTATATATGCGGGGCCAATAAGCAAGGCGGGTCTGCAGACCTCCCTACCGTGTGAGCTTTTTGCAAGAGCACGGTCGGACGAAGGGAGCACGAAACCTTGATGCGGCCACCTGACACCGCAAGGTGTCTGCCTTGACTTTTCGAGGTTATATGGTGCCGCGGCGCGGATACGCTCCGCCCTTACGAAGCCGTGGGAATGCAAAGTGTTCAAAGAACACTTTGCAACGATGAGTTCCGCTCTCGCGGAACGTTATGAGCGCCAAGGCGCGTGATGATCGGCTACGCCGAGTTATGTGTGCCTTAGACACCTTATAAGGACTCATCTCATAACTTTGCGGCAAAGCCGCAAATCATAACTGCGACCGCAAGGGAGCATCATCACTTTTATTTTCAATAAAACACCGACCGAATAATACCGGTCGGTGATTTTCATTAATAACTATTTTTTCTTAACAAGCGCGCAGTCGGTATAATAATTCGACAGTATTTCGGCGTAGGTCGCGCCCTTTTGCGCCATATAATCGGCGCCGCAGCGCGAAAGTCCCAAAAGACTGCCGCTGCCAAGCGTAGTTACGGTTGCCTCTTTATCGTTAACGGAAATACTGAAACAAAGCGAGGGAAGCGAAAGGGCGTTTTTTATCTCTTCACCTTTTGCGCCGACCCCGTAAATCGAAACGCTCTTTACCGCCCCCGCTGCGGTTTTATCGAGTTTTATATCGGGCGTGTCGGCAGTTTTACCAAACGAATCCATAAGGCTTTTAAGGTCTGAAAGCGGCACGGTTTTTTTGCTTTCAAGTGTGGGACAGTAAAGGTCGCCCGTGCTCTCGGCGCTGATAAGATATGGCAAATCTTCGCCCAAAATATCTTTGGCGTTTTCGGTTTTGCCGGAAGATACCGCGTGGCACAGCGCCAAAATCGGGGCGTTATGGTAAGATAACCACTGTCCGGCTACCTCGTTTATCGCCGCCTTAAAACGGTCGACCGTTGCGGCGTAACCGTCGCCCCATTTTTCTTTTTGGCAAATAATATCGGCGTAGCCGTCGTAAATATCTTCAAGGTCGTAATTTTTATCACTCGTGTGGTCTTTGTAATAAAGCGCCAGCGTATAAGCGCAAACCGCCTGCGCTTTCAGACTTTCTTGGGGCGCGTTTTTATCACTGTGGGCGCCAAGCACCCCTAAAACATAATCGTTTACAGGTATGTTCTTTATTTTATTTTCGGACGATATATAAACGGCAAAGCTTTCGCCCGTGCCGTCGGCGTTTGTCGCCACCGCCGCCTGAGGCGCGTTTTGGCACGCCCAAAACGGTACAATAAGCATTACAAAAAACAGTATAACAAAAAAGGTAAAATAAAGCGCTTTCATTTTTAACTCCCAAAGCCATAAAAATACCGGCATACTAAAAGGTATGCCGGTAAGCGCTTTTATATGTTATGTTCAAGCTTTTTTAGTTTTGTTATAAAGTCGGCAAAATCTTTTTTTGTGTTAATACCAAAACACTCGGTTTTAAGCGCCGCCGCACCAAAGACGCCCTTCAAATACCATGCGCAATGCTTTCTGATTTCTAACATCGCCACCTTTTCGGGTTTGTATTTTATACTTAGCTCAAACTGCTTTTGCAAAACCTCTAACTTTTGTGAAAATGTGGGGGCGGGGGGTATTTCGCCGTTTTTCAAATACTGTTTAATCTGCCCGAAAATAAAAGGATTCCCCAGAGCCGCCCTGCCTATCATAATTCCGTCCGCACCGGTAATATCAAGCATTTCTTTGGCGCTGGCGCCGTCCGCAATATCGCCGTTTGCAATAACCGGTATACTCACCGCCGCCTTAACCTCTTTAATGGTCTGGCGGTCGGCAGTCCCCGAATACATCTGTTTAGCGTACCGTCCGTGAACCGTTATAAGGTCGGCGCCCGCGTTTTGCAGTCCTTTGGCAAACTCAACCGCGATATTATCACCGGGCATAACCCCTATTCGCATTTTGCAGGTAAGGGGAACGTTAATTACTTTTTTTATTTCGCTTACTATTTTTTGGGCGGTTTGAGGCGTGGCAAGCAGCGCACTGCCGCCGCCCGAAGCAATAACCTTGGGCGCGGGGCAACCCATATTTATATCAATAAAATCGGGCGAATATTTGAGCGCCGTTTTGGCGGCATAGACCATCGCTTCTATATCGCTTCCAAAAAGCTGTACCCCTTTGGGGCGCTCGTTTTTATCCGTAAACAAAAGCTGTTCGCTTTTTTTGTCGCCGAAATACACACCCTTGGCGCTGCAAAGCTCGCCCACGCAAATATCGGCGCCCATATCAATACAAATCTCTCTGAATGCGCGGTCGGCACAGCCCGCCATCGGGGCGAGCATAACGGGGGTATTAAGTTGTAGTTTTCCTAACTTCATAACACAATAATAACATAAAAAATTGAATTTTCAAACATTATTTGTTATAATAATAAAAAAGATAAAAAGGCGGCTTAACTTTTTTAAGCCCAAAAGGAAAACCTTATGAAATTGCTTGTTCTCGACGGCAACAGTATAATCAACCGCGCCTTTTACGGCATAAAACTGCTTTCTACCAAAAGCGGTATTTTCACCAACGGCATATACGGTTTTATGAATATTCTGAACCACCTTATTGAAGCCGAAAAGCCCGACGGCGTTTGTATTGCCTTTGACCTGAAAGCGCCCACCTTCCGCCATAAAATGTACTCGGGATATAAGCAGGGGCGCAAACCCATGCCGCCCGAACTTGTCCCCCAAATACCGCTTCTTAAACAACTGCTTACCCTTTACGGCTACGCCTGTCTTGAAAAAGAGGGCTATGAGGCCGACGATATTTTGGGCACCCTTTCATCGATTTGTGAAAAAAACGGCGCAAGCTGCGTAATATCTACGGGCGACCGCGACAGTTTGCAGCTTATCGGCGAGCACACCGCCGTCCTTTTGGCTTCAACCAAAATGGGGCGCCCCGAAATTGTCCGCATGGACGCCCCCGCGCTTTATGAAAAGTACCGATTAACGCCCGACCAAATGATAGATCTAAAAGCCCTTATGGGCGATTTGTCGGATAAAATCCCCGGTGTAGCGGGCATAGGCGAAAAAACCGCGTTGGAACTATTATATAATTTTCAAACGCTTGACGGGGTTTACCAAAACATCGACAGCGACAAGATAAAACCGGGCGTTAAAACCAAACTCGCCGCCGGTAAAGATAACGCCTATTTAAGTTATAAACTCGGTACCATCTGCCGCCAAGTGCCTATTTCGGATGATATAAATTCCTATAAAACAAAACCCAAAAACAGGGTTGAACTTGCCGCCCTTTTGCGAAAATTAGAGTTTTTCAAAATGCTCGAAAAAGAAGGGCTTTCCGATATAGCTGCACCTGCCGCGCATGAGGAGGAAACAGCCGAATTTAAGATGGGGACGGTCGATACAAATCAACCCTTTTATTTGCATCTTGACGGCTTTTCGGGCGCCATTTGCGGCGAGGGCGTTTGCGAGGACCTTGAACTTGACGCCGCATTAAAGCTAATAAAAACAGCGCCCGAAAATATCGTGGTTTTTTCGGGTAAAGAGCTTTACAAAACGGTTATATCAAGCGGCATAGAACCAGCCCCCTTTTGCTTTGACAACCTTTTGGCGGCCTACCTTTTGGACGCCACCGCAAGCAGTTACGAAATGCCCCGGCTTTTCGATATTTACGGCATAACCGCCGCGGGCGAGCTGTCCGAAAACGGCGTCGTGGCGGCAAAAGGGTACCTGCTTTATAAAAAACTTCAAAAACTTATAAAAGAGCAACAGCAGGAAAAACTTTTGTACCAAATCGAAATGCCGCTTTCATTGGTTTTGTGCGAGATGGAGCAAACCGGTTTTATGGTAGATAAAGACGGCCTTTACAAAATGGGTAGTGAAATATCGACCAAAATCGGCGAACTTGAGCGCAAAATCTACGATATGGCGGGTGAAGAATTCAATATAAATTCACCCAAACAACTGGGAGTAATTTTATTTGAAAAACTGAATTTGCCTTTTGCTAAAAAAACCAAAACGGGGTACTCTACAAACGCCGATATTCTCGAAAAGCTTAAACCCTATCACGAAATTATCCCCGCCATACTCGAATACCGCACCCTTGCTAAGCTTAAATCGACCTACTGCGAAGGTTTACTCTCGGCGGCAGGGGGCGACGGCGTAATCCATACCACCTTTAACCAAACCGAAACAAGAACCGGCCGAATAAGCAGTCTTGAACCAAACCTGCAGAATATCCCCGTAAGGCGCGCCGAGGGCGCAAAACTGCGCGAGTTTTTCGTCGCCCGTAAAAACAAGGTGCTAATAGACGCCGACTATTCGCAGATAGAACTTCGCATACTCGCCGCCCTTTCATCCGATACCACCATGATAGAGGCGTTCAAAAACGGTGTAGACATACACCTTTTAACCGCTTCAAAAATTTTCGGACTGCCCCAAGAGATGGTAACGCCGCTTCTTCGCACAAGGGCAAAGGCGGTAAACTTCGGTATAGTATACGGTATAGGCGCGTTTTCGTTATCACAGGATACGGGCGTTACGGTATCGCAGGCAAAAGAGTTTATAAGCAACTATTTTGCTACCTATCCGCAGATTGAACGGTATATGAACGACTGCGTCCAAAACGCCAGGGAAAAAGGCTACGCCTCAAGCGCGCTTGGCAGAAGAAGATACCTTCCGGAACTTTCTTCCTCTAACCACCTTTTGCGAGCCTTTGGCGAACGGGTTGCCCGCAATATGCCAATACAGGGTACGGCGGCGGACGTAATAAAAATTGCTATGGTAAAGGTTTATGACCGCCTTAAAAAAGAGAATATACAAGCGCGGCTTATTTTACAGGTGCACGACGAACTTATTCTCGAAGCCGACAAGGATGCAAGCGAAAAGGCGGCGCAAATATTAAAAGAAGAAATGGAAAACGCCGTCGATTTTGCGGTAAAACTTGAAGCCGAAGTGCATATCGGCAAAAACTGGCTGCAAGCAAAAGGTTAGTATATATAATTGACAAATACCGATATTTATGTTAGTATAGAAATTCAATTTGAATGTTATGGTTTACACCGTTTTTGAAAGGAGGAAAAACATGAAGCCAATAACCTCGAAAAAAATATTTGACGTATCGCCCGAGATAAAAAGACTCGGCAAAATCGTCAAGGGTCAAACCACCATCGACAACGAGCTTTTTATAAAGCACAAGGTTAACAGGGGACTTCGCGACATTCACGGTAACGGCGTTGTTACGGGACTTACCGAAATATCCGATGTTCTCGCGTTTGATAAAACCGAAAACGGCAAGGTGCCGCGTGAAGGTCAACTTTGTTACCGCGGCATAAACGTCGAAAAGCTGACCGAAGGTTTTATGAGTGAAAACCGTTTCGGTTTTGAAGAAACGGTCTATTTGCTGCTGCTTGGCAAACTGCCTACACGCCGGGAGCTTTCAGATTTTTGCGATCTGCTTTCCTACTACCGCACCTTACCCGAAAACTTTTTTAAGGACGTAATTTTAGAAGCCCCCTGCCGCGATATTATGAATTCGCTTGCGCGCAGCGTGCTGACCATGTACAGCTACGACCCCAGCGCAACCGATAACGACGTAGCTAACGTTTTGCGCCAGAGCTTGCAGTTAATTTCACTTTTCCCGCTGTTTGCGGTGTATGCCTATAAGGCGTATGTTCACAACGAACTTAACGAAAGTCTTATAATTCATAACCCCGAGCCGCACCTTTCCACCGCCGAAAACTTTTTGCATATGCTTCGTCCCGACGGTAAATACACCAAAGCCGAAGCGCAGATTTTAGACCTGGCGCTGGTACTTCACGCCGAGCACGGCGGCGGTAACAACTCGACCTTTACAACAAGGGTGGTAACCTCGTCGGGTACCGACACCTAT
>CADBUL010000051.1 GCA_902797875.1 Oscillospiraceae bacterium | reverse complement strand
TATGCTCTATAACGAGCACCGTATTACCGCCGTCCACCAGTCTTTGTAAAACCTCGAGCAGTTTTTTAACGTCATCGGTGTGAAGTCCCGTGGTGGGCTCATCGAGAATATATATGGTTTTACCGGTGCTGCGTTTGGAAAGCTCGGCGGCTAATTTAACGCGCTGCGCTTCGCCGCCCGAAAGGGTGGTGGCGGGCTGTCCGATTTTTATATAGCCCAGCCCCACATCCGCTATGGTTTTAAGCTTGCGGTGAATTTTGGGGATACTCTCAAAAAAGCGCGTGCCCTCTTCGACGGTCATTTCAAGTACGTCCGAAATGCTTTTGCCTTTGTATTTAATTTCAAGGGTTTCACGGTTGTAGCGCTTACCTGCGCAAACCTCACAAGGTACATAAACATCCGGTAAAAAGTGCATTGGAATTTGCACAATTCCTCCGCCCTCGCAGGCTTCACAGCGACCGCCCCGGACGTTAAACGAGAATCTTCCCTGGTCGTAGCCCTTGGCTTTTGCCTCTTTGGTAGAGGCAAACAGAGCACGAATATCGTTAAATACGCCTGTATAGGTTGCAGGGTTGGAACGCGGCGTTCTGCCTATGGGAGATTGGTCAATATTTATTACCTTATCTAATTTTTCAAGTCCTTCACAGCACTCAAAGCTGCCGTAGCTTTCTTTGGAACGCATAAGGGAAGCCGAAAGATATTTGTAAACAATTTCGTTTACAAGGCTCGATTTTCCGCTGCCGCTGACCCCCGTAACCGCCACAAAAAGCCCCAGCGGTATTTTAACGTTAATATTTTTTAGGTTGTTTTGGCGCGCGCCGAAAAACTCGATGTAACCGTTTTGCGGTTTACGGCGTGCGGACGGTACCGGTATGGTTTTTCTGCCCGAAAGATAGTCGCCGGTGATGGAGGTTTTACAGTTTGCCACCTCGTCGGGTGTGCCGCAAACCACCACATTGCCGCCGTGAACACCCGCGCCGGGCCCAACATCAACAATAAAATCAGCCGCGCGCATGGTGTCTTCGTCGTGTTCGACCACTATTACTGTATTGTCGAGATCGCGCAGTCCCTTTAAGGTGTTTATAAGGCGCTGGTTATCGCGTTGGTGGAGCCCTATTGAAGGTTCGTCAAGGACATACAAAACACCGGTAAGTGCAGAACCTATCTGGGTGGCAAGTCTTATACGCTGACTCTCACCGCCCGAAAGCGTGCCGCTGCTGCGCGTGAAGGTGAGATAATCCAGTCCGACGTTCCTCAAAAATTCAAGCCTTGCCCTGATTTCTTTAATTATGGGTTTGGTAATAATCTGCTGGGAGGCCGTAAATGTAAGATTATCAAAAAAGTCGGCGCATTCACGGACGGTCATTGACGATACCTCGTGTATATTTTTGCCGCCCACCGTAACCGACAGCGCCGCCTTGTTGAGGCGCATGCCATGACACTCGGGACAGGCGCGTTCGCTCATGACCGATTCGATTTCGCGTTTACTGGCTTCGCTTTGGGTTTCTTTATAACGTCGTTCAAGGTTGGGTATAATGCCCTCAAACGGCGTATTGTATGCGCCGCCGCCCCAGGCGGTCGGTCGTTTGCAATGGACGATGATATCGCCCGTACCGTATAAAAGCGCGTCCTTTCCTTGCGCGGGTATATCTTTATAGGGGGTGTCGATGGTAAAGCCGTACATATCGCCAAGCGCGTTATAGTACATCCCCGCGATGGAGTTTTTGCCCTTAACGCCCAGCCATCCGCCGCCCCATCCGAACGCCTTTATACAGCCGTCGTGAAGTGATTTTTCTTTATCCGGTACAAGTAAATCTTCATCTATTTTATAGAGCACGCCAAGTCCCGTGCAGGAAGGACAAGCCCCGAAAGGATTATTAAATGAAAACAGTCGCGGTTCAAGTTCGGGCAGTGAAATATCGTGATCGGGACAGGCGTAATTTTGCGAAAATTCTAAAATTGAGCCGTCCTCTTTCAGCACCGATACAAGTCCGCCCGAGTATTTGGCGGCGATTTCGGCGCTGTCAGAAAGACGCTGTTTTATGCCCTCTTTCAGCACAATTCTATCGACCACGATTTCGATGGTGTGCTTTTTGTTTTTTTCGAGCTTTATCTCTTCGGATAAATCGTAGACTATGCCGTCTACCCTTACGCGGACAAATCCCTGTTTGCGGAATTTTTCAAACTCTTTTTGATATTCGCCTTTTCTGCCGCGCACGACGGGTGATAATATTTGAAGTTTTGCGCCCTCTCCGATTTCGGATATTCTGTCAACTATCTGGTCTATGGTCTGACGCTGTATCTCCCTGCCGCAAACAGGACAGTGCGGAACGCCGACACGCGCAAACAGCAGTCTTAAATAATCGTGTATTTCGGTAACGGTGCCCACGGTGGAACGCGGGTTTTTAGAGGTGGTTTTCTGGTCGATGGAAATAGCGGGAGAAAGCCCGTCGATGGAATCTACCGCAGGTTTGTCCATCTGTCCCAAAAACTGGCGGGCGTATGAAGAAAGGCTTTCGATGTATCGGCGCTGACCCTCGGCGTAAATGGTGTCGAACGCCAGCGAAGACTTTCCGCTTCCCGACAGTCCCGTAAAAACGACAAGGCGGTTGCGCGGTATTGTAAGATCGATATTTTTAAGGTTATGCTCGCGCGCACCTTTGATGATTATTCTATCGTTTGCCATGCCGTTCCTCCGAAATCGAAAACAATTCTCCGTATATTTATACAGATATATTATACCTCGGAATTTACAAAAAGTAAACCATAATATAATAAAAAATCTGCACTTTTTAATGCAGATTTTTTGTCGTTTCGTGATTTTATTTTTCCAAATCTTTTATGCGGTCGCGAAGGTACGCGGCGTGTTCGAATTCCAGCATTTTTGAGGCTTCGAGCATTTCTCTCGTGAGCTGCGCAATAAGTTTTTCGCGCTCTTTTGCGGGCATTTTCTTTCTGCCCTCTTTATGCGCTTTTTCGGCTTCGGAGGCAGGCGTAATATCGATTACATCGCGAACCTCTTTGATTATGGTTTTTGGTGTTATTCCGTGCTTTAGGTTGTATTGTTCTTGTATTTCTCGGCGGCGGAGTGTCTCTTTAATGGCGCGTTCCATACTGCCTGTTACGGTATCGGCGTACATAATTACCTGTCCTTGGGCGTTTCGGGCGGCGCGGCCTACCGTTTGAATAAGCGACGTTTCGCTTCGCAAAAAGCCCTCTTTATCGGCGTCGAGTATGGCAATAAGTGAAACCTCGGGAATATCAAGACCCTCGCGAAGAAGGTTGATACCCACAACAACGTCGATTACGCCAAGCCGCAAATCGCGAATAATCTCCATACGCTCGATGGTGTCGATGTCGTAGTGCATATACCGTACCTTTATGCCTAAATTATCAAGGTATTCGGTAAGGCTTTCCGCCTGTTTTTTGGTAAGGGTGGTAATAAGGGTGCGCTCGTTCTTTTGAATGCGCCCGTTTATCTCACCTACAAGGTCGTCTATCTGCCCCTCAACCGGTTTTACGGTAATAAGGGGGTCTAAAAGTCCGGTGGGACGAATA
The DNA here is from genome assembly GCA_902797875.1 of Oscillospiraceae bacterium. Lineage (GTDB taxonomy): Bacteria > Bacillota > Clostridia > Oscillospirales > Acutalibacteraceae > UMGS1279. The sequence continues at coordinate 1,568 of CADBUL010000051.1, read as the reverse complement.
AGCTGCTCGGCAATTTGCGCCGCCTGCTGTTTTTCAAAATCGCCCGGTGTAGCGGAAACAAATATCGCCTGATTTATTTTGCCGTAAAACTCTTCGAAATTAAGCGGACGGTTATCGTAGGCGGAGGGCAGTCTGAAACCGTAGTCTATAAGGTTGGCTTTTCGCTGACGGTCGCCGCCGAACATACCGCGTACCTGCGGCAGAGTTACGTGGCTTTCATCAACAAACAGCAAAAAATCTTTCGGGAAATAATCAATAAGGGTGTAGGGCATGCTGCCCGGCTTGCGCCCTTCCAACACCCGCGAATAGTTTTCTATGCCCTTGCAAATGCCGATTTCGGAAAGCATTTCAATATCGTACTCGGTGCGCTGACGAATACGCTGAGCCTCGATAAGCTTGCCGTTTTCTTCAAAAAACTTAACGCGCTGTTCCATTTCGGCTTCGATATTTTTTAGGGCGGCCTGCATTTCCTGTTCAGGCACCACAAAATGAGAAGCGGGATAGATGGCGGCGTGGGACAGGTTTTGTTTGACCTCGCCGGTTAGCACCGCTATTTCGCTTATACGGTCTATTTCGTCGCCGAAGAATTCAACCCTTACGGCGGTGTCGGTAGAGTTAGCGGGGAAAATATCGACCACATCTCCCCTGACGCGGAATTTATTGCGGACAAAATTTATCTCGTTTCTCTCGTACTGTAAATCAACAAGTTTATAGATAAGTTCTTTAACCGAAAGCTGCATACCGGTGCGAAGCGACACCGCCATATTGCGGTAATCGGCAGGATTACCCAGGCTGTAAATACACGAAACGCTCGCTACTATAATTACGTCGCGGCGTTCTGAAAGGGCGCAGGTGGCGCTGTGGCGAAGCTTGTCGATTTTATCGTTAATGGACGAGTCTTTTTCAATATATGTGTCGCTGCCCGGTATATAGGCCTCGGGCTGGTAATAATCGTAGTAGGAAACAAAATACTCAACCGCGTTCTCCGGGAAGAATTCACGGAACTCGGTGCAAAGTTGCGCGGCAAGTGTTTTGTTATGGGCAAGCACCAGCGTCGGGCGGTTTACCCGCTCGATAATATTTGCCATCGTAAAGGTCTTTCCCGAACCTGTAACGCCTAAGAGAACCTGCTCCCTGTCGCCGTTTTCAAGACCTTTAACCAATTTGTCAATCGCCTGAGGTTGATCGCCCGTCGGCTTAAACTTTGAATGCAAAACAAACTTGTCCGCCACATTCTCACTTCCTATACTTATTATACAACAAATCATTCAGTAAGTAAACAGTAACAAATAAATTTATAACTGTTATGAGCCTGTAAAATTTGCTTTTGATATTTAAACAATTATTTCTTTTTATTTGGTTTTATGGTATAATATTCACAGACAGCCGATAAAAGTATCGGCTCAATGCTTTGGCATTTTGAAAAATCTGAAATTTACACAAACCACAATCGGAGTTAATAATTATGGCAAATTTTACGAAAAAAGCGATAAAAGAAACTTTTATCGGGCTATTGGAAGAGCATCCGCTTTCACAAATAACAATAAAAGATATTGTTGAAAAATGCG
>CADBUL010000050.1 GCA_902797875.1 Oscillospiraceae bacterium | reverse complement strand
TGCGTAGCCACCCGTTACGGATGCGAGTGCCAGGGAACGACCGAAGGCGTTTTGACCGTACTTGACGCTCTTTCGTATCTGGACGAGCTTAAGGTGTGCGTGGCATACGATATCGACGGCGAGATCACCAAAGACTTCCCCGTAACAAGATTGCTCGAGCGCGCAAAACCGGTTTACAAAACCTTAAAAGGATGGAAGTGCGATATCCGCGGCATTAGAAAATACGCCGACCTTCCTAAAGAGTGCCGCGATTACATAGAGTTTATCGAAAAAGAAATCGGCTTTAAGCTTTCGATGGTTTCAAACGGCCCCGCGCGTGAAGATATTATAATAAAGGAATAACTGACATGAAGTTTGTACCACTTTCCGGCAACGAGGTCTACTGCTATGCGATAATTAAAGAGGTTAACAAAAAGGTGTCCAGCAAAGGCGGCGCCTATCTCGACCTTAATTTAAGCGACGCCACCGGTACCATAAACGCCAAACTTTGGGACTATAACGAAGCCGTCCACGACCAATACGCGGCGGGAGATATTGTTAAGGTCGCCGGCGTTATAACCGATTTTAACGGCGCCAAACAACTTCGCATTTCAAAAATTCGTCATACGCACGACGGCGACGACGTAAATATGGCGGACCTTGTTAAAACCGCGGAATATCCGCCCCAAAAGATGTACGATGAACTGTACACAATGGCAAGCAGTTTTGAAAACGCTACGCTTAAAACCATCGTTACCGCCCTTTTAGATGACAAAAAAGAAAAACTGCTTTATTACCCCGCGGCATACCGCCTTCATCACGCCATGCTCGGCGGACTTTTGTATCACACCCTGTCGGTAGTGCGCCTGTGCCAAAAGGTTGCCGAAATCTACCCAACGGTTGATAAAGAGTTGCTTCTTTCGGGCGCGATACTTCACGATATAGGCAAAACCGACGAATTAGAGGCGGCGACCTCGGGCACCTCGACGGGGTATTCTATCGAGGGCAACCTTATAGGTCACCTTGCGGGCGGCGCGGTGCTCATTGCCACCGCCGCACAGAAACTGGGCATTTACGATCAACCCGAAATAAGGCTTTTAATGCATATGTCGCTTTCACACCACGGCGTACCCGAATACGGCGCGGCGGTTTACCCGGCGTTTTTAGAAGCCGAAATTTTATCACAATGCGATAATCTTGACGCCACCGTTTACGAATTTGAGGCCGAAACCGAAAAACTTGAAAAGGACGGCTTTTCGGGCCGCGTACCCTTCCTTGATAACCGCAAGGTTTACAACCACGCCCGAAAGGAACAAAAGGGGACTAAATTGTTCTGAAAATTTTTATTGATACATAAAGGCAAAGCTTACAATCGATAAGGACAAAACGCCTTAAATCGGTGTTTTGTCCTCTTTCTTTTTTGAACAAATAACAATCAACAAAAATACCTTGATTTCAGGTGCGCAGCAGTTTTGTAGGAGCAAAATTTTTGTACCGTCGAAGACGAGGAACGCAGGTAACCTTTGTGGTTTCCAAATGACGAGGCAAAGACGGTGCGAAAAGGTTGCCCTTAAAAACCGATTTGTTCTTGTCGAGTGTAAGCAAAAAATAAAACCCGACGGATTTTTCCGTCGGGTTGATTTTTATTAAAACATTGGTTTGTACCTTTAATTTTCAGGTTTATGTTATTGCGTCGGTTTTGAAACTAATCAAAACATCGGACTCAGCCTTTCGTAAAATAATTTTTGGGTTAGTAAAAAATTGAAGTCTGTTTCGGAATACACTCCTTTTAGTTATTACCGCTACACGAAGCGGCCCGGGTGGATATTGATTCTATTGTGTACATTGGACTCACTCCCTTGACTTCCTTAAATTTTTTTTAATCTCTCTTCCTTTTCTAATTCTATTATACTCATTATTTTTCATTTGTCAAGCGTTTTTTATAAAAAAATTATAAAATGTTGATAACTATTGTGCAAAACTAACAAAAAACGGCTCATTTTGTATAAAAAAGTAAAACGGACACCGTATTTGGTGTCCGTTTTTAATACAAATGGTGAATTATTCTTCGCCGTCCCGGTCGCCGGGTTCGTCTGCCCGGGCTTGCGGAGCGTCGGCGGTTGCTTGTTCTTCCTCGTTATCCTGCCGCGCATTGTTGTAGCCGTACTCTTCGGCACCCGAAAAGGCGCCGTCGGTATGGTCTTGGGCGGGTTCTTCATCCTTAAGCACAGCAAACAGGTCGTCCTGCTTGTGGGATTTCGCGTCGCTTTTGTCCTCGCCGTTTTGCATTTCGTCTACACTTATACCGGTTTGCAGCGTTACGCTGTCTTTACGCGACTCGTCGGCGGAATCTCCGTATAAAAATTCGCGGAACATATTGTCAAGATCCTCGTCGGCATTTTGATCTTTTTGCGTCGCATTTTCGGTATCGGTGTTTCGGGTGGCGTCAATCTGCGCTTCGGTTGTTGCGGTACCGTCCGCGGTGTTTTCCTCGGTTTCGCGTTTTGCATCGGTTTTTTGGGCGTCTGTTACCGCCGCGTTTTTGGCGGGTTGCTTTTTAGCCGCTTTTTTGTTTTTGCCGAAAATCTTTTTAAGTCCGCCGAAGATTATATGCGCAAGGTAAATGTTGTTTTTACGTAAAACTTTGGTAAGCCATTTTGAGAATTCGCCCAGCGCAAACATAATAAACGAAAGCCCTATACACAAAAGCCACTTGCCCAAATCGAGCGCCGCAAATCCGAACAGAACGCTAAGGGGCGTGAGCATTACAACAAGTATTAAGGCAAGCGAAAGTCCAAACGCGCCTATCATATATATATTAGAGAACACTCCCGCCTTAAATAACGAGTGTTCACTTCTAACCGAAAAGGCGTGCAAAAGCTGTGAGAGCGAAAGGGTTAAAAACGCCATTGTAGAGCCGTATTCTGCGCCGCCGGCGGCAAAAGCGATAAGGGTAAGAGCCATAAAGGCAATACCCTGCCAAATAACGTTAAACAGCATTGTACTGTTAAAAATGTTGGAATTTTTGCGTCGGGGGCTTCGCTCCATAATATCGTACTCGGCGTTTTCAAGGCCAAGGGCCAACGCCGGAGCCGAGTCGGTTACAAGGTTAAGCCATAAAAGTTGAATAGCCGAAAGGGGCGACGCGCCGGAAAACAGCATACCGAAAAACACGGTTAGCACCTCTCCGAAGTTACAGCTGATTAAAAAGTGCACCGTCTTTTTAATATTGTCAAAAATACTACGGCCTTCTCTTACGGCGGATACGATGGTGGCAAAGTTGTCGTCGGCAAGGGTCATATCCGAAGCGCCCTTTGCCACGTCGGTGCCGTTTTGACCCATGGCGCAGCCTATATCGGCGGCTTTTAGGGCGGGGGCGTCGTTAACGCCGTCGCCGGTCATGGCAACAATATGTCCCTTTTGCTGCCATGCGCGGACAATTCTTATTTTATCTTCGGGGGTTACCCTTGCATAAACCGAAACCTTTTCGATAATCTCTAAAAACTCGTCGTCGGAAAGTTTCGAAAGTTGTTCGCCGGTAAGGGCAAGTTCACCCTCGCGTAATATTTTAAGGTCTTTGGCAATACTTTGGGCGGTTATAATGTGGTCGCCGGTAATCATTACGGTGCGAATACCCGCCTTGTGGCAAAGCGAAACGGCGTCGCGCGCTTCGGGGCGCGGCGGATCTATCATACCTATAAGACCCACAAAGGTAAGGTCGTTTTCAAGCTGCGCGGGAGTGGGGTTGGCGGGTATGCTTTCGAGCGGCTTTACGGCAACCGCTATTACTCTTAGTCCCGATTGCGCCATTTGTTCTATAGCGGCGGGCACCTTATCGGTGTAGCCGCTGCTGCATCTGGCGGTAAGTATATCGGGCGCGCCCTTTACCACCGCAAAGGGTTTGCCGTCTATCATATTGACGGTGGTCATAAGTTTACGGTCGCTGTCAAAGGGTATTTCCGCCATACGCGGATACATGGCTTCGATATCGGTTTTAGACTGATAGCAGTACTTTTCGGCGGCGGCGATAATACCTATTTCGGTCGGGTCGCCGATTTGCTGTACGTTGCCGTTTTCTTTGGTTATATTACCGTTACTGCACATAGCCGCCAGGCGGAAAAGCATAAGGTCGGTTTCGTTAAAGCCGTCCGATTTTACGCTTTCGCCGTCGAAAATGGCGTTGACCGTCATTTTATTCTGGGTAAGGGTACCGGTTTTATCAGAACATATAACCGAAGCCGAGCCAAGCGTTTCCACCGCGGGGAGATTTCTTATAATGGCGTTTCGCTTAACCATACGGTTTACGCCGAGCGCCAGCACCACCGTAACTATCGCGGGAAGACCCTCGGGTATGGCGGCGACCGCCAGCGCAATAGAGGTCATAAATATTTCAACGATGTGGTTAAGTAGCGGCGCATGTTGATTGGGGTCGGGATTGTAGCGGAACAAACCTATAATAAATACGATGGCGCAAATACCCAAAACGCCAAGCCCTAACATTTTACCAAGGGTGGCAAGCTGGGCTTTAAGCGGGGTCATGGTGTCGTCGCTTTCGTTCAAAAGGCGGGCAATATTGCCCACTTCGGTATTCATACCGGTTGCGGTTACTACCGCAAGACCGTGCCCGTAGGTTACGGTGCAGCCCGAATACAGCATATTACTGCGCTCGGCAAGCGGGGTAATATCCTCTAAAACGCCATCTTCTTTCTCGACCGGCACGCTTTCGCCCGTCAGCGCCGATTCATCAGAACGCAGGGTACTGCTTTCGATTATGCGGCAGTCGGCAGGTATATAGTCGCCGGCTTCAAGTTCAATAATATCGCCGGGCACCAAATCTTTTGCCGACACAATTCGCATAACGCCGTCGCGCCGCACCTTGGCGGAGGGCGCCACCATACTTTTAAGTGAATCGAGGGCGTTTTCGGCGCGAGATTCCTGTATGGCGCCAATAAGCGCGTTTAATAAAACTATGGCAAGAATAATCAGCGACTCAAAAGGGCTTTCATTACCGCCGCTTATAAAGGTGGTCGCAAAAGAAATAACCGCCGCAATAAGCAG
>CADBUL010000049.1 GCA_902797875.1 Oscillospiraceae bacterium | reverse complement strand
CGGCAAGGGTGTAATATCGGTATTTTCAAATATTTTACCGGGTGTTGCTCACGATATAATCGACCTTACGATAAAGGGTGAAATCGACCGGGCTAAAGAGATTTCGGATAAATACATGCCGCTTATGAAGGCGCTGTTTTACGATATAAACCCAGTTCCGTGCAAAGAGGCGATGAATATGATAGGTGTGCCGGCGGGTTATTTAAGATTGCCACTGGTGCCTATGTTAGAAGAAACGCGTGAACAACTTAAAAAGGTTTTACAAAGTTACGATTTGATATAAAAACGAGGTTAAAAAATGTTGAAAATAATTTTAAGCGGATGCAGCGGTCAGATGGGTCACGCCTGTTGCGAAATTGCCGATAAAGCCAAAGACGTTGAGATAGTCGCGGGCGTTGACCCTATGGGTTGCGGCGGCGGTTTTCCGGTGGTAAAATCGTTTGACTTACTTAGCGATAAGGCGGATTGTATTATCGACTTTTCACACCCAGACGCCCTGGCCGGGCTTTTGGAATACGCCGAAAAAAGCGGTACTCCCGCGGTTATTTGCACCACGGGTCTTTCGGACAATCAGATAGAAAGCATTAAAAAGACCGCAAAGAAGGTTCCGGTTTTCTTTTCGTTTAATATGTCGTTGGGCGTTAACCTTATGACCGAACTTGTAGCCAAAGCGGCCGAAGTGTTAGAGGGTTTTGATATAGAAATCATCGAAAAACACCACAACCAAAAGTTAGACGCGCCAAGCGGAACGGCGCTTATGCTTGCCGACAGTATTAAAGACGCGCTGCACACCAACGTTAAATACGAATACGACCGCCACGCAAGACGGCAAAAACGCCCTGCTGACGAGATTGGTATTCACTCGGTACGCGGCGGCAATATTGTGGGCGAACACGAGGTCCTCTTTTGCGGCAACGACGAGGTTGTATCAATTAAACATACCGCCACAAGCAAGAAAAACTTTGCCACGGGCGCGCTCAGCGCCGCAAGGTTTTTACAGGACAAGCCGGCAGGACTTTACTCAATGAAGGAACTTGTAAAATAACAGGGGAGAAACAAACATGTTATATCCTAAAAATTTATCGCGGGAAATATCACTTGAACTGTTCAAACATCCAACCGCCGAATACAGGGCGGCTCCGTTTTGGGCATGGAATACAAAACTTGATAAAACGCTATTGAATTCCGAAATCGACTGCATGAAGGAGATGGGATTCGGCGGATTTCATATGCATACCCGCGTTGGTATGGCGACAAGATATTTGTCGGATGAATTTATGGGATTCATTCGCTCTTGCGTAGAAAAAGCCAAAGATTGCGATATGCTCGCCTGGCTTTACGACGAAGATAAGTGGCCTTCGGGGTACGGCGGCGGTTATGTTACCGAAAACCACGAAAACCGCCAAAAATACATACTTTTTACCGCCACGCCATATAACAGTGAGGGCGAGCAAGAAAATGTAAACGACGCCTCGGCGAAGGTATCCCGCAACGGCAAGGGCGAACTGCTTGCTCGTTACGACGTTCAGCTTGACGGGCAAGGTTATTTGTTTTCGTATAAAATGCTGCAAGAGAATCAGGAACCGCTGGGCGAAGTTTGGTACGCCTATATGGAAACGGCGGCTTCGTCGCCCTGGTTTAATAATCAGGCGTATGTTGACACGCTTTCCAAAAAGGCGGTCAAATGCTTTATAGACACCACCCACGAAGCCTACAAAAAGGCGGTCGGCGACAGTTTCGGCGGCGATATTCCCGCTATTTTTACCGACGAACCTCAGTTTACATACAAAGGAACATTTAAGTTTGCCGCCGATAAATCGGATGTTACCATTCCTTATACGCCCGATTTTGACCAAACCTATTATGAGCGCTACGGCGAGCGCTTTTTGCCCTTTTTACCCGAAGTATTTTGGGATAAAAAGCAGGGCGTATCGGTGGTGCGCTACCGCTATCACGACCACATTGCCGAGCGCTTTGTTTCGGCTTTTGCCGACCAGGTGGGCGGTTGGTGCAAACAAAACGGCATTATGTTAACGGGGCATGTTATGAACGAGCCTACGCTTTTGAGTCAAACCTCATCGGTAGGCGACGCCATGCGCTCCTACCGTTCTTTTACCTTACCGGGTGTTGATATGCTGTGCGACGACCGTGAACTCACCACCGTAAAGCAGGCGGCAAGCGCGGCGCACCAGTACGGCTATCCCGGCGTATTATCGGAGTGTTACGGCGTTACCAACTGGAATTTCGACTTTCGCGGTCATAAACTTCAAGGCGACTGGCAGGCGGCGCTTGGTGTGTCGGTCAGGGTACCTCACCTTTATTGGGTTGCCATGGGCGGCGAAGCCAAACGCGATTATCCCGCGTCTATCGGGCACCAGTCTCCCTGGTACAAAGAGTATTCATACATTGAAGACCACCTTGCGCGCGTAGGTACCGTAATGACCCGCGGCACCGCCGATATTAGCATAGGCGTTATTCACCCGGTTGAAAGCTATTGGCTTCATTTTGGTCCCAACCAGCAAACAAGACTGATTCGCGACGATATGGAACGCCGTTTTTCAGAAACGATTAACTGGCTTATTCACAATTCTCTCGATTTTGATTATATTTGCGAATCGCTGCTCGATTCTCAATTTGAAAACACCCCGAAAGGCTTTAAGGTGGGCAAAATGACCTATGACGTTATTGTTGTTCCTTACCTTGAAACCATCCGTCGTACAACCTTGGAAAAACTTGAAACTTTTGCCCGTCGCGGCGGCAAAATCATATTTATGGGCGGCGTACCGAAGCTTGTTGACGCCGCACCGTCTAACCGCCCTACAAAACTTGCCAAAAAGTGTATAAATATTCCGTGGAGTCAAAACGAACTTCTTATCGCGTTGGAAGACAACCGCACAATATCAATTCAAGACCTTTCAAGCGGTGCGGCGGCGGATAATCTTTTATACGGCATGCGTAAAGACGGCGGCGGTAAAAACCTTTTTGTGGCGCACATAAATTCCCGCAACCGCGATGTTACGCGCAAAGAATCTTACAAAATAAGAGTAAAAGGGGTTTTCGCACCGTATATTCTGGATACTTTTACGGGCGAAAAATACCCGGTTAACGCCGTCGTTTCGGATGGCTTTACCGAGTTTATTTGGGAATGCTACGCTCAGTCATCACTTTTGGTACGCCTTGAAGACGGCGCGCCGCTTAGCGTAAATGAAGATATTATACTTAACCAAATTTCCGATATACGGGTTGATTCACGCGTAAGATATTCGCTTAGCGAACCCAACGTTTATATGCTTGATATGGCAAACTGGGCGATTGACGACGACGAGTGGCAACCCAAAGAAGAAACCCTTAAAATTTGCGATAAAGCAAAAACGCAACTGGGCTTTTCACTGGCGGGGGCAGGCGGATGTCAACCCTGGATATACGGCGAGCCGCCCGCAACCACACATAAACTGCGATTAAAGTACATTATAAATTCTAATTCAATGGTCGAAGACGCGTTTTTGGCGCTTGAAAACCTAAATGCGACCGAAATAGTGTTTAACGGTAAAAAAATCGACTCGATATCTTGCGGAAAGTATGTCGACGTAGATATCGACCGCGTGGCGCTTCCCATAATTCGGCGCGGCGAAAATGAACTTATTTTAACGGTAGATTTCGGCGAGCTCACCTGCATAGAAAACAGCTTTATTTTGGGCGAATTTGCCGTCAATGTTGAAGGCAGCGAGCAGACCATCGAAGAACTGCCGTCGACCATCTGCTTTGGCGATATTACGAGTCAGGGCTTCCCGTTCTACGGCGGCAATATTACCTACCGCTTTATGGTAATGGGCGACGGCACCGCTAAAACCTTGAAACTCGATTTATTCGAAGCGCCGGTTATTACCGTTTCTTGCGACAAACAACGCCTTGGCGTAATAGCCATATCGCCTTATGAAATCGACCTTGGTATGCTCTCAAAAGGGCTTCATACCGTAAACGCTACGGCGTACGGCTCGCGTATTAACACATTCGGGGCGCTTCACAACTGCGATAAGACCGACCGCTGGTACGGTCCTACCTACTGGCGCAGTACCGGCGGCGCATTTTCGTACGAATACCGCCTAAAACCTTGCGGAATACTCACCACCCCGAGAATTATAACCAAGGAGTAAATATACATAAAAATCACCTTAGTTATTATGTAAAATTGTTGTGCATACATTTATCTGAGGTGATTTTTTTGAACCGCGAAAACATAACCAACCTAACAATACAAGACGATACCCAAACGCTTGAAAAGAACGAACAACCCCAAAACGACCTAGCCGAAACGGTAGACGGCTACATGGTAGAT
>CADBUL010000048.1 GCA_902797875.1 Oscillospiraceae bacterium | reverse complement strand
CGTCATACTCCGTTCTTCAACAACTATCGTCCTCAATTCTATTTCAGAACTACCGACGTTACCGGCGTTGTTTCGCTTCCCGAAGGTACCGAAATGTGCATGCCTGGCGATAATGTTGAAATGGATGTTGAACTTATCACTCCTATCGCTATCGAAGAGGGTCTCCGCTTCGCTATCCGTGAAGGCGGCAGAACCGTTGGTTCGGGCGTTGTTACCAAGATTAACGGCTAATCGTTAAACAAGCTTAAAGCTCCGCTTTTTCGGCGGAGCTTTTTTGTGCATATTACATAAAAAGATTCGTCATATTTACCAAAAAATATACACAATTTTGGTATTGACATATATATATATTTGTGATAAAATCAATTATAGAAATTTATACTGTGTTTTACAGGTTAATGGAGGCGTTCAATATGCAGAAAAAAACCTACGTCGATTTGAGCTTTGAACAGATTATATTCCATGGCGATGTTATTACTATCAGCGGAAACGAAGCCGGCGAAGCCGAGCCTATCGTATGGGATGAAGAAGAGCCGTAAATTCCGGCTTACTTATTTATGCCTAAATTTGCCGTTACCCACTGTAAGTGTGTTCACTTTCGGGCAGCGGTTTTTTATTTGTGTCATTCAAACTAACCGCCACAGGCTTGGCGGTTTTTTGTTTTATATGGCAAAGCCTACCTATTGACTGCAACCGATTTTCATTATATAATTATCTAAGAGGGATTACATAATGATTAAAAAAATTACATCTTTATTATTAACCGTATTGTTATTCTTGATAGCCTCTTACACGGTTTTTGCCGCTGACGTGCAGATTAAGGGCAAAACTCAGCTTTCACCGGGCGATACGACAGAGTATATTATATTAGTTAACGGCTGCGAAAAGGCAACTGCCGCCTCGGTAGATATTACTTGCGGCGACGGACTTACCGTGCAAAGCGGCAGCTTTATAAAAGAAGGCTCTCTAAAATTTTTCGACACTCAAAAAAACAAGGGAGCTATCGGCGGACTTGACAACGGCGATATTAACGGCGAGTTTTTCAAATTCACCGTAAAAGCCCAAAAGGGCGACCGACTCTCGCGTAATTTTACGGTTACCGTTACCGCAAAAAACGGCGCTGCGACGGTATTTAACCAATCCGCAACACTTATTAAAAACAGCCCCGTAACGCCCAAAGATTCTTCGCAGTCGGTAACGGTTTCAAGCGGTGGTGCAACGACCCTTTCGCAAGACCAAAAGACCGCCTCAAGCGCCCAAACCGCTTCGGCGCAACAAAATAACGAAAACGGTTCGCAAATTGACGACACCTCGCCCGTATTGTATATCATTTTCGCCGTGGCGGTCGTGGCAGTCGCCGTTTTACTTATAGTTATCTTCAAAAATAAAAATAAAAAGTCAAATTCGCAGGATTAAACCTTAGGAGGCACCGTAGATTATGAAAAAAATTCTTTCTGTTATTGTGTCGACGGCGTTACTGTTGGCGTTTGTTGTACCTACAAGCGTCCCCGCAGTTACACCGGTTGCCGACCCCCCTTTTACCGCCACCTGCCAAAGTGTTACCGCAAATGCAGGCGAAACAGTTTCCATCGAGGTTGTTTTATCCAATAACCCCGGTTTTAACGCCTTGGTTTTAAGACCATCGTACAACAGCGAGGTTATGACCTTAAAAGACCCCCAAAACGGCGAACTTATTTCTGATTTTATGCCTGCGGACAACTACAACTGGATAAATAGTTTTTCCGATACCTACGAAAACGGCCTGCTTGTAACCTTAAATTTCGACATTTCAGACACCGCCCCATCGGGCGAGTACGAGGTAGGATTTACCAATGTTCAATGCGCCAGCGTGGGCAACGGCACTGAATCGGTTAACGTTACCCTTACTGTAATCCCCGCCACCGTAACCGTAACAGGCAAAGTGCCGCAGCAAATTACGACGGGCGACCTTGATAACGACGGCGCCGTTACCGACGCCGACGCGGTGTATCTTTTAATGAACACCTTTTTCCCCGAAGATTACCCATTAAATCAACCGGGCGACTTCGATGGCGACGGACAGGTT
>CADBUL010000047.1 GCA_902797875.1 Oscillospiraceae bacterium | reverse complement strand
CGCCGCTTACAAGGTTGTCAACCTGCGAAAGCGCAATTTTGCTTTCAAGCGCAGCAATATCTTTTTCTTTTTGCTTTAATTCTTTATTTAACGCCCTAACCTTATCATAAAGTTCAAAAATGTTTGGCGCCTTAATTTCCGCCGCAGACGCTTTGACCTGATATTCATATTTTTCAAGCAGATTCAAAAGATTTAATCCCGTAACCGCTTCTATTCTTCTTACACCCGAAGCAACCGAGCTTTCGGATATAATCTTAAACAACCCGATGTTTGCGGTATTTGCAACGTGTGTGCCGCCGCAAAGTTCAACCGAGAATTCACCCGCAGTAACCGTACGTACAGTATCGCCGTATTTTTCACCAAAAAGCGCCATAGCTCCGCGTTTTTTAGCTTCGGCTATGGGAAGCACTTCGGTAACTACGTCCACTGCGCTCAAAATCGCGTTATTGACCAGATTTTGAACATTTTCGAGTTCCTGCGAGGTCAATGCCGAAAAATGTGTAAAGTCAAATCTTACGGCATTTTGGTCAACATACTGACCTGCCTGTTCAACATGATTGCCAAGAGTCTTTCGCAACGCCGCCTGCAAAAGGTGTGCAGCGGTGTGGTTTCTTCTGATGGCGTCACGGCGTGTTATATCGATTTTAGCAACAACCTTATCACCTTTGTTGAATTTGCCCGAAATGTATTTACCGCTATGAACGAACACACCGGCGGGTGTTTTGGTTACGTTTGCAACCTCGAAAATACCGTTTTCGCATTCTATGGTACCGGTATCGGCAACCTGTCCGCCGCTTTCTGCATAGAAGGGCGTTTTGTCTAAAACGATATTGTCACCGTTTTCTGCTGTAACCGTACCTTCAAATACATCGTTTTCATAGCCGACAAATTCGGTAGCGGGCACGCCGTCCAAAAAGTCACCGGCTTCTTTCCAGCCCTCGATATTGCTGTTTTTACGGCTATCGCGTGCGCGTTTTTTCTGCTGCTCCATAAGAGCATTAAACTCTTCCTCGTTTACTAAAATGCCTTTTTCTTCCAAAATATCTTTGGTAAGGTCAAGCGGGAAACCGTAGGTGTCGTAAAGTTTAAATGCATCAGCGCCCGAAAGTTCCTTAATGTCGCCCTGCATAAGTTGATTAAGCAGGTTAAGACCCTGGTCGATGGTTTTACCAAATGATTCTTCCTCTACAAGAATAATCTTTTTGATAACCTCTTGTTTCTCGACAAGTTCTGGGTACGCGGTGCGATATTCGTCAATAACCGCATCGCAAAGCTCATATAAAAACGGTCCCTTTATGCCAAGCAATCTGCCGTGCCTTGCCGCGCGGCGTAAAAGACGTCTTAAAACATAGCCACGCCCCTCGTTAGAGGGCATAACGCCGTCGCCTAACATCATGGTGGTAGAACGTACATGGTCGGTGATTACGCGCAAAGAAATATCTAATTTTTTGTCCTTTTTATATTCAACCCCGGCTTTTACCGAAAGTTGTTTCATAATATTTTTGATGGTATCGACCTCAAAAATATTATCTACGCCCTGCATTATGCAGGCAAGTCTTTCCAGTCCCATACCGGTATCGATATTGGGGTGCGCAAGCGGAGTGTAATTGCCTTTACCGTCGGAATCAAACTGGGTGAAAACCAAATTCCAAAATTCGACATAACGGTCACAATCACAACCCACCGTGCAACCGGGTTTGCCGCAACCGTATTTTTCGCCACGGTCAAAATATATTTCGGAACAAGGACCACAAGGTCCGTTGCTGAGTTCCCAAAAGTTATCTTCTTTGCCCATCCTGGCAATGTGTGAGGGGTCTACCCCAACCTTTTCGGTCCAAATTTTGAAGGCCTCGTCGTCATCTTCGTATATGGTTATCCACAGCCTGTCCGCGGGCATTTCAAGTACCTTGGTGCAAAACTCCCACGCCCAGGCGGTAGCCTCGTTTTTGAAATAATCGCCAAACGAGAAATTGCCAAGCATTTCAAAATACGTCCCGTGGCGCGCAGTTTTTCCGACACGCTCAATATCGGGCGTTCTTATGCATTTTTGACAGGTCGTTACGCGTTTGCGCGGCGGAGTTACTTCACCTGTAAAATATTTTTTAAGCGGCGCCATACCCGCATTTATAAGCAGCAAAGACGGGTCATCTTTAGGTATTAGCGGAAAACTCCCCAAACGAAGATGCCCTTTTGATTCATAAAACGATAAAAATTTTTCGCGTAAGGCATTAAGCGATTGCCATTCCATCAATAACTCTCCTAACAAGCAAATTATAATTTATTATATATATAAAATGCGGTTTTGTCAACATCACAGTACATTTTTTCGGACTTTAAGAAGGTCTTTGCGCCGCCTTTTGAAATTTGTAAAAAATTACTCTTTATTTTTACAAAAAAGTATGCTATAATCAAATTCCAAAATACGAACATTTGTTCTTTTATGGTGGTGGATCAATGGAAAGAGTGGTCTTGCACAGCGACCTTAATAACTTTTACGCTTCGGTAGAATGCCTGTATGACCCTGCTTTAAGCGATGTGCCGCTTGCGGTTGCGGGAAGCGTCGACAAACGGCACGGTATAGTTTTGGCAAAAAACCAAAAAGCCAAATATTACAACATTAAAACCGGCGACACCGTCCCCGAAGCGCTAAAAAAATGTCCCTCTCTTAAAACGGTAGAACCGGATTTTCATAAATACACCAAATTTTCACGGCTGGCGCGCAAAATTTACGAACGGTACAGTAATATGGTAGAAAATTTCGGACCTGACGAATGTTATATAGAGCTTAACTGCGGCGATTTGCAAAAAGGTTTTAAGACCGCTAACGAGATAAACCAAACCATAAAACGGGAACTTGGTCTTACTGTATCGATTGGTATTTCTTACAATAAGATTTTTGCAAAACTCGGCAGCGACTATAAAAAGCCGGACGGTATTACCCTTATAACTCCGCAAAATTATAAAAACGTAGTTTGGCCGCTGCCTGTAAGCGACCTGCTTTATATAGGCAGAAGTACCACAAAATTTTTGCATGCCAAAGGTTGCCAGACCATCGGCGATTTAGCGGTGCTTTCGCCCGAATATCTTTACAGAACTTTTGGTAAAAACGGCGTTATGCTCTGGAATTTCGCCAACGGATATGATTGCACCCCCGTAAAAGAAATAGAGGTTAAAACCGAAATTAAATCTATCGGTAATTCCTACACCGCTCCACGCGATATAATAAATGATAAGGATGTAAAAATTTCTATTTTATCGCTAAGCGAAATAGTCGCTAAACGCCTGAAATGCGAAGAAATGCTTGCCACCACCGTGCAGGTGCATATAAGGGACAGTACCCTTGAAAGTTATGAGAGGCAGGCGGTACTTACCTCGCCTACAAACACCGCAAAAGATATAGCCAAAACGGCTCTTGCTCTTTATAAATCCAATCCGCCGTCTTGCACCGCAAGAAGTTTAGGGGTGCGTGCATGCGGACTTATATCGGCTGCAAGCCGACAGCTTATTCTCTCCCCTTTTGGCAACACACTTAAAACCGAATCGCTTGAGCGCTCGGTGGATATTTTGCGGGAACGCTACGGCAAAAATACTATATTACGCGCTATAACCATGGTATCTCCCGAAATATCAGCGGCAAATTTTTACGACGAAAAAATTATACAACCCTTTTACAGAGGATAAAAAATCGCCCGACTCGGCATAAAACCGGTCGGGCGATTGCTTTATATTATTTGTTTTTAATGATTTCTTTGGCGGCTGCGACAATATTGTCGGCCTTTAAGCCAAATTCAACCAAAAGGTCTTTGGCGGGTCCGCTAAATCCAAAACGGTCATTAACGCCGATTTTCTTAACCGGAGTGGGACAGGTTTCGGCAAGTACATCGCAAACAACCGAACCAAGACCGCCTATAACCGAATGTTCCTCGGCGGTTACGATGGCGCCGCACTCTTTAGCGGCTTTGATAACGATATCGCGGTCAATAGGTTTAATGGTAGCAATATTGATAACGCGAGCGTTAATTCCCTGTTCTTTTAAGGTTTTGGCGGCTTCAAGCGCTTCGTTAACAAGTAAACCGGTAGCAATGATTGCTACGTCGTTGCCCTCTGTAAGTTGTACGCCCTTACCGATTTCAAATTTATAGGAATCGTCAAATATAACCGGAGTGGCAAGTCTGCCAAAGCGGATATAAACGGGTCCGTCGTGATTGTACGCCGCCTCAACCGCTTGTTTCGCTTCGGTATCGTCGCAAGGGTTAATAACCGTCATACCGGGGATAACGTTCATAAGCGCAATATCTTCATTACACTGGTGGGTCGCACCGTCTTCGCCAACCGAAATACCTGCATGGGTGGCGCAAATGCAAACGTGTAAATGGGGGTAACCTATTGAGTTTCTTACCTGTTCAAAAGCGCGGCCTGCCGCGAACATGGCAAAAGAAGAACAAAATACCTTTTTGCCGGTAGTAGCAATACCAGCGGCAATGCTGATAAGGTTTTGTTCGGCTATACCGCAATCATAAAAGCGGTCGGGGTATGCCTTTTTGAATGTGCCCGTTTTGGTAGCGGCGGCAAGGTCGGCATCCAAAACAATAAAGTCGTCGTGTTTTTCAGCTAAAGCAACAAGTGCATTACCGTAGCTTTCACGGGTAGCAATTTTAACTGTATCTGACATAAAGTTTTACCTCCTATTTAAGCGAAGCAAGGTGTTCGTTAAGTTCTTTAACCGCTTGCTCGTACTGTTCGTCATTCGGTGCGCTGCCGTGCCACGAAGCCTTATTTTCCATAAACGATACGCCCTTACCTTTTACGGTTTTTGCAATTATAACGGTGGGTTTATCTTTAACGGTGTCGGCTTCGGAAAACGCGGCGTCTATTTGGTCAAAGTCGTGACCGTCAATTGAAATTACGTGCCAGCCAAATGCTTCGAATTTCTTGTCAATCGGGCAGGGCGAGTTAACCTCGTCGAGCGTACCGTCAATTTGAAGACCGTTGAAATCGACAATAGCGGTAAGATTGTCAAGTTTTTTGTTGGCTGCAAACATGGCCGCCTCCCAAACCTGACCCTCTTCGATTTCTCCGTCACCTAAAAGAGTATAAACTTTATATTCATTTTTGAAATGTTTTGCAGATAAAGCCATACCAGTAGCGCAGGAAATGCCCTGACCAAGACTGCCCGAAGACATATCAACACCGGGAGTATGCTTCTTATCCGGGTGGCCTTGTAAGAAAGAGCCGATTTGCCTTAACTTTTTGAGCTCTTCAAGTGGGAAAAATCCGCGGTTGGCAAGCGCCGAATAAAGTCCCGGCGCAATATGACCTTTTGAAAGCACAAAACGGTCACGATTAGGATCGTCGGGATTTTTGGGGTCAACATTTAATTTGTAAAAATACAAATAGGTCAAAATGTCGGCAGCCGAAAGTGAACCGCCGGGATGTCCCGATTTAGCTGCGTGAACGCTTTCAATTACTCCAAGGCGCACCGCCGTAGCGGTAACCTCTAAGTTTTTCTTGGTTGAAATCTCCATAAAAATACCTTCCTTAAATATAATGTAATATAACCGAAAAGTTATATAATTACCTATAAATGCTCGCACCGTTTCAAAAATTCGGTGAAATAATCCGGTAAATCGCTTTCAAATTCCATATATTCTTTTGTTTTAGGGTGAATAAACCCGAGTTTTTGCGCGTGCAGGCATTGACCTTCCAAAAGCCTGTCGGTTTTATATCCCGAATAAAGCGGATCACCCGCAACGGGATGTCCTATATAAGACGAATGTACCCTTATTTGATGGGTTCTACCGGTATAAAGCTTAAAATTAACGTATGTAAAACTGTTAAAGCGCTCTTTAACAAAATATTCCGTTTTGGCAGGTTTAGCGTTTTTGTCGGTAACCGCCATTTGTTTTCTTTTTATCTGGTGGCGGCCTATGGGAGCGTCTATAATTCCATTATCATTTTCAAATACGCCGTGGCAAATCGCGGCGTATTTGCGAGAAAATGAGTGTTCTTTTATCTGCGCGGCTAAAAAGTTATGCGCTTCATCGGTTTTGGCAACCATTAAAAGACCGCTTGTATCTTTGTCTATTCTGTGAACAATACCGGGTCTGAGCACACCGTTTATTCCCGAAAGACTATCCTTGCAGTGATACAAAAGAGCGTTGCAAAGGGTATCTTTATAGTGTCCGGGAGCAGGGTGAACTACCATACCTTTTGGTTTGTCGACTACCAAAAGCTGGTCGTCTTCGTACAATATGTTAAGCGGAATATCTTGCGGCTCAAGTTTTGGCAAAACAGGGTCTGGTACGGATACTTCAACTTGGTCGCCAAAGGAAAGCACTTGATTTTTCTTTGATTGAACGCCGTTGATTGCAACCAAATTGCTTTCAAAAAGTTTTATTACCGAATTGCGGCTTTGTGAAAGCACCTTTGCAAGATAACTGTCTGCGCGTTCACGCTCAGCGCTTTCAAACGTAAAAACGTACTTTTCCATTTATAACTTTTGTTAATTTACTTCATTTTGCTTTGCTGTTTCGGATTCTTGCGGTAGGGTTTCAATTTGCGCAACTTCGCGTTTTGCTTTGCGGTCTTTAATAAAATCAATAATAAAGTACAAGATTAACAGCCCCGCGCCTATACATATAGCCATATCCGCAACATTAAATACCGGGAAGGAAGTAAAAAACGCAAACTGAATAAAGTCAACAACGTATTTTCTAAAAATACGGTCCAACAAATTCCCGATACCGCCCGAAAGAACGCAAACGATACCGAAGAAAAACACTTTATCGCTTATTCCCTTTTTTATAAGCAAGGTCATACAAATAAGCATAATTACAACCGTAAGACCTATAAGAAGAAACGTATTGTTTTCTAAAAATCCCCAGGCTCCGCCCTCATTTTGTACATAAACAAAATTTATGACACCGGGAATAACGCTTTTAACCTCGGTTCCAAGCGTAAGGTGCGAAACAACCAGCATTTTAGAAATCTGATCGCCACCGATAATGAGTGCAGAAAGTAATGCCGCAATAATATATAGCATATCTATTCTCCTAAAATTTTTGCACAACGCTCGCAAAGGTCGGGATGATTGGAATTGCTTCCGACCGTTTCGCTGTACGACCAGCATCTTGCGCACTTGTTACCGGGCGCGGCGCTGACCGTGACCGAAATATCCTGCTCACCCTTAAAGTCGCCCTCGCCACCATTTACGATTTCAATGGCAGATACAATAAATATTGACTTTAAGTCTTTTGCGCTTGATAGAAAATCAAATAATTCGCCGGTTGCGTGAATGGTAACTTTCGCGTCTAAAGACGAACCTATAATCTTGTCTTTACGGGCAAGTTCAAGCGCCTTTTTAACGTCGTCGCGAATAAGGTGAATTTTCTCAAAATATGCGTCTATTTTGTTGTTTGCAATACCCTTATATTCGGGAATTTGGTTAAATAAAACACTGGTGGTATCGTCGCTGTCCTTATGCGGCATAAACTTCCATATTTCTTCTGATGTAAATGCCAAAATAGGCGCAACAAGGCGTGTTAATGTGTCTAAAATCTCATATATGGCAGTTTGCGCCGCGCGGCGTGTCAGACTGTCTTTTTTCTCAACATAAAGGCGGTCCTTCAAAACGTCGAGATAGAAGTTAGACATATCAACAACACAGAAATTATGAATTGCATGGAAAACTATGTGATATTCAAAGTTATCGTACGCCTTGCGACAGGTTTTAACAAGGTTGTCGGCAAGGGTAAGCGCATATTTATCAATATCTTGAAGCTGTTCAAACGGCACACAATCGGTATTCGGGTCAAAATCCGAAATATTACCGAGAATAAACCTTGCGGTATTTCTAATTTTGCGGTAAACTTCCGAAAGTTGCTTTAATATCTCGTTAGAAACGCGAATATCGGCGTGATAGTCAGAAGAAGCAACCCAAAGTCGCAAAATATCGGCGCCGAATTTACTTACAATGTCGTCGGGAACAATTGTGTTTCCAAGCGATTTAGACATTTTTTTGTCTTCGCCGTCAACAACCCAGCCATGAGTAACAACCGTTTTATAAGGCGCTACGCCCTTGGTGGCAACTGATGTAAGCAAGGAAGACTGGAACCAGCCGCGATACTGGTCGGCGCCTTCAAGATAAAGATCCGCCGGAGAGTGTACCTCTTCGCGCTGGTCCAAAACGGCGGTATGCGAAGAACCCGAATCAAACCAAACGTCCATAATATCGGTTTCTTTAACAAACTCGTTGCAACCGCAATCGGGGCATGTAGTACCCTCTAAAACAAGTTTAGAGGCATCCCACTCGTACCAGATGTTTGGACCTTCTTTGCGGAAAAGGTTAGCGATATGTTTAATGGACTGAGGATTGATTATTTCTTTGCCGCAGTGCTTACAGTAGAAAATCGGGATGGGCACACCCCAGGTGCGCTGACGTGAAATACACCAGTCGCTTCGGTCTTTGATCATGTTCGAAATGCGGTCCTCGCCCCAGGCGGGAATCCATTTAACCGATTTTACCGCCTCGATGGCTTTGTCGGCAAAATCGGATATTGAACAGAACCACTGCTCGGTCGCGCGGAAGATAACAGGATTTTTACAACGCCAGCAATGGGGGTATTGGTGGGTTATTTTTTGAATTGCAAAAAGATTACCGGTTGAATCAAGTTTTTGAGCAATTGCCTTACCGGCCTCGTCAATATGAAGACCCGAAAACTCCCCTGCCTCGTCGGTTAAATAACCTTTATTATCCACCGGAACAACTATGGGAATATCATCATACAAACGGCAAACCTCAAAGTCTTCAATACCGTGACCGGGCGCGGTATGAACGCAACCGGTACCGCTTTCAAGGGTAACGTGGTCGCCCACAATTACAACCGATTTACGGTCAAGAAATGGGTGGTCAACCGTAATAAATTCAAGGTCTTTACCCTTTACAGTCGCAACAACCTCATAGTCTTCTATTTTGGCTTCGGCAAGTGCCGCGGGGGCAAGCGCCTGCGCCATAACAAGGTACTGATCACCCGTTTTTATAATATCATAATCAAAATCGGGTCCAAGACAAATGGCAACGTTACCCGGTAGTGTCCAGGTAGTGGTAGTCCAAATTACAAAGAAAACCTTGTTT
Organism: Oscillospiraceae bacterium; assembly: GCA_902797875.1. GTDB lineage: Bacteria > Bacillota > Clostridia > Oscillospirales > Acutalibacteraceae > UMGS1279. The sequence continues at coordinate 3,680 of CADBUL010000047.1, read as the reverse complement.
TTATCGATACCTAATTTTTCAAAAACGCCTTTATCGTCAAAGGTCTTAAATTTAACATAGATAGAGTAGCAAACATCATCGGAATACTCTATTTCGGCTTCTGCCAGCGCCGTTTGACATTCAGGGCACCAGTAAACCGGTTTTAAGCCTTTGTAAATGTATCCTTTTTCAGCCATTTCGCCGAAAACTTCGATTTGGCGCGCTACATAATCATTTTTAAGGGTTAAGTAGGGATGCTCCCAATCGCCCAAAACGCCAAGTCTTTCAAACTGGCGGCGCTGAGATTCTGCAAAACCGAGTGCAAATTCGTGGCAAATTTTACGAATTTCCAAAGGAGATACATTTTCGCTGCCTTTAAGACCCGCTTGTTTTCTCGCTTTAAGTTCGGTAGGTAAACCGTGAGTATCATAACCGGGTATATAGGGGGCTTTAAAGCCGGTCATATTTTTATAGCGCAAAACAAAGTCTTTCAGACTTTTGTTGAGGGCGGTACCAAGATGTATAACACCGTTTGCATAAGGAGGACCGTCGTGCAAAACATAAAGCGGATTACCGTCGTTATGTTGCATCAATTTACCGTATAAATCATTGTCCTGCCACTCTTTAAGCGCGACGGGTTCGGTTTCGGGCAGGCCTGCCCGCATAGGGAAATCGGTGTTTGGCAGGTTAAGTGTCTGGTTATAATCTTGCTGCATTTGAAAAATATCTCCTTAAAAAATATCAGTCTTCGTCTTTGAATAAATACATAAAACCTTTTTTACCGCCGTCATTTTCATCTTTTTCTTCGGCGGGAAGTTTTGCGCTATCCTCTGCCTGATCATCTTTAACTTCTACGGCTTTGTCTTTCATAACATATTGATTATCGTCGTCGCGGTTTTCGTATTCAGGTTCTGCAGGTTCTGCTGCGTCGTCGGCTATATAAGAATCTTTTGTCGGTTGAGCGGGTTTAGCGATTTCGCTTTCTGTCTGCGCTTCCTGATTTATAAACGAATTAAAATCGGGTTTGTTATCGATTATGAATTCAACCGCCTTACTGGCGTGAACCGCGTCAAAAGGTACCTCAATCGGGAATTCTTCTAAAAGATCAAGTTGTTTTTTGTAGCCGTCAATTAGTTTTGTCTTGAACATATCGGCTTCAACGCGCAGTTTATCAAACAGCATCTGCTGCCTTTCTACACTGTCTTTAGCGGCAAGAACTATGCTTTCGGATTTATCGTTAGCGCCCTTTAATACGGTGGTAACGGTCTGTTCGGTATCTGCTTTAAGTTTAGCGATACTTTCATCCGACTGCGTCTTGTCAGCCGCAATTTTATCTTCTATTTCTTTTGCCTTAATTGCAGCGTCGGTAAGAAGCGCTTCAGCTTTTTGTTTTGCTTCGAAAATAAGTTGATCTGAAAAACGCTGCGCAGAGGTTAAGATGTTTTGTACATTTTCGGTAGTCGCAAGGTCAGGCTCGGAAGGAGCGGCAATTTTTTGGGCAACCGGAGAAGCCGCCGCAGCACTGTTTTTAAGTTGCTGTTTGAGCTGCTTATTTTCGCTGACAAGTTGCTCGTAATCATCGGCAAGCTGATCAAGAAAATCATCAACCTCGGACTTTTTATAGCCACTCATAGAGGTTGAAAAGTCTATTTCTCTAATGTCTTCTGTTGTGTACATCGTTATTCCCCCTAAATATATTTTGAAATATTGAAAACAATTTTTCCCTTTTTAGATATTTCGTCGCAGTTTTCTACTACAAACTTACCATAACCGCGAACGGTTATTTTATCGCCGCAGGTTAACGGTTTTACAAACTTATTAACATTAAGCGAATTCACTAAAACTTCACAATTTGAAATCAAGTCTTTTGCTCTCTCTCGAGAAAGATGTGTAATTGACGAAACGACCGCGTCAAGGCGGTTGGATGTTACGGTAAATCTTAGTTGAACTTTGGCGTTTTCGGGTTTTTGTAAATCCGAAAATTCACATATTTGCGGCTTAACACCTATGTTGTTCACCTTATTGACTTCACTTAAAATCAGCTTTGCGGCATCTTTGAGGGCAACGGTGTAGCAAACACCGTCGAAAACCGAAATATCCCCTACCGTTTTTCGCTCAATTTTTAACGACATAAATGCGCCCAAAAAATCGCGATGTGTAAGCCCCGAATTTTTAATATAGGTAAACTTGATCGGTATTACGGAAAAGGCGCTAACGCTGAAATTAAGTTCTTTCGGGTAAACTGCAAGAATTTGACGTTCGGCGTTTTCAAAGCCGCCGTAAAAGGTATGGCCTAAGTCAATTCTTAAATGCAGTTTTGCAAACACTATTTCGTTTTCGGATAAAAAACCAAGAAATTTAGGTTTGCCGTCCTTTTTTACCGACGAAGCAATATCGTCAATTCTGCGTTTAATGAACGAAAGTGATTCGGTCATTAGCCGAGATAGATATTACCGTCGAGCTCGTCTAAAATAAGGTCGCCCAGTACATCAACATTATTCGGGGTAAATATGTAGGTGCTGTGCGCAACCTTTTTAATATTACCGCCCTTTGCATAAGAAGTGCCGCTTAAAAAGTCGATAAGACGGCGCGAAACCTCACGGTTGGCGTTTTCAAGGTTAAGCACAACCGTTTTATTGTCTTTAAGATAATCAGCAATAGAGGTAGCGTCTTCAAAACGGCTGGGTTTTACGAGAACTACCTGCATCTGTTTGGATTCGGCGGAAGATGAGGGTGAAGTTTTTGCCGGTTTGGAAAATAAAGAGGTCTTTTTAGAAGAAATATCTTGCGATTCTTCTTCATAGTAATCGTTTTCGTTTTGCTCGAACTCCTCAGCATAATCGTCTTCAGACGGGATACTAACCATTTGTTTGAGTTTGTCCATCATACCCATAAACATGAACCTTCCTTTACAAAATATTATAATTTCTTTTACCGAAAAGCGCCGTTCCTATGCGGACAATATTTGCGCCCTCGCTAATGGCGACGTCATAATCGTCGGACATCCCCATTGAAAGATACACCATATTACTATTATCTATTTTTTTGCTCTTAATGTCAATAAATATATTATACATTTTTGAAAAATATTTACGATTTTCCTCTTTTTGCTCGCAAATAGGCGGAATACACATAAGTCCCATAATTCGAACCGATGAAAGAGAGGAAATTTTTACTATATTTTCTTGAATTTCAGACGGCGAAAAGCCCGATTTAGATTCTTCTGCGCCAATGTTTACTTCAAGCAAAATATCGGTTTTTATACCGAGTTTTTTTGACTGCCTGTCAATTTCGGCCGCAAGTTTGTATGAGTCAACCGAGTGAATAAGCTCAACTTTGCCAACAATATCTTTAACCTTGTTGGTTTGTAAATGACCTATAAAATGGCGGTGAGCGGCAGGGTTAATTTGGTCGTTTTTAGACAAAAACTCCTGAACACGGTTTTCACCGATGTATTTTAGTCCTAAATCTATCGCCTCGTTAATGGTTTTGGCATCTTGTGTTTTTGTGGCGGCTAAAAAAATTACGTCTCCGTTCTTTTTAGGGGCCGTTTTTATGTTGTTAATAATAGTGTTGTAATTGTCAACTAATTGTTTTTCCATCATACAAATTCTTTCCTTTGTCGATTATTTCATCATATAATCTTAAACTGCTGTCACTGCCGTTTTCGTCGATTTCGCAAATGCTGAAATCATTTTCGG
>CADBUL010000046.1 GCA_902797875.1 Oscillospiraceae bacterium | reverse complement strand
GAATATCACTGCGAAGCAATATAACTCGACCGAAGGTCGAATATAACTCGTTCCGAAGGAACGAATATAGTTGAAAAAAGCACTTGCATAAGCAAGTGCTTTTTTCTGGCAGGGGCAGAAGGACACAAAAATTCAAGAATTTTTGCCCTGCTTGACGACCCCACGCTAAAGCGTGCGGTACCCGTCTGCGCACCTTCCACCTAAAAAACAGTACGCCGTACTGTTTTTTGACGGCGGAAGCCCCCTTGGGGTTCAAGTCCTTCAATTATATACAAAAAATATGAGCACACCAAACGGTGTACTCGTATTTCTGGCAGGGGCAGAAGGACTTGAACCCTCGACGCACGGTTTTGGAGACCGACGCTCTACCAACTGAGCTATACCCCTAAATATTAAATTGCAGGTTTCATAAAGCAGTCAAGCGGCCGTCAGCCGCTTGACTTGGTGGGCCATCAGGGACTCGAACCCCGGACCAACCGGTTATGAGCCGGTTGCTCTAACCAACTGAGCTAATGGCCCGCGTGCGACCACAGTAGCCGCAGGAATTATTATATAATTGTTTTACCGGTTTGTCAATAAAAAGTTTTGGGTTTTATTATTTTTGCCTTTTCAAAAACAGCAAAAAAGATTATAATATTACCGGGGTGTAAAAATGAACGATTTATGGCAAAACCTAAAAAGTTCAGGGCGACCGATAGTGCTTTACGGTATGGGCGACGGAGCGCAGCGAATTGCCGACCGTCTTATGAAGGAGGGCATTTCGGTCGACGGCGTTATGGCATCGGACAACTTTGTGCGGGGCCAGTCTTTTTTGGGTCATACCGTTTGCCGTTTCAAAGATATTCAAAAGCGGTTTTCTGACCCGATAGCGCTTATTTGTTTTGGCAGCGAACTGCCCGATGTTATACAAACCGTGCGCGCGATTGATTGCGAAAAATACTTTCCCGACGTGCCGGTTATCGGCGAGGGATGTTTTGATTACGCCTTTTATAAAACCAACCGGAATGAACTTAATGCCGCAAAACAGACCCTTTGCGACGACCTTTCGCGTTCGCTTTTCAATACGGCGATAAACTTCAAACTTTCGGGGAAGGAGCAATATCTTTTTGAAAATCTTTCGAGCGAACAAGAGATTTTCGACCTGCTTGAGCTTTCGTCAAGCGAACGGTTTTTGGATCTTGGCGCCTTTATTGGCGACACGGTGATAAAGTTTATGGACACCCTAAAAAATTACCGGAGCATTACGGCGGTAGAACCCGACCCAAAAACCTACAAAAAGCTTTGCGATAACCTGATAGGCTGTCAAAATATTACCACCGTAAACGCCGCTGTGGGCGACAGCCTGACAAATATAGACTTTTACCCCGGCGGCGGCCGATCATCTAAAAAGGGCGTTTTCGGCGCCAAAAAGGCAATAAAAATACCGCAAATTACGGTAGATTCGCTTGAGACTCCCTTTACCTACATAAAAATGGACGTCGAAGGCAGCGAAAAGGCGGCGATTACGGGCGCCAAGGGGTTAATAGCCGCCCGCAGGCCCAAAATGAAAATAGCCTGTTACCACCGCGTGCAGGATATTTTCGACATTATTTTGACCGTCAAGGCGATTCGCCCCGACTACAAGGTTTACCTGCGCCGTACAAAGTGTATACCCTTTTGGAACTTCGACTGTATATTTGTATGATATTTTTACACAAAAAATCGGGAGCCGCAAGGCCCCCGATTTAGTTTTGTTAATTACAGAACAGGCTGCTCGTTTTTAATGGATTCGTAGAACTGCGCGCGGGTAGCGGTGTGATAGGGCATTACCCAAAGGGTACCCACACCAAGACAGAGCGAACCCACAAAATACCAACCTATAAAGCTTAAATCGAGGATAAACAGGTCCATCTTGTGACCGCGCATCATTTCGGTACTTGCATTTAAGCAGGTTTTCCAGTCATATTCGGGGTGGTCTGTTTTAATGTAGAATATCATCGAATACGCATAACTTTTAACTATACCGGGGATTATAAACAAAAGCGACCATAAAGCGATAAACAAGGTGCTTAAAAAACCGAGCACAATGTTATCGCCGATGTTAGAGGTAAAGCCCTTAAACATATCGTCGATTTTTATGGTCATGCCGTCTCTGGCTGATTTCAGGAAGCAGTAAGCCTCGCCGACTGCGAGCGGCCCGACAAGTATAACCGACGCAATACTGAAAGATATGTACGAGGCGCACCCGTTTATAGCCAGAATAATAAATTCAACCAGCAGCGCAAACATCCATTTTTCGCAAAAAAGATTGTTGCCAAGCACCGCTTTAGCGCGTGCCTTCATTTCTTGCCTTGTCATAAACACATCTCCTTTAAGATTATGTATGTATTTTAGCACCGCCCGTCGTAAAAATCAAGCGGTTGCGGTAAAAATAAACGGTTTTGACTTATTGTTGATAGGGACAAAACGCCTGAGAAAAGGAAAAATCCGGCTCTTTTCGGCTTGTTGTCCTTGCAAGGCACAAAGCCTTGCTTCGTCCTTCGCACCAAAAATTTCTCGTATTTTTCTCTTTTTCAGGTGCGAAGCAGTTTTGTAAGATGCGATTTTT
>CADBUL010000045.1 GCA_902797875.1 Oscillospiraceae bacterium | reverse complement strand
GTCGGTAAGAACAGCAAGAAACCCGTCACCCGTTGCTTTTTTAATCAGTTCAATCTTACGTTCATCGTTAAATACGGCAAAGCCGCGCGTTTCTATAACCGTACAGTCAAAAATCGAATTTATCAGTATTTTATCGTACTTGCCCTCTACAATTATCGGAATTGACAATTTAATCATTTTATCACCGAAATAATATCGACTATTAGCTTTTCAAGCGCCAAAGCGCCGTCATGTTGGTCTTTAACGGCGTCATCGGCGTCAAGCAACAGTTCCATAATTATATCTAAAGATTTATCGTCTATATTTTTGGCGAGCGAGCCGTTTTTGTTTAACCTAAAATACAAATTGTTCGGATACATAAGATCCGCCGCCGCCGCATCGCCGTATTTCCTTTCAACCGAGGCATATTTGTAGTTATATACATCGGTAAAAAATGAACATATTTCAAAGTATATTGCGGTATGCGATACTTTTTGTTTGGTAAGGTTTAAGATGGTGGAAAACGCCGCGTCAACGTTACCGTATATAATATATTTTGCAATATCATACATACTTGCCTCAAAGGACGGCGCGCACATATCGTCAATATGTTCACAAGTAATCTCACCCTTTGCAAAAAGGCTCAATTTTTCTATTTCGTTAATTAGCGAATTAAGGTCGGGGCTTGTTCTTTCAATTAAATACCGTGCATTTTGAGAAGAAATAGACGCTCCCCTTTTTTGTGCGGCCTTAACAAGCGCCGACATAAGTTCGGCTTGCGTTTTATGATTTAGTTCACACACAAATGCCGAATTTTCATTAAGTATTTTTATGACGGTTTTAACCTTTGTCGATTTTTTAAGATCAAGCTGCAGCATTTCATAATAAAAAACCAAAACATTGAAGTCGTTTTCGGCTATAAGCTTTTTGAACTTGTTGTAGTCTTCTTTTTTTGCTTCTTCAAAATCATAGTCGGGTATAAGAATACAGCGTCTTGTTCCCAAAAACGAAAACTGCGCCGCTTCACTTTCAATAGCGTTAATATCCGCGTCGCGTTCAAAGCATATTTTATCAAGGTCGGCATTATCCCTACAGACGGCGGCGGCGATTTTATCGGCATAGGTTTTAATAAGATAAGCATCGTTACCAATAAGAAAATAAACCGATCCAGTGCAGCCAGCGGCAATATCTCGTTTTAATTCTTCTTGATTAAGCATAAGGTTAACCTCCGTTTGACTTACTGCCTAGTCAAATAGTTTTTTCGTAAAAGTATGAGTTATTTGTGTAAATTGCGGCGGCACTTCGTCCGTTTTAATATTGTTGCCGCAAACGTAGACGTTATCGGCATCTATGTTTTCGGGAATATAGCCGCGTGCGATAAATATATCCTGATTACCCGGTTCCAAATCTTGATTTGCAGATATTACAATGTTTTTACCCTTAACCGTAATTTGCAAGATTTCGTCGGTGGCGCGGTAAGATATGTCGCCTACCTTGCCGCTATAATTATCGTAAACTATCTCGGTATTTTCTGGTAAAGAATTACGAATATCGTTTTCGTCTTTTTCATAGCCGCACACATAAATTTGGTTTATGTCTATTTTGTCGGCTAAATAGCCCGCGGCAGCGGTATCTTGTGAATCGTACGGCAGTAGCAGTACATCGGCAGAACGCTTACCAAGGTTTTGCAGAGCATATGTTATACGCGAGGCGCTGGCTTCACTTTCACCTGCATCTACTATTAAAACGTCGTTGCCTCTGTTTACAATTACCGAAGCGCCGTAGCGGCATTTAACAACAGATATATTTGTGTAGTCCGGCGCAGATAACAGCGAATATGCGACCACAGATATAGAAATAGTAAACGATATAATTATCGATACCGCCGAAATAATTCTTGCCGATTTGTAGTCTTTGAACCGTCTTAATATTACAAGAATAATGAAAGCGAACGCCAAGATTATCCATACAAAATAGTATTCGTCTTTTGACGGCAAAACCGCCCAAGGAAGCATCCCGATTCTATTTATTATAAATCTGATAAACCGCAATAGATATGATGAAATAATAAATAGCGACGGGCAGAAATACGATAAAACGGGAACAAAACTAAGCAACGCGCCAAACACCAAAAGCCACAATACAAGCGTTACGGGATAACACAAAATTAGATTGGTAAGCGGCGCCGCAACCGAAACCGACGAAAAGTAGAACATTAATATAGGTAACGATACAAACAATGCGCCCAGTGTTTGCGCTAAAATTTCAACCATTATTAAATACAGCTTATAAAATATGCCGTTAAATTGAAAGCGCTTAAATACCGATAAAAATCTCGGTGATAGCCAAATTATACCGAAGGTCGAACTAAACGACAGCAAATAGCCCACGCTGCCAAACAAAAACGGATTAACAATCACCATAAACGTTGTGGCGGCGCCCAAAGATACAAGCGGGTCAGATTCTTTGAACATCAGCTTTCCCGCAAG
>CADBUL010000044.1 GCA_902797875.1 Oscillospiraceae bacterium | reverse complement strand
GCCAAAACCGTCTATATTTTCAAAATCTTCTTTTTTTGCTGCCATAAGTAGGTCGATATTCGTAAAGTTATCGCATACGATTTTAGCCGCCTTATTGCCTATATGCCTTATACCCAGACCGTAAATAAGGCGGTAAAAATCACTATTTTTTGAGTTTTCTATGGCCTTTATAAGATTATCGGCAGATTTTTTGCCCATTCTTTCAAGGGCTTCAATTTTATCGGCGGTTAGGTAATAAATATCGCATATTTGCGAAATAAGATTATTTTTTACCAATAGTTCTACCATTGCAGGACCAAGGCCTTCAATATCGAGGGCGTCGCGTGAGGCAAAATGAATAATGTGGCGCACGTTTTGGGCGGGGCAATCGGTATTTAAGCACCTTAAGACCGCCTCGTCCTCTTCTTTATATAAGGGGCTGCCGCACGAAGGGCAAAATTCGGGCATTTTGAAAGGTACCGATGAATCATAGGTTTGCTTTAAGCCTACTACTTCGGGAATTATTTCTCCTGCTTTACGAACTATTATATCGTCCCCTATTTTAATACCTTTTTCGGCAATAAAGTCTTGATTGTGAAGAACGGCTCTTGAAACAGTAGTACCCGCAAGGAGTATGGGAGAAAATTCTGCAACGGGAGTAATTGCGCCGGTTCTGCCGACATTTACCGAAATATTATTCAGTCTTGTAACCTTTTCTTCGGGCGGATATTTGTAAGCGATGGCCCATCTTGGGCATTTTACCGTACTGCCCATAGTTTGACGCAGGGCTAAGTCGTTGACCTTTAATACGGCGCCGTCAATATCACAATCTAAATTTTCACGTGTATTACCAAGATTCTCTATTTCTTTTATAGCCTGCGCAATTCCGTTAACCTTTTTATAAAACGGAACTACCGGAAACCCAAGCTTTTTCAAGAAATCAAGCGAGTCTGTATGGGTTGTAAACTCCATATTATCTATCTGCTGAATATTAAAGCAGTAGCAAGACAGATTTCGTCTTTTGGTGATTTCGCTGTTCTTTTGTCGAAGTGATCCTGCCGCGGCATTGCGCGGGTTTTTAGCGGTTTTTTCGCCGTTGTTCTCTTGCCTTTCAATTAGTTTTAAGAATTCGGCACGCGACATATATACCTCACCGCGCACCTCAAGTTTGTCCTTAAAATCAATGGTTTTGGGTATAGATTTAATGGTTAAAACGTTAGCGGTCACATCTTCGCCGACACTGCCGTCTCCCCTTGTGGAAGCGGTAACAAGGCTACCGTTTTGATATTCAAGCGAAACAGACAGTCCGTCGATCTTTGGTTCAAAAGAAAACTCGATATTATCGGTAAACTCTTTTACACGGTTTTCAAAGGCGTACAGTTCGTCGTATGAAAAGGCGTCTTGCAGACTCTCCATTTTAACTGTATGTGTTACCGGGTTAAAAAGTTTGCTTGCGGAACCGCCTACCTTCGAGGTTGGCGAATCGGGCAGTTTATATTCGGGGTATTTGTTTTCTAGGTCGACAAGTTTGCGCATAAGAGAGTCGTATTCAAAGTCGCTTATAAGCGGTTTATCACTGTCATAATAAGCGGTTGAATACTTTTTAAGCCGGTTTGTTAATTCAATTATCTCATTTTTAACGTCCATAATTCACCTGTTCAAGTTAATATTTGTATAACTTTGCGGAACGTCCCCTACTATTACGGTTTCGCATAATAAATACTGCAAATTATCTACCAATTGATTTGTGGCAAAAGGCGACGTAGTAGATAAATCGCTGCTTATGTTTAGTATGATTTGATGTTTGGTTTGGTTTATTCCGCAAGAGGTAAAATTGCTTTCAAAATCAGTACTGATAGAACAAAACATATCGTACTCAAATTGTATTGACGGTCCCCTGCCGGCGGTAAATTCATTGCCTAAAATTGTACCGATACTTATAGAAAAACTAAACTTTCCGTTTTTTGATAAAATATTGTCAACCTCGCTATCAAGCATGGTTTTAATCTTGTTTACAAGAACCGAATTTACCGATAGCGAAGTTATATTATTGCTACTGTCTTTGTTTGGTATTACAATATCTTCGTAGGTGATATTAAGTTTATCCGCAACTGTATCATAAGCCCGGTTGCAAACGTCAGAAAACTTGTTTTGCGCCGCAACAAGCAGATTCTTAATAATTCTTTTGCGGATACTAACAGATACCGCGATAAATATAACCAACGCGACGCTTAAAACTAATGCAATGCCCCTTAAAATTCCGCGTTTGCGGTTAGATATGTAATACATAAAAGCACCTTATTTCTCTTACCATATTACGGTAAATACGAAAAAAGGTGCCTTAAACTATTTGTTAAACGCTGAGCATATTATATCTGCGCACTTGTCAAATCCGATAGAGCTGTTAAGACACAAATCGTAAGATTTTACATCGCCCCAATTTATATCGGAATAATAATTGTTATAGGTTGCACGCTTTTTATCGGTTTTGCGAAGTTCACCCATAGCCGTATCACGGTCTAATCCTTTAATTCTGGTTAAACGTTCCAGCTTAAAGTCGGTCGGAGCGTGGATAAAAACCGATAATACGTCCTGCTTATCTTTAAGCGTGTAATTTGCGCATCGGCCAATTATTACGCATGGTCCTTTATCTGCAACATCTTTAATAATCTCGCTTTGAGCGGCAAAAACCTTGTCAGAAAGCGGCATATTAGGTACATTTGCGTTTGAGCCGTCGAAGGAATATGCGCCAAGAGAAAGCGAATATAAAAAGCTGTTTGTGGGCTTTTCGTCGTAATTCTCTATTATTTCCTCACTTAAACCGTGGTCTTTCGCAATTTGAGTTATAATCTCTTTATCGTAAAACGGTATGCCTAATTTTTGCGATACCATCTTCCCTATATCGCTGCCGCCACTTGCAAATTCACGCGCTATGCAAATGATTTTATTCATATTTACACCTCCGTTTACATCATAATTATAACACACGCTTACGAAAAATTCAAGGTTTTTATATTGTATATACAATATAAAGTTCGTCTGCGCATCGTATGTTATCTTTATGTTAATTTTTGTGAAATTCACAAAGATTATGTTGACATTTAACACGTCGGATGATATTATATAGTAAGATTATGATATAAAGGGGTGTGGCGTTTGACATATAACAGAATCGAAGCTGTTAAAAAGATGCTTAAAAAGAACAAAACCGTAACTTACGCACAGCTTTCAAATGCGCTTCCGGACGTTTCGGTTATGACACTGCGGCGTGATATTGAACGGCTTGAAGTAGAAGGCTTTGCCAAAAGAATACGCGGCGGCGCTACACTTATAGGTACGCTTCCTAAAAACGAGGACACATTTTCTAAAAGACTTCGCGAAAACGCGGATGAAAAAGATTTGCTTGTAAAGTCTGCTGTATCGCTTATAGAATCGGGTCGTTCGGTTTTTCTGGATTCGGGTACGACCATGCTGGCTCTTGCAAAAATACTGCCAAACAAACCTTTATCGGTTGTAACAAGCGGACCGAACGTTGCCCTTGAACTTGCAAACCGTCCGAATACTACCATTAATCTTATCGGCGGCACGCTTAACCCCAACAACTGCTCGGTTGCAGGCGCTTCTGCAATTATGTGTCTTAAAATGTTAAACATTGACCTTGCATTTATTTCTCCTTCGGGTTTTTCGCTTTCCGGAGGTTTTACGGTTGGTAACTATGCCGACTGCGAGGTTAAAAAAGCCGTTATAAAAAAAGCAAGCAAGGTAATTATGTTTTTAAGCAAGCACAAATTGGATAAAACACTCCCATTCACCTTCGCAAGTCTTAAAAATGTGGACGTGCTTATTACCGATTTACCGCATTATAACACCATTGTTAAAAAAGCCGAAATGCTCGGCGTTTCAGTAATTACTGTTTAGGAGGAAAAAAATGAAAACAACGGCACTTAAACTTTACGGCAAAAACGATCTTCGTCTTGAAACCTTCGAACTCCCCGAAATTAAAGACGACGAAATACTTGCCAAGGTCGTATCGGACAGTCTTTGTATGTCTTCGTATAAAGCCACCATACAAGGCGCGGATCACAAGCGCGTTCCCGACAATGTAGCTGAAAAACCGATAATAATCGGTCATGAATTCTGCGGTGAATTTGTTAAAATCGGCGCTAAATGGGCAAATGATTACAAGGTTGGAGATAAGTTTGTCGTACAACCCTCTATGAACTATAAAGGTTCTTTAGATGCCCCCGGATACTCGTTTAGTTACTACGGAGGCGACGCTACGTATATCATAATTCCGGCAGTCGCAATAGAGCTCGGATGTGTTCTTCCCTATTTTGGCAAAAGCTTTTTCTACGGCTCGCTTGGTGAACCTATGAGTTGTATAGTAGGCGGTTTCCACGCTAACTATCATCACAGAAAACAAGGTTATTACGACCATGTTATGGGTATTAAAGAGGGCGGATATGCTGCTATTTTGGCAGGCGTCGGCCCGATGGGTCTTGGCGCAATAGATTACGCCATACATAATCCCAGAAAACCGAAAATGCTTGTTGTAACCGATATTTCAAAAGATCGTTTAGCGCGCGCCAAAGAAATTCTCCCGGTTGAAGACGCAGCCAAAAACGGAGTTAAGCTTGTATACGTTGATACCTCGGATATTGCCGATCCCGTTGCATACTTAAAAGAACTTGCAGACGGCAATTCGTATGACGACGTATTTGTGTTTGCCCCGGTTAAACCGGTTGTGGAAATGGGTGACAAGCTGCTTGCAAAGGACGGTTGTCTTAATTTCTTCGCAGGGCCAACCAACCCTCAGTTTACAGCCGAATTTAATTTCTATAACGTTCACTATGCTACTACTCATATTGTCGGCACCTCGGGCGGCAACACCGACGACCTTAAAGAGTCGCTGAAAATGATGGAATCCAAACAGATTAACCCTGCCGCTATGATCACCCACGTCGGCGGACTTGACAGCGCGGCAGAAGCCACCAAAAATCTGCCTAACATCCCCGGAGGTAAAAAACTTATTTACACGCATATTTCTATGCCGCTTACAGCTATTGCCGATTTTGAGGAACTTGGCAAAACCGACCCCGTATTTGCAAGACTTGACCAAATCGTAAAGGACCATAACGGTCTTTGGAACGATGAAGCTGAAGAATATTTGCTTAAAAATGCTACTGCATTAAGTATATAATTGAAAGGAAGAAAAGAAATGGCAACATTAGTACTTATGCCCAAGGTTGGTATTACGGTTGAAAGCTGTGTTATCACCAAATGGCACAAACAAAAAGGCGATGCCGTAAAAAAGGGCGACGTTCTTTTTTCGTACGAAACCGACAAGGCTTCGGTAGACGAAGAAGCCTCCGAAGACGGTGTTCTTCTGGACATCTTCAGCGTCGAAGGCGACGATGTTCCCTGCCTTACCGGCGTAGCCGTTATCGGTAAAGAGGGTGAAGACTACTCCGACCTTATTCCTAAGGGCGACGCTCAGGAAGAATCCGAAGAAAAAGCCGAAGAAGTTAAAGAAGAAAAGACCGAGGTTAAGGTGGAAGCAGTTGCTTCGGGCGAAAAGAGCGCCGACTATAAGGCCTCTCCCAGAGCTAAAAACTATGCCGCAAAACACGGTGTCGACCTCTCGAGCGTTGCGCCAACCGGACCTTACGGAAGAATAGTCGAAGCGGACGTTATAAACGCCGTAGAAAACGGTACCGTACTTACATCTGCCGCCGCAGGTCTTGGTAAAGACGCAAGCGGAATTACCGGCACGGGCATTGGCGGTCGAGTAACTGTTGGCGATCTTTCGGGCGCCGCCGCACAAGAAACAGCCGCCGCGCAAAATGTTCCCGATGTTGAAAT
>CADBUL010000043.1 GCA_902797875.1 Oscillospiraceae bacterium | reverse complement strand
TTTGTATACTGCCGCCGAAATTACCGCTGTTGTCGCCTATAATATGCAAAAGTGATTTTCTTGCCGATTTATCGCTGTAATAGGTGCGTTTACCGTCTTTGGTTACGGCAAGTTTTACGCCGTTTTTATCGGTAATGGTGCCGGTGTTTTTAAGGTTTCCCTGGCTGTAAATATGCTGATTATAAGGTGAGAGCGCCCAACTGCCGCCGCCTACGCAAAACTTAAAGTAAAAAAAGCACAGCCCAACCGAAAATACGGCGAGCAAAATATATGCACATAGCGCTCTTTTACCTATCTTTTTCATTGGTCTTCTCCAAGTCTTGGTACAAAGTTCAAAAAGGATAAAAGCCCCCACGAGGCAATCATAGACGACCCGCCGCGGCTTACAAAGGGTAAGGTTATGCCGGTAAGCGGAATTATATCGGTTACGCCGAAAACGTTAAGCCCCGCCTGGAACAGTAGCAGGCAGGCGGCTGATACCGCCGCAATGGCGTAAAAACTTGATTTTGCGCCCGAAGCGCCGCGAATAGCCAAAACCACCCAGCCAAAATAAACGAGCAGTACAAGACTTGCCACCAAAAGTCCCCACTCTTCGCTGACAAGTCCGAAAACAAGGTCGTTGTTGGCGGCAACTACGTTTTTAAGCACGCCGTTGCCCGGCCCCAGCCCCAAAACGCCGCCCGAAGCAATGGCAATAAGGGTACGTGTTTGCTGGTAGCCCAAACCGTTGGGGTCGCTCCAAACATTCCCCCACGCAGAAAAACGCCGCGCGATATACGGTTTTGCGATTACTAAAGCCGAGCCAGCCGCCGCGGCGCCGCCACACATAAGGATTGCGGTACCAAACCTGCCGTTTCGCAAAAAGCACAGCACCAAAAAGGTGGCAAAAAATACGGCCGCCGTACCTATATCGCCCATCCAGGCAAGCGAAGCCATACACACCGCAAAAAAGACCATAAACCAGGTAAGGTGGTTGGAACTTTGCATGCGTTCCAGCGTAGTTGAGCCCACCAAAATAAAGGCGATTTTAACAAATTCACTCGGTTGAAGGGACAGGGCGCCAAGGCGTATCCAGTTTTGGCTGCCACCTATTACCTTGCCAAGCGCCAGGTTTATTACAAGCAAAATAACCGCCAGGGCGACTATGTAGGGTTTGAACTTCATAACCCGATCAAGATCGGATAAAAACAGGTTGAAAATTACAAAGAACAAAAGTCCTATTACAAAGGCGACAAGCTGCCACAAGACCGCTTCGGGAGTGGCTCCCGCCAGGGCGAAAAGCCCTACGCCCGATAGGAAAAACGCGGTTGTTTCCAGCACTCCGCCGCCCGATACTTTGCGCAATATTACGTAGTAGACAATCTCGATAATCATAAACGCCAAAATGGCCAAAACTGCGGTGGGCGCCGCCCAAAAATGCTCGCACAAACACAGACGCATCAGGCACATAACCTGAAACGCCATTACCGCCGAAAAGAGCATCGACGGTGTTATTTTACGCTTTTTTGCTTTTTCTGTTAGTCTTTTTAAGCCCATCTTTTTTTGCCTTTTCTGCCGAGGAATATATATCGCGGCTGTCGTCCATATCGTACGACGCGCCAAAAACAAATTCAAGCTCCGCGAACGCCACCGTATCGCCCGTGATTATTTCTTTACCATTTTTGATTTCTCTGCCGTTGACAAACACGCCGCCGCTGGAGCCGGTATCAAAAACATACCACTTGTTTTTGCGGTAGCATATAACGGCGTGATTGCGCGAAATAAAGGGATAATTAAGCACAATATCGGAATTTTTCATACGACCTATAGCGGTTTCGTAGCCGTTTATTTCGTACCGGGTGTTGCCGTTTTTAAGTGAAAGAATTGCAAAGGGCTCGTCCACGGTTTTCGGGGCATACAAAAGCCGCACCCATCTAATTAAAAGAATTACGATGGGCACCCAGGTAATAAGCCGCAAAAACTCTTTTACGTAGGGTAAAACAGCTGCAACGGCCTCGTTTGTAAAGATGTTGTGAACTAAATTTTCCATACTATTATTTTAACATATTTTTATTAAATGTAAAGATTTTTCGATATTGAACTATTTTGTAGAATATGATAGAATTTTGTTGGAGGCGGTATTATGAAAAAAACAGTCGTTGCGGCGGTACAGCTGCTTAAAAAAGAATATCCTGACGCGATTTGTTCGCTTTGCTACGATGATCCCTTTCAGCTTCTTGTTGCCACCCGACTTTCGGCGCAATGTACCGACGCACGCGTAAATATGGTAACGCCCGACCTTTTTGCGGCTCTGCCCGACCCTCAAAGCTTTAAGAGCGCTACGGTTGAAACAATAGAAAACTACATAAAATCTTGCGGACTATATAAAACCAAAGCCAAAGATTTGAAGGCGATGGCGACCGTTTTGTGCGATAAGTTTGGCGGGAAAGTCCCCGATAATATCGAAGATTTAACCTCGTTGCCCGGAATCGGACGAAAAACCGCTAACCTTATAATGGGGGATGTTTATAAAAAACCCGCCGTTGTATGCGACACCCATTTTATAAGAATTTGCAACCGACTTGGTTTTATTTCCACCACCTACCCCAAAAAGGTTGAAGATATAATGCGAAAGCTTTTACCACCAAGCGAAAGCAGTGATTTTTGCCACCGAACGGTGCTTCACGGAAGGGCGGTGTGCACCGCGCGAAAACCCTACTGTGAAAAATGTGTGCTTGGCGGCATTTGCAAATTTGCCAAACAAAACAGTAAATAAAAAAACGCCGGATGTAATTAAACATCCGGCTGTTTGTTTTTTTAGAGCAGTTCGGCGTTTTTAAGCCGCGGGTAGGTCTGGTCGCCCTCTTGGTAGGTTTCAAAGACGCCCTCTATGGTGATTTCGGTACCTGTTGCGGGGTACTTATCGTTAGACGGGTCGCCTTTTAGCAAAAACTCTATGCCCTGCTGACAGCAGGCGGTTGCGTCGGGAATTATGCAAGCGTAGTAGTAAATATCGGTTGCGGTATCGTGATAAACGCCGACGTTACCCCTCATTTTAATTGTTTTGCCCAAATACCTGTCGGGGTTTGAAACAATATCATAAACCTGCGAATAAACCATGGTGCTGTTAAGGGTGGTAAGGTCGATATCTGCTATGCTTGTATCTTCTACAACGCTTTCAGTTGAGTTATTAGAAGATATGTCCCCCTCGGTTTGGTTTGGATCACCGCACCCGCAAACCATTAAAAGCAAAATGCAAATCGCGGTAATTAAAGATAATGCTTTCATTTTTTAACACCTCTTAAAATTAAACCTAAAAGTGAGAACAGCGCAAATACCACTATATCGACCGCAACGATGGTCGAGCCGACCGGTGTGCCAAGCAGTATGGAAATAAGCAATCCCAAAGCCGAGCAACCAACCGACAGCGCCGCCGAACATATTGTAACCGACTTAAAGCTTTTGAAAACCCGCATTGAAGACAGCGCCGGGAAAATAACCAGCGCCGATATAAGCAGCGAGCCGACCAGATTCATTGCCAAAACAATTATTACGGCAATTATTATAGCAATAAGAAGGTTGTAAAGCCCTGTTTTGGTGCCGGTCGCTTTGGCGAAAGATTCGTCAAAGGTTACCGAGAAAATCTTGTTGTAAAAGAAGATAAACGCCGCTACGACCACAACCGACAGTATTACGCAAAGCCAAACTTCGGTATTGCTGAGCGTTAAAATCGAGGTCGAGCCGAAAAGGGTTGAACACACGTCCGCCGAAAGATTTGACGAGCGCAGATTACGCGAAAAGACGTTCATAATAAGGTAGCCGATTGCAAGGGCGCCGACCGAAATCATGGCAACGGCGGCATCGCCCTTAATTACCGAGTCTTGTCCGCCGCTTAAAAGCAAAACGGCGCAAATAACCGTAACGGGTAATACAATATACATATTGTCGGTAAGTCCCGTTACGGCGGCGACCGCCATAGCACCGAAAGCCACATGGGAAAGCCCGTCGCCTATAAACGAAAAGCGTTTAAGCACCAGCGTTACGCCTAAAAGTGACGAACAAAGCGAAATCAGTACGCCGACCACCATGGCGTTTACAACGTAAGGGTACGAAAAATACTGCGCTATGGTTGAAAAAATGCTCATTTTTCGCACCCCCCGTTTAAGGACAAACCGGATTGAAATTCGCGGTAATCTTTAGGCGAGCCGAAAAACAATTTTTGTCCTATGTGTAAAATTTTGTTTGCGTATTTAAGCGCCGCAGAAATATCGTGGGTTATCATAATTACGGTAATTCCGCTATCGTTAAGCGATTTTATAATGGAATACATTTCGGCGGTAACAATGGGGTCAAGTCCCGCGGTGGGCTCGTCTAACAGCAGCATTTTTTCGGTGGCGCACAACGCCCTTGCCAGCAGTACCCTTTGTTGCTGACCGCCCGAAAGTTCCCGGTAACAACGTTTCGTCAGGTGCGAAATGCCCATTTTTTCGATATTGTTTTGGGCTGTTATACGCTGCTTTATGCTGTAAAACGGCTTAAAACCGTTTTGACCGCAAAAACCCGAAACAACAATTTCTTTTACGGTAGCAGGAAAATCTTTTTGTACTACGGTTTGTTGCGGCAGGTAGCCGATTTTGTTGCGCTGCAGCCCGTCGCCGTATAGAATTTCGCCCGAAATGGCAGGCTGTAAGCCGAGTATGGTCTTCATTAAGGTGGATTTGCCCGAACCGTTTTCGCCGACAATACACAGATAATCACCGGCGTCAACCGAAAAATCGACCGAGTGCAGAATCTCTTTACCGTCGTACCCGGGGCACAAAGATTTACAAACAAGTTGCGACATTTTATTCTCCTAAAGCAATTTTGAGCGTTTCAAGGTTTTTTTGCATTACCGAAAGGTAGGTAACGCCGTTTTGTACATCGTTTTGCGTAGCCGACTGCATTGAATCGAGAGTAAGTATTTTAACGTCACTTTTACCCGATGTTTTTATCACCGTATCGGCTATTTTATTATCGGAATTTTCAAGGGTTATAACCGCTTTAAGCGAAAACTCGCTTACCTTATCGGCTAAGAATTTTACGGTTTCAAAACTTGCTTCGCTTTCGGCTGAACAGCCGCTGAAAGCCGCGTAATAACTTAGTCCGTAATCGGCAGTAAGGTACCTGAACGGAAAGCGGTCGCAAAACAGCAGGGTTTTGATTTTGGCGTTCTTTGCGACCTCATCGTACTGACTGTCCAAATCGTTAAGTTTGCCCACATACTCTTTGCAGTTTTCGGCGAAAACGTCGGCATTTTCGGGGTCGATTTCCGATAAGGCGTTTTTGATTTTTTCGCAGAATACGGCGGCGTTTTTAAGCGAAAGCCAAACGTGTTCGTCGTATGCTTCTTCCTCTTCTTCCTCATCGCTTTCCTGCATACCCTCGACCGTCTCTTCATTTTTGGCTTGGTCGCCTAAAACCTCAAGCAAATTAAGGGCAATCATTTTATCGTTATTGGCCTGTTTAAGCGCGTCGCCAACCCACTTGTCCGATTCGCCCCCGATGTAGATGAATAAATCGCAGTTGGATATTTTCATCATATCGGAAGCGGTAGGTTGAAAGCTGTGCAGGTCTACCCCGCTGTCGATCAGCATGGTAAGATCAAAATCCGATGAACGGTCGCCCAAAATCTCTTTAGTCCAATCAAATTCGGGAAAAACGGTGGTAACTACCGAATACTTTTTGTTTGTTACGGCGGTACCGTTGCAACCGCAAAACAGGGCGGCAATAAGCAAAACCGCTATTAAAAGTGAAATAATTTTACGCATAAAAATAACCTCCAAATTAAATAGACCTTTTGCGCACGGCAAAAAGGAACCAAATGAATTATTTAGTACAGTTGGTTCTATTTAATTTGAAAGTTTAACCTTTAAATATACCGGTGAAACGACCCGGCAAAAACCCATGCTATTTCTAAAACGCGGCAGGACAAACAAGATTTCCCTGGTTAATAAAGCAACCGCAAAAACAACGCCTAACGCTTTTATAACATTTTCGCAAAGATTGATCAGAGCGCAAACGGGACAGTCATCCCCACAGCAATCGTGATCGACTTCAAGTGCAATCGCACAGGGTACGCAAACAAGACAGCCAATAAGTATAGCTGCCAAAACAAGCGTTAAAACGCGTTTTATGCCGCTCATGGTGTTCACCTCTTTACTGTTTTATATTGTAACAAATAGGGGTAAAAAAGTCAAATAGTTTACAAAATAAACGACCTTAACGGTATTTGGGCGATACATCTTGACCGAGAGCCGGAAATTGTATATACTGAAAAAGCAATAGTCATTATAAAATAAAGGGTGATAAAAATGAAAAAAGTATTATGTATTATTTTAGCGATATTATGGTTGTTTTCTCTTGCGGCATGCAGCCAAAAAGAGCCCGAAAACAAGGCGGAAAACACCGGCAGCGCGGCAGATGCCGAATTGACCGGAGACCCCGATAAAGAGGTTTCACCCATCTACGGCCAGGATCCGCTTGCGATAATCCCCGGCAACTACACTGCAACCGATGGCAAGGCAACCGCGGTTGTAAAACTGCTTGGGGTTGACAAGGTCGGCGTTACCGTTACAATCGGCGACCCGCAAGACTATACCGAATGGTCACTGACCGGCGATTTTGGGGACGATCTTACCATGTCTTTTACCGACGACGTTATGAAAAAGGTAAAACTTGACGATAACAACGTGGTTGTATCTGAAGATACCGTTTATAACGATGGAAGCGGCACGGTGGTTTTCGATAAAAACGCCTTAAAATTCACCTGGGAAGACAAAAAATCCGACCAGGGCGCGTTGACGTTTGGGAAAGAATAAGGGATTATAAACTAGCAGAGCACGCGTTTGCGTGCTCTGTTTTTATGCTTATTGTTTGAAATTAAAAGTGAAATATCTCGCTTATGCGAGATGAGATATAATTTGCAGGGGCAAAAAATCACGCCATAAGGCGTGTATCTAATCTGCCTTGCAAGACTGTAAGCAGTCAACCCGTAAGAGGTAATAAAAAGCAAGAAAAAAGAAAATCGGGCGGGGCCCGAAGCATGAGTTATATTGCCGCTTTTGCGGCAGTTATATTATGCCTTAAGGCATAATTATATTGCTCCCTTGCGGTCGCAGTTATATTATATTCGCCCTTTAACTGAGCGCAAGCGCAATATAACTC
>CADBUL010000042.1 GCA_902797875.1 Oscillospiraceae bacterium | reverse complement strand
TGGGGTTGTTGTAGTAATTGCCTATGCGCGGATCTAAACAAACGCCCTTTATGATGTCTTCGGTGTTAAGACCTTTAACCTCTGCGTAGGTGTCAAGCTCGTTAAAATACGAAACGCGCAAAGCAAGGTAGGTGTTTGCAAATAGCTTTACGGCTTCGGCTTCGGTGAAGCCCATTATAAGGGTTTCGATATTTTCTTTAACAGCGCTTTTTTGCAAAAGAGCCGCAAAGGTTTGCGCTTTCACGGTCAGCTCGGCGTCATCCTTATCGGTGCCGACGATTATACGGCTGGGGTAAAGATTATCGTATAGCGCTTTTGATTCGCGCAGAAATTCGGGGCTGAAAATTATTCGGTTGGTTCCATATTTTTTGCGAACACTCTCGGTATAACCTACGGGAATGGTGGATTTTATAACCATAATACAGTCGTCGTTATACCGCATAACCGTTTCGATAACACTTTCGACCGCCGAGGTGTCAAAATAGTTTTTATGCGCGTCGTAGTTTGTAGGGGCGGCGATGATTACATACTGTGCGCCCTCATAAGCCGCTTTCGCATCAAGAGTGGCGGTAAGATTAAGTTTTTTGGTCGCAAAAAACTCTTCTATCTCTTTATCCCGGATGGGACTAACGCGGTTATTTATTTTCTCGACCTTTTCGGGAATAATATCAACGGCTGTAACCTCGTTATCCTGCGAAAGCAGGGTAGCAAGTGATAGTCCGACATATCCTGTACCGGCTACTGCAATTTTCATATTTTCAATCCCCTTTTTAATGTTAAGTATGTTAATTAAGACTTATTGTTGATAAGGACAAATCGGTTTGTTTTTCGGGCAGTTTTTATATCGGCACGGAAATCCGATTTTGCCATATTTTATATTATAATATAAAAAATATAAGTAATCAACGCTAAATTTAGATTTGTACGCATTAATTTCACCGCGCGCAGCAAAACCGTAAAAACATTTGACAAAATTTTAACAATATGGTATAATAAGCGCAGACAATATAATAATTGTTCGCAAGGTTAAACCTGACACAAGGAGTTTCCGAAGGAAAGGGAGTTTTTTGCAGCCTTACAAGGTAAATTCGCTCCCGTCCGATATTCGGACGGGGGTTATTTTTTTAGGAGGACAAGTTTATGGAAAACAGAATCGCAGTTATAGGTATTATCGTGGAAAACAAACAATCGGTTGAGGCGCTTAACGCCATCTTGCACGACTTTGGCGACTTCATTATAGGGCGCATGGGGCTTCCCTACAAGCAAAAAGGACTTAACATAATAAGCGTGGTAATGGACGCGCCGCAGGATACCATTTCGACGGTAGCCGGTAAAATCGGCGCGCTTGAGGGCGTCAGCTCTAAAACCGCCTTTTCAAACCTGATTACGAATGACCGATAAACTGATTTTTCTTGCCGAAAAATTAGGCAAAAACCACTCGCTTGAATTAGAGGAATACGAGGAGCTTATAAAGGGTCAATCCCCTGAATTTGCCGCGTTTTTGGCAAAAAAGGCCGATAAAGTTCGCCGCGAAATTTACGGCGACGAGGTTTTTGTTCGCGGACTTATCGAAATAAGCAGTTATTGTAAAAATAACTGTTATTACTGCGGTCTGCGGTGCGAAAACGCCAAAGCGCAGCGCTATCGTCTTACGCCCGACGAGATAATTTTGTGTGCAAAAGAAGGTTATGAACTCGGTTTTCGCACCTTCGTTTTGCAGGGCGGCGAGGACCCTTGGTTTACCGATGAACGGCTTTGTGATATTATTAAAAAAATCAAAACCGCCTACCCTGATTGCGCCATTACCCTATCTTTGGGTGAGCGCAGCTTTAACAGTTACCTGACGCTTTATAACGCAGGCGCCGACCGCTACCTGTTGCGCCACGAAACAGCCGACAGGGAGCATTATCGAAAGCTTCACCCGTCGGCTTTAAGCTTTGATAACCGCATGCGCTGTCTTAACGACCTTAAAAAAATCGGTTTTGCCACAGGCTGCGGATTTATGGTCGGCTCTCCCGGTCAAACCGCAAAAACCCTGGCAAAAGATTTGAAGTTTGTCGAAACCTTTCGACCGCAAATGTGCGGCATAGGGCCCTTTATTCCTCACCACGCAACACCTTTTGCAAACCGCCAGCAGGGCAGCGTTGAACAAACCTGCTATCTTATATCGATTTTGCGGCTTATTAGCCCTAACCTTT
>CADBUL010000041.1 GCA_902797875.1 Oscillospiraceae bacterium | reverse complement strand
AGGGCGGACGGTATTTGTTATAGCCCACCGGCTTTCAACCGTTCAAAACTCCGACGTTATTATGGTTCTTGAACACGGAAAAATCATTGAACGCGGCACCCACCAAAAACTTATCGAGCAAAAAGGTACTTATTATCAGTTATATACCGGCGCGTTCGAACTTGAATAAATTTAACGGCTGTCTATTTAAGACAGCCGTTTTGATTTTGTTCCGCTTTTTATGAAAAATAAGCAAACCATAAATGTAAGCGCGTCGGCTATGGGCATTGCAAGACAGATATCGGTATATTTGTCAAACGGTAAAAACCGTACTGTAAAGCACAAGGGTAATAAAAATATTAACTGTCGCAAAAGCGACAGCGCAGCGGCTTTAATTTTTTGCGAAGTTGCCTGGTAATACACCGTAAAAACCTGCACGGTTGACGCTGCGAAAAGGGTAATACTTCTTAAAACCAATGCCGTTTTTGCGGCAAGATATATTTCTCCCGTACCGGCAAAAAGGCTTAAAACCGGTTTTGTAAAAAGCATAAATACTGCTGTAAATAAAATGGAAGCGACACCGCAGATTTTAAGGGCGGAGTACAACCCTTTTTTTAGATTGTACTTTTGGTTTTTACCGTAAAAATAAGCGCAAAAGGGGAGTAATCCCTGGGTAAACCCGAGGATGGCCTGAAACACCACCATATAAACCTTATTGCCCATCACGAACCCCGCCGCAAACTCTTTTGAATAAGAGGCAAAATATATCAATACCGCCAGCGTTATTCCCGCGCCCAGTTGCGTTAAAAACACCGGCGTGCCGATGGCGGCGATATAATATGAGACTTTTTTGAATACTTTTTTGTTAAAGCTAAATTCTATTTGATTCTTTACAAAAAGAATAAAAACAAGATATGCGCACCCAATCGCCTGCGATATTACAAGTGAAAGAGCAATCGAGCTTGCTCCTGCGCCGGTTTTGTATATTACGATATAATCACCCGCAATGTTAGAAACACAGCAAATTAACATAGAAATAAAAGAATGCCAAACGTATCCAAACCCGCGTGATAAATTATTGAGTACCATAATTGCTACGGTAAACAGAGAGCCAAGCGCCAAAACAGTGTAGTATTCCGGCGTTTCTTTTATCTTAAAACGGTATGACAAAACGAAAATAAGGTTTTGTTTTAATAATAACAGCAGTACTGTTATAAACGCCGATATTCCAACCGTAATCATCAGTACCTGACAGACGGTGATTCTTTGCGATTTACTGTCGTTTCTGCCGCCCGATTTTGCAACAAGGCCGCAACCGGCGACGCCTATCCCTTGACCGACCGATAAAACCGCCATAAACAGGGGATAGCAAACCGAAACTGCCGTAAGCAGTTCAATTTTACCGCTGCTTTGTAAAAACGATGAGGTAATTATTTGCGAAAACGAAAATGCGAGCATAGAAAAAACCGACGGTAATGCGGTTTTGATTAAACCGATTGTTATACTGTTTGATATAAAAATATTATTGTTTTTCATTTTAATATTTTGCGCAAAAAAGCGCGGTAATATTAAAAAATGCGGCTGATTTCTCAGCCGCAAGCTTTGTGTTTTTCAGTTTTTAAGACTTTGCAGGGGCGCCGGAATAGTGCCTGCGCGTTCAATAAACTTTTTAGGCGAATATGCGCTTATTTTCATAACAGGTCCTTCGCCCAGCAGTCCGCCGAAAGACAGCGTCTCACCGACCTTTTTACCAATGGCGGGTATAACGCGCACAGCGGTGGTTTTTGAGTTCACCATACCTATAGCCGCCTCGTCGGCTATAAGGGCGGAAATCACCTCGTTTGGCGTATCGCCGGGGATGTTAATCATATCAAGTCCCACCGAGCAAACTGCTGTCATAGCCTCTAATTTTTCGATACTAAGCGATCCGCACCTGGCGGCGGCAATCATACCGGCGTCTTCGGTAACCGGTATAAACGCTCCCGATAGTCCGCCAACACTCGAGGAAGCCATAACGCCACCCTTTTTAACGGCGTCGTTAAGAAGGGCAAGGGCGGCTGTAGTGCCGCAGCATCCGCAGCTTTCAAGTCCTATTTCTTCAAGTATATGCGCCACCGAATCGCCAACCGCGGGTGTAGGCGCAAGCGACAAATCAACTATGCCGAACGGGACGTCCAGCGCTTTTGAGGCTTCGGTAGCGACCAGCTGTCCCATCCTTGTAATTTTGAAGGCGGTTCTCTTAATAAGATCGGCAACACCCGA
Organism: Oscillospiraceae bacterium; assembly: GCA_902797875.1. GTDB lineage: Bacteria > Bacillota > Clostridia > Oscillospirales > Acutalibacteraceae > UMGS1279. Next base: position 66 of record CADBUL010000041.1, on the reverse strand, counting down.
AAGGTCAAGATCTTTTGATTTTGCCAGCGCCGCCCTTACAACCCCAGGTCCGGAAACACCTACGTT
>CADBUL010000040.1 GCA_902797875.1 Oscillospiraceae bacterium | reverse complement strand
TGCGTTTCTCGGCTTCGACCGACAGCAAAAATCGCATCTTACAAAACTGCTTCGCACAGAAAAAAGAGAAAAATACGAGAAATTTTTAGTGCGAAGGACGAAGCAAGGCTTTGTGCCTTGCGAGGACAACAAGCAAAAAAGAGCCGGATTTTTCCTTTTCTCAGGCGTTTTGCCCCTATCAACAATAAGTCAAGTATAACAAAAGGCACAAAAAAACCGAGGGCATATAGCCCTCGGTTAAAATGTTTATTACCAGTTACTATTATCTGGAGGTAACTCTCCGGGGTCGGTAAAACTACTGGCGGTAATAACGTCTTCATTTTCAAGCAAAACAATTTCAAAGTCTTGTTCGGTATATTTTTCTTTTAACATATCATTTTTCCTCCTTAAAATCATTCTGCTTTTTAAGCAACAACTGCTGCGTAAGCGTCGGCGGCGTTACTGTAAAGAAGTATGGCTTTGCACAAATCTTTAAGCTGCTCGTCGGTGCTGTTGTTGATCTGATTCTTAACGTAGCAAAGTGCATTGTAAGATGCTTGAACATAGGTAGCGTCACTCTTATTGGTAACTCTGATTACAAGCTCTTTTGAAAGATCGCTTGCGCCAATGTTGGCCACCTGAATGTAAGCCTGACCGCCGCTGTTTTGCGAGATTACGATATTCGAGCTGTCAACCGCGACGCCGCCGATGGTTACGGCTATATTGTAGTCGCTGATGCTCTGACCGTCGGCTAATTCATAGTAGAATCTTACAGCCGATTTAGCCAAAACAAGGAACGAAGCGGATTTAATCGAGAATCCGGTTGCTGCGCCGGTCCTGGTTGCGCCGGGGATGGCGTCTACTACTTCATTCGTTACGGTCGAAATGTCGAGATCGTAAGGCAGGTTAGAAGGTGTATTACCGGGATCAGCATAGGCGGTCTTATCGAAGTAGCTGGTGGCGTATCCGCCGTAGGTGATGCACGCTTTACTGAGTCTGGTAATTTCTGCCGAGCCTATTTGAGTATCGTTTTCGAAGGTATCGATATACTGTTTAAGAATATCGATTGCCGAAATCTCGAGGACGCCGTTATCGTGGAAGTCTGCAACAGGCTCTTTATCGCCCGTAGAGGTATCGTAAAGCATAATGGCGATCTTGTCGTTCATTTGGTCGGCTCTTACGGTAATCGGGGTTGCAGGACGATAGTAGTTCGCAAATGCGCCTTCGCCTTCGATACCGGGATTGTTGCCGTCCAAAGTTGCTACAGGAGTAGAGCCGGGGATAAAGTCGCCGTTTGCATCGAATGCGTCAATACCGTAGATTTCGATAGAAGCTTCTTCAATGCCGTAAGCATCTTGATAGTTATCGATCACGTCAACAAAGAGGTTGAAACCGATTTCACCGTCGAGGGTGAGTCCGCCGTATTCAAGAGGCATCTCGCCTTCGTCAGCCAAGCAGGCTAATTTGGCGGCAGCTTCTGCATTCCTCTTGGTGTAGGTGGTGGTGAAGTCAGGATCGAGCGAGTACTTCTTGGTACCGTTTACACAACCGCTGGGGTTCGGGCACTGATAATAGGTTAAGTTACCGTCAGAACTGTATGAAGGAACGGTTGCCTTGTAAACAGTGGCGCCTTCAGCCGAGTGGAATTTAGGTAATACGATAGGCGCGTCGATCTCGTTGCCGTCTACGTCGAACAGCTGTCCGCATTTTTCACATGTGAAGTAACCTTCGTAACCGTCGGTGGTGCAGGTACGCGCAACGCCTTCGGTATAGTCTTCCGAACCTTCTTCGGCGTTATAAACGTGACCGGTTGCCGCAATGAATACCTCATCGTGTGTAAGCTCCTGTGTTCCTTCCGCATCGGCAAACAACTTACCGCAAACATCACAAGAGTAATGCGCGATACTGCTGTCTTCATCGCAGGAACCGCTCTGAGCAGCATTATAGCTTAAAGTATGGGCAAGTAAGGGCTTGACGAGGTATTTCCAGTTGGTTGCCGTGCCTTGCTCATTACCTACGCCGCAAAGTCCGGTAGGACAATCGGTACACTCGTAGTGAGCAACTGCGCCTTCTTTAGAGCAGGTCGAATCAGTTTCGGCTATAAGGTCACCCCAGGTGTGGGTGTGATCCGTAAGAACAACATCGTCGATGTAATAGCCACCGCTGATGGTACACCAGGCTATGTCTACATAGTCGCCCTCGGTAAGGGTGAAGCAGAATGAATACTGCGTCCATCCGGTTTTACCGTTTGCGTGGGTACGAACGATTTCGTACGAATTTGCTTTATTTGCCATAATACCCCAGTCTTTATTGTCGCAAATGAACGGGGTGGTGGCGCTGTCGTGGTTGTAGATACCAAAACCGTTATCTGAACCGTACGCCCAGAAGGTGAGTTTATAGGAATGTCCGTTTTGAAGTTTGAAACGACGACCCAGAGCGCGAACGCCGCCCGAGAATTCGAGCTTTAAGCTGTAAACGCCGCTGTGGACGGTTGAAGTGTCGGCAAGCGCTCTTGTGTTAGCGCCGTTACCGGTGTTGTAGGTAAGCCAACCGTCGTCGTTATAGCCGTTAACTATGTTGTTACCTATATAAGTGTATTTATCCGAGAGGGTTTCCATATCGCCGCCGTCCCAGTAATTAAGGGTGCCGCTATATGTAAACTTAGCAATAAAGTTAGTGTCGTCGGATACGGCAGTGGTGGCAACAAGGTCGGAAGAAACTAACTGATCGCCGTTGTACCAACCCGCAAAGCTGTAACCGCTTGCAACGGTTGCGGTAAGGGTTACTTCTTCGCCCTTATTAACAATAGATTTATCAACCGAAGCGGTATTGCCGCCGCTGAATGACGGATAAGGCTGTGAGCCGTTAATTGTAAGACCCGCTTTAACCATTGCAACGTTGGTTGCTTTGTAAAGCTCAAAGTCATCGATTAAGCCAATACCGTCTTTACCGGTATTGCCGTAGCTTAAAACAATGTTTGCAACCGGGAAGCCTGCGGGTAAGGTGAATATACCTTCAACCTTGGTCCAGTCTTCGGCGGTATCTTTGGTATTAACGGTCATATTGGCAATGTTGGTGCCTTTCCAGAAGGACTCATCGGATATGCCGGTTTTACCGTCGTCACCGTTTTGAACACTCTGTCGGGCAATAACCTTAACGCCGCCGGGAAGTGTGCCTTTATAATAGAAAGTAAAGTAATAGGTGGTATCGTCTGAAAGTGTAAGCTGACGGGAAACACCACGGTCAGAAGACCAGAACTGAATAGCGAAAGAGTTGCTGCTGTTGTAACCTTCGGCATCCCATTTAGCGCCACGCTGACCGTTAACGCCCATTGCCAAACCGGTTGAACGCCAACCTTTATCACCCTGATTTGCGGTATCATATACATAATGAGGGTTGGCCGAGTTTGAACCGGTCGAAAATTCTTCGAAGTCGCCGCCCGTAAACAGGTTGGGTAAAACGGCTGCCGATTCAACAAGTAAGAAATCATCGAATGCCGCGTTGGTAATGCCATTATTATTTTCTTCACCAAGGATGAAGTTTGCTACCGATTTATCTTCGGGCATTGTAAATGTAACGGTAATATATTCCCAGGTATTTCCGGTCGCCGAAGAGTAAGCGTTGCTTTCGCCACGCATATCTGCGCTAACCGAGGTAACGATACTGTCGCCGTCCGATACGTGGTAATCATAAATTTTGTCTAACGCTTTAATATCAAATCCGTCTACTCTGCCCTTGAACCAGAACGAAAGGCTGTAGGATTTGCCGGCAGTAAGCTGGATCTGACGGCTTACCGCACGCTGAGACCACTTAAGTTGAAGTATAAAGCCGCCTATGCCGTTCTTATTGCAGTAAATACCGCCGGAGTTATCCATACAGGCGGCACGCTGGTCAGCATTTGCTGCTAAGCCGTAACCGCGCCAGCCGTAGGGGCTTACGCCGTAAACAGGCGTAGTATCATCTTTACCTTTTTGGCCGTAGATGTAGTTTTTGTTACCGCCCGAGGTAAACTCGCCCGAGAAGAAGCTTGTACCATATCCTTCCATACCGCTCTGGTCGGGGGCGCCGGTTACCGTGGAGTCCCAATAGTTACCAGTAAATTCGGGGTCTTCGGGGTCTTGGGGATCTTGAGGGTCATCGGGAACATAAGGTTTGGATTCAACAAGAAGGAAATCATCGAATGCCGCATAAGAAGTGCCGCTGCCGGTTGCAAGAATAAAGTTGGCAACCGATTTATCGGAAGGCATTGTAAAGTTTACAGTTACATATTCCCAAGTGCTGCCGCCTACTGAACCGTAAGCATTGTCGGTGCTGCTGAGGTTGGAACTTATAGATGTAATAAGACTTGTTCCGCCCGATTCGTGGTTGTTGGTTATTGCGCTTAACGCCTGAACGTCAAAGCCCTGAACATAACCCTTGAAATAGAACGAGAAGGTGTAAGATTTGCCTGCCTCGAGTTGGATCTGACGGCTTACACCGCGGGTGTCATAAGCAAGGTCAACGATAAACCCGCAGGTGCCGGAATGATAGAACTGACCGTCGCCGTTGTAGTCATAACGGCCGGCACGCTGTTTAGCGTTAGCAGCCAATTTAAGACCGCGCCAACCGTAGGAGCTGACTTTGCTGTTGCTTTCACCTAAGATGTAGTTTTTGTTACTGCCGTCGCCTTCACCTGCGAAATAGCCGTCGTTCCATGCGCCCATTTCACTCTGGTCGGGGGCGCCTTCTACCGCCCAGAGGTTGGATGCTTCGGGTTCGGATTCAACAAGTAAGAATTCATCGTAAGCGCCGTGGGTATCATAGCCTTCGCCGAGGATGAAGTTGGCTACCGATTTATCTTCCGGCATTGTGAAGGTTACGGTAATGTAACCCCATGTATCGTCTTTTGATACGTCCGAATAAGCAGCAGTAATATCGTCGCTTATAGAGGTGATGATGCTATCGTTGTTAGCCGGTACGTGGTAGTTGTAAATTTGGTCTAAAGCAGTGATGTCAAAGCCTTTAGCCTGGCCTTTGAACCAGAAGGAAAGACTGTAGGATTTGCCGGCTTCAAGCTGGATCTGACGGCTTACCGCGCGTTTGGTAGAGCCACCTGCGGTAAACTGAACGATAAAGCCGCAAGGCGCGGTGTGGTAATAATTGATTCCGCCGGAATCATCCATACGCGCCGCACGCTGACCTGCGTTAGCCGACAAGCCGTAACCGCGCCAGCCGTAAGGGCTTACAGCGTATTTAGGCGAATGATCGTTTTCACCGTTTTGACCGAAAACATAGTTTTTGTTAGGAACACCCGTGCCTTCGCCCGAGAAAAAGTCGCCGTTGTAAGCGCCGAACTGGCTCTGGTCGGGGGCGCCGTCTACATCCCAGAGGTTTTGTACGACTTCAACGAGTACTATATCGTCGATATAACCCCAGACGCCGTCTTTTTGTCCGTAAGCAAGAATAATGTTAGCTACGGGATAGCCTTCGGGAAGAGTAAAGGTACCTTCAACGAGGGTCCAATCGGACGCGGTTTGGGTAGTATCAACGCTCATACTGGCGATGTTGGTGCCGGTCCAGAAATCGGTGGAGGCTATACCGGATTTACCGTCGTCGCCGTCCAGCACGCTCTGGCGGGCAACAACCTTAAAACCGCCGGCGAGTGCGCCCTTGTAATAGAAACTAATAGCGTAGGATTTACCTGCTGTAAGTTCTAACTGGCGGGAAACACCGCGTTTTCCCCAGTAAGCCTGGATACCAAAAGACGCGCTGCCGCTATGTGCAGTGGTTGTATCCTTGGCCGCGGTCGCACCGTTAACGCCCATTTGCATACTGATACAACGCCAGCCTTGGTCACCCTGGGCTGCGCCGGAGTATACAAAGTGAGGGTTAGCGGAAGTAGACCCGGTGGAAAATTCTTCGAAGTCGCCGCCTGTAAACAGGTTTACAGCCTCGTCTGCCGAAGCGGTGAAGGTAAAACAACCTACGACGGTTGAAAGTACCAGACATACGCTCAGCAGAATTGCCAAACTTTTTTTCATTTTGTTTCCTCCTAACTGAAGTACCGTATAGGCACACCTACACAATAATCAAGTTTAGTGATAATTATATTATATATATAAATAGCCTGAAAGTCAAGTGGTTTTGCATATTTAACAAATGACACCTTGTACAAATAATTGCAGATGATTTTGTTAGAATTCACTATATAAAAGGGCGAAAAAAAAGGATTTCTTGCCACAAAACGGCAGCGAAAACCCCGTGATCTATATTTTGTTTTTAAGGTTTTGTTTTCGCTTGCGATTTTTGAAAACCCGGCATATAGACAGCACAATACATATGCCGCAAAAAACACCTGCAGAATCAATGCAAATATCATAAAAACGCATTGCCCTGCCCGGCACAAAAAGCTGGTGCAGTTCATCCGAAACGGCGTACAAAACACCCGCCGCAAGCGGTATTTTAAATAAAAAACGTTTGCCTGAATATTTACAAATTACTTTAATGTGAAAGGTTAACGCCGCACCCAGAATAAGGTATTCCGAAAAGTGACCGATTTTTCTTACTAAAGTGTGCAAAATGCGGTATAGATTCTGTTGAGCGGCTTCGGTCATTTCTTTATACGACGGGATAAATATATTTATAAACATACTTAATATACCGCCGCTTTGGTTGTCGGAGTGCGAATCGTCTTGAGCCGAAAACCAAAAAATGACTGTCATAACGCCCAGAACGAGCGTTAATGACAGCCAATAATTTGCTTTACTTAATAGCGCTTTGTCTATTAGTTTTGACCGCATTTTTTGCCGGATTTAACTATAAGAACAACTGCGCCGGCGGCGGCAAGAGCGATAACCGCATAAAGCATCGCAAGATCGTTTTGAGCGGTCTTGGGCGAACCTTTTGTACCGTCAACAACAACGGCGTACTGGGTAAGATCAGCGGTCGAGAATGTGAGCTTGCCGTCTACGATTTTAGCGTTGTCGACAATTTTCCATTCGCCGTTAATGAACTGCATTAAAGCAACAAAACGCTGGTCGGAAGGAAGGTCAATTTTAACGTTAACGATGCCATGATCGCCGTTTGAGCCGGTGTAGCTTAAATCGAACAGGTCGCTGACGAGAAGGTTTTGGGGATTAATATTTTTGCCTTCGGCGATGTCTTTAAGGTCGGAATTGAGCGAGGTAACGTCCGAAGCGCCTTTGATTTGTTTGTAGGCGTCTTCGATTTCGTCTTGCTTATCGGGAGGAAGATTGTCGCGATCGCCGTAACCGGTGATTACAACGGTACCATCCCAGGAAGGATTGCTTGGATCGGCGCTGATAATCGTGGGGGTGGGGTTAGTTGAAGGGCTGCTTACAAAAACGTCAGCCATCGCAACTGCCGATAAAGACAGCATTAACGCCACACTTAATACAACTGAAAGTACCTTTTTCATAGCAATATCTCCTCTCAAGATACACGAATCAATTTACTTCTATATTATATAGCAAGTTTTTTGCATAGTCAAGACTAATTTTTGCTTTTTATAAAAAAAGTTTAAGTTCATAAATAATGCACTAAAAATAAGCCGAAAAATTATGCAATATTGTGGTATTTACCTGCCCCCCCGAAACGTGTGTTTGGGCGGACTTGGTTATTCGTAAGATTTTTCGATAAGCCGAAGGTTGGGTAATTTAATACGTCCCCAGCTTTGAGCTAACCACCTGCGGGTGCCGTCCCCTCCCCGAATTTGCAGGTTTATGTGGGTGCGGGGGCGATCAATTTGTTTGGGGATTCCGTAGCGATCGTATATAAACGCCGCAACGTACAACTGATATTTACCCGTACACACCGACGAAAAATCGGCGGAAAATTCTGCAAAATACTCGCCCTTGTCGATATGCTCGATAATCTCGGAGCGCGCCGCCGCAACCGAGTAGCCGTCAAGCGATTTAAGTTCCAGCAAAAACCGGAGATTTTTGTACTCTTTTTCAGAGAGAAAATTGATTTTGAACGAAACAAAGCCCGCCGAAAAATCGGCTTTTTTGCAGTTTGTAAACTCGAACGAGGTAATTTTAAGTCGGTTTTCGATTGAGAGCGCCGAACGGGGACTTTCGGACAAATCAATACGGGCGGGCATTTTAAGGTCGTTTTTGAAGTACTCTTCTATGCCCGCTTCGACGTCGCCGTCGAAGATTATACGTCCTTCTTTAAGCACTATTACGCGGTCGCACATTTGTCGGATGGTGTTCATATTGTGGCTGACAAATAAAATGGTGCGTCCGTCGGTTTTAGAGATTTCGTCCATTTTGGCAAGACATTTTTGCCGGAACGCCACGTCACCTACCGCCAAAACCTCGTCCATAATCATTATTTCGCTGTCAAGATGCGCCGCGACCGAAAAGGCAAGTTTTACGTACATGCCGCTCGAATACCTCTTTACGGGAGTGTCGATAAACTTTTCGATTTCGGAGAATTCGATAATACGGTCTATTTTAGCGGCAATTTCAGCTTTGCTCATACCCAGAATAGCACCGTTAAGATAGATGTTTTCGCGGCCGGTAAGCTCACGATGAAAACCTGTGCCGATTTCGAGCATCGAGGTGATTCTGCCGTTGTAGGCTATGGCGCCGCTTGTTGGCGCGGTTACGCGCGAGAGTAGTTTAAGCAGGGTTGATTTGCCCGCGCCGTTATGGCCGATAATACCTACACGCTGACCTTTTTTTATATCGAAAGAAATATCTTTAAGCGCATAAAAACGGTCTTGTTTTGTATTGTCGGAAGAGATTATTTTGCGGTTGGGATCCTCTTTTCCTCGGAATTTGGCGAAAGCCGACTGCAAATCTCCCTTAAGGGTACCCGTACCGATAACGCCCAGATCGTAAAGTTTAGATACGTTTTGAAAGGTGATAATATTACGGTTCATATCAGCCCCCCTATACCGTATCGGTAAAGTTCTTTTCAACCCTGTTAAACAGTATTACGCCTATAACAAAGACAATTACGGTAACCGCAACGCTTATACCGTATTGCACAGGTTGAAATTCTCCCACACCCAAAAAGGCGAGGCGGAAGATATTTATTATCGGGGTAACCGGATTGTACTTGAACAAAAAGCCGAAACGCTCGAATTTAGAGGTATCGTAGGCGACGGGCGATGCGTACATCCAAAGCTGTACGCCGAAAGATACAAGATGGGTAAGGTCGCGGTATTTGGTGGTAAGGGACGAAACTATAATACCCACGCCCATGGATAACAGCGCCGTTTGCAGTATTAAAAGGGGCACCATGAATATATAGGACGTAACCGACACGCTGCCGTACGCCGCGTAGTAGTATATCCATATACCCATAAAAAGTACAAACTGTATGGCAAAGGATATTAACTGTGATATTGCCGTAGAGACGGGTGCGCAAAGGCGCGGAAAATACGCCTTGCCCATTATGTGGGCGTTTGATATAAAGGTGTTTGAGGTAGCGGTAAGACAGGCGGCAAAATACGACCATAAAATATAGCCGCAAAAATAAAAGGCAAATTTAGGCACGCCCGAAGGCGCAAGTCCCGCGATGTTGCCGAAAACAACCGTAAAAACAAGGGTGGTAAGTATGGGTTGAATTATAGCCCATAAGGGCCCGAGGACGGTTTGCTTATACTGGGTTACAAAAGAACGCTTTACAAAAAGCATAATAAGGTCGCGATAACGCCACAAAGCTTTTAGATCTATCTGCCACCAGTGTCGGCGCGGCAAAACAACGTTTTCGTAACTGTCGTAAAGCTCTGAATATTCGTTGCCTTTCAAATGCGCACCTCCTTTATATAAATAAATGTATATGATTTGACAAAAAAACCGCAATTTGCCAAAGTTTGGCGGTAAATTGCGGTATTTGTTTAAGATTGTTTTGCCTTGCGGTTCGCCTTTTTCATTTCTTCGGAATTGTCCGCATTGCAGTTAACCTCTCCCGGTTCTTTGTAGGTCGGTACAACCTCTTTTATCGCCGCTTTTATGCTATTGCGGTCGCCGCCGTCAAATGCCTTGACCGCATTTTTAAGCACCGCAAGTTTATCTTTAACCTGCTTGCGGGAAAGCGGTTGGTCTTTTTCGATAAATATAAGGTTGTTTTCGGTCTTTTCGAGTTTTTCGCTTTTAATAAGCAGTTCTTCGTAAAGCTTTTCGCCGGGGCGAAGACCGATTTCGACAATCTTTATGTCTTTTTCGGGCTCAAATCCCGAAAGTTTAATCATATCGTAGGCAAGGTCGTAGATTTGAACCGGCTTGCCCATATCAAGAACAAACAGTTCGCCCTTTTTGGCGAGGTTGCCAGCCAGCATAACAAGGCCGGCCGCTTCGGGGATGGTCATAAAGTATCTTATTATGCGCTTATCGGTAACGGTAACCGGACCGCCGTTTTGTATTTGCTTTTCAAACAGCGGTATAACCGAACCGTTAGAGCCCAAAACGTTGCCGAACCTAACGGCGGAAAAGGATGTTTTACTGTCGCCGCGGCACAAAACCACCATTTCGCACAGCCTTTTGCTGGCGCCCATAATATTGGTGGGGTTAACGGCCTTATCGGTAGAAATTAAAATAAACTTTTCGGTGCCGTATTTTTCGGCGGCATCGGCGACGTTATTAGTACCGAAAACGTTGTTTTTAATGGCTTCGGCGCCGCTGTTTTCCATAAGCGGAACGTGCTTGTGCGCCGCCGCGTGGAATACCACCTGCGGGCGGTAGGTACTGAACAGGTTGTCCACCCTTGCGACATCCCTTACCGAGCCGATTTCGACCGAAAGCGGCAGGTTGGGGTACAGATTTTGAAGCTCTTGCTGAACGTCGTAGGCGTTATTTTCGTAAATATCGAAGATTATAAGGCGCGAGGGCGAACAAGCGGCAATCTGGCGGCAAAGTTCTGAGCCTATCGATCCGCCGCCGCCGGTAACAAGTACGGTTTTGCCCTTGTAAAATACGCTGTCCTTATTAACGTGGACCGGTTTACGGAACAGCAAATCTTCGACGCTGAATTCACGCAGGGTGCGTTTTTGCCGACCTGTGCTCATAATACTGTCTAATATAAGTACGTTACAGCCAAGTTCGGTATAATGGTGATAAATATCCGAAAGGGTGTTGCCTTTTGTGGAGGTGATGGTGATGGCAATATGTTTAATGCCGAGTTTTTTGATAATATCGGCTGCAGAATTCTCATCGTAAACCTTAAGCCCTCTTATGCGGTTGCCGATTTTGGCCTTATCGACGTCAATAAAAAACATCGGGTCAAAAGTGGAGTGGGAGTTGTTTTGTAAATCCCCCGCCAGGTAGGTACCAAGACGCCCCGCGCCGACAATGGCGATAGGTGTTTTGACAACCCCTTTGTTTCCGTTACCCGTATGTTTGTAAATTATTGCATATATAAAGCGCGAAGCAAGAGCAATAAGTGCGGTCAGCGCGCCAACCGTAATTGCCTGCCAAACGCCGTAATAAAACACTGTAAAGATACGGCATATTGCTATTGTTACCAGTCCCGCGATGCCGTCGGCGATAATCAGTTCAAGATAGGCTAAAGTGCTTGTATACCGCCATACATTATTATATATGCCCAAAATAACGCGACAGGCGATTATTAAAATCAGCTGTATTGCCGAGTTTATAAAAAAGGTCGCCATGTTTTTTACAGGCGCTGAATAGTCGGTCATAAGGCTGACAGCGTAAAAAAACGCCACAACACCTGCGTAGCAGACAATATCAAATAAAAACAATATAAACCTGCGGCTTCCTTTGCCGTTAAGCAGCTTACTGAAAAAACTTTCTTTCATTAAACTTTATTGCTCCCTTTTTTTATAAAGCAATTCAATTATTTTAGACTGCAGCGCGTCCTCGTTGCAGTAAAATTCCATAAACTGTTCGCCTTTTTTACTTTCGCCTTGCAACTGCCAAATATCAAATTCGTACTGCGTAAAGTCGGCGGCGACACTGTTTAACTTGTTTGCCGAGCAGCTTGACTGCATATAACCGTTAAGCTTTAACAGTGTGTCGGTCGAAAGGTTCTTATTATTCTGCGCCGACGCCTTCGCCTGCTTAAACAGGGCTTCAAGATATTGTTGCTGACGAGCTATACGGTTTAGATTGGAACTGTCTTCAAGGCCTTTGCGCTGGCGGACATAGATAAGGGCGCTTTTGCCTTTAAGCGTTACCGTTTGACCCTTAATAAGGGTATTATCGATACCGGAAAAGTCGTCTTCAACCGTAACGGTTACACCGCCGACCGCGTCGTTGATTATCGGCACCGCCTCCATATTAAAGGCGATGTAATTGTTAATAACGATACCGTCATACAAATTTTTAACCGCTTTTTGCACGTTAAGGCAACTGTCCTTTTTGCCGCTGCCTTGCGAAAACGCCAGGGCAAGCTGTTCGCGGACGGTCGTGGTTTCCTGACCGCCGATTCCAAGGTGCGGTACGTCGGTTATGGTGTCGCGGTTGAAGTTTATGGCGTGGCATTTGCCGCTTTGACGGTCAAACGCGCAAAGCATAACAAAGTCGGCCTTGGTGGGGTTGTTGTATGAATCGTCCGAAATATCCTGTTCGTTGTCAAGACCCATAACAAGTATGGTTTCTACATCTTTGTTAAGCGTGTAGACTTCGTCTTTATAGATTATTTCTCCGTAGTTGAAAACATACGCCGAGTCGCCCTCGCCGTCTTCTTTTTCGTCATAGCGTTTTACTATCCATAGCGCCAGTAAAGCTAATATTGCAAGAACCAGTAACACGGCGATTAAAATCAGTATGCGTTTTTTAGAGCGTTGTTTTTCACTAACCATATCTTTGGCCTTTCGGTGCGTTATCACTTATAGAATTGCTCTATGCTATACAGTTTATGCAGGCCGTGATTGTGTTTTTTGCTTATCAGTTCGACCGCCTGTCCAAGGCGCGGCGGACGGAATTTCATATTATGACAATCACTGCCTAAAAAACCTATCTGTCGGTGTTCGAGCATCTTAAGCATCCTGCCACGCGTAAAAAAGCCTAAAAACGCCTCGGCGTTGGCCTGGAAGATAACGCCGCTCATAAGCAGTTGTTTAAGCGTGTCTGCGCTTTGAAAACGGAGATATCTGTCAATATGCGCAAGCACGGGGATAATGCCCGTGCGCTTGGCTAAAACCTTAACCTCGTTTACCACCATTTTACTCCAGGGTTCAAAGGGCATTTCAAGTAAGAGAAGCTCGGTGTTTTGTAAACATAGTAATTTAAGGTTTTCAAGTCCCGATATGCCGTAAAAGTACTCCACCTCAGCGCCCAGAAGTATTTTCGGGAGGTCGCCGGTAAGTTCTTTTTTTAGGTTTTTGTAGGCTTTTTCGCGTTTTTGAAGAAATTCCTCCACACTACTGTTTTCGCGCAAATTGAAGTGCGGAGTTGCCGCGACAAGCGAAACTCCCTGCTTTTTTTCTTCTTTAAGCAGGTCTATACTCTCTTGCACCGACTGACTTCCGTCGTCGATTGAAGGTAAAATGTGTGAGTGAAAATCTGTCATGGTTTATTATTTGTTTTCGTCTTTTGCCGTTTGTTCTTTTTGGGCTTGCTCTGCGGCTTTGCTGTATCCGCCGCCGTAACCGTAGCCGTAGCCATAGCCGTAACCGTAGTTATAGCCGTAACGGGTGTATTTACTGTATCTGCTGCGATAACTTCTGTATCCGTATTTTCTCTTGTTCTGATTGTTTCTCGACGCGTTCATAATAAAGCCGAGAATTTTTGCTTCGGACATCTTTAACTGTCTTATGCACTGTTTAAGCGACTTGGTATCGGTATAATCTTCGCGGATAACCACCGCAATACCGTCAAGCACCGGTGTTACAACCAGGGCGTCGATAACAATATTAACCGGCGGAAGGTCGAAGATTATAAAATCGAAACCGGTAGATAAGGTGTCGATAAGCAGTTTCATTCTTTTAGAGCCTAAAAGTTCCGAGGGGTTAGGGGGAATTTCACCCGAGGTCATAATGTACCAGTTATCCAAAACTCCCGATTTAATGGGAGAGATGATCATTTCTTTTGAGGAAACAAGGAAGTTTGAAAGGCCCTGTTTTTCTTCTATACCCATAATTTTTCCAACCGAAGGCAAACGCATGTCGCCATCGATAAGAAGTACCTTTTTACCGGCTTTGGCAAGCGAATAAGAAAGGTTTATGGAGGTGGTGGTTTTACCCTCGCCGCTTATGGAACTTGTAACACCGATAACACGGCATTTGTTTTCATCGGGAAGAGTAAAAAAGATGTTGGTACGTAAAAGTCTGTAAGCTTCGGAAGCCTGAAAGCCCATGCTTTTATGAATATCGACAAATTTACTGTTGTTGACGGAAGTCTCTGTCGCGTTGTTCTTTTTAGCCATTATTTGTTATCCTCCTTGTTAGCCTTCTTACTGCTGTAACCGTAGCCGTAGCCGTAACTGTCGCCGTAACCGTAACCGTAACCGTAGTATCCGCCGTATCTGCTGCCGCCGTTAAGGCTGAATTCGGGTATCTTGGCAAGGATGGGAATATCGTAGGTTGTTACGATGTAGTCTTCGCTGTGAATAACGTCGTCGAGTATGGCGATTATTAAAATAACCAAAATGGCGCCTGCCGCACCGACAAGAAGACCTACCGACAGGTACTTATCGTAAGAGGGCGAAACGCGGGCGGGTTGAACCACCGCCGTATCAACAATTCTCATCGAGCTGCCATCGATTATCTCGGCGGTACGCTCGGGAAGTACCGTGGCTATAACGTTGGCTATTTTTGCCGCCTCGGTTGGATTGTCCGCCGTTACCGTAACCTGGAAAATTTCGGTCGAGTTAACCGACTGCGCCGAAATCATACCCGAAAGCTGACCGTAAGTGTAATCAACCTCGGCTTTGTCGATAATCTCTTCAAGTGTGGTACGGTTTTTAAGAACCACGATGTAGGTATTGATAAGACGCTGAGCCGCGTCAAGCTGACCGGTACTGATACTGAAATTGGTATTGCCTACCGAAAAGGATGAGTTGTTAACATATAGCATAACCGACGAAGAATATTTTGGTGTAATAAAGCCCTTTGCATAGGCAAAAAAGGCGGCACCGCAAATTACGGCGGAAAGCACCACTATCCACATCTTGGTCCATACCGCTTTTATAAGGCGCAGTATGTCAATTTCTTTTTCATTGGTTTCTGCAGTAACGTTATTGTCTTGCATAACTTTATTCCTTTGCTTTTATTTTTTTTGGCACATTTTCGCATTGTGCCTATTTTGTTTTATTATACAACGCTCACCCTGCTAAGTCAACTATTTATTTATATAGTTATAAAAAGAACGTTATTATACGGTTGCATGAAATGAATCGTTAAAAACGCGCAAAAAACCGACCCGCCAAAAGCAGGTCGGTTGATATTATACTTATTTAACGCGTTATTTAACGCGGTTTTTTACAGTCTGAACAAAAACAAATCTTTATAAATACGTTTTCTGATTCTTTCAAGGCGGGCGCGGGTGAATCCTTGGTTGCGTCCGATTTCAACGTCGAGGTTTCTAATGCGCTTTTTGAAAGAATTCATGTTTACCAGATAATAAACAAGAACCGCTAAAAAATATATCACAATAAGTAAAACCGCAACAGCGGCAATAATAACAAAAATATTGCTTATATCTATGCCGAAAACATTTTTGACCAGTTTGCTGAATCTTTCCATTTTATAAACCTCTTGCAACTTTAAAAAAAACACTTGATTTTTAGAAATCTTTATGTTAGAATACACCTTGCAGACAATTTTACGGGGGTATAGCTCAGCTGGGAGCGCGCTTGAATGGCATTCAAGAGGCCAGCGGTTCGATCCCGCTTATCTCCACCAATCGACGAAGTCGTAAGATTTCGTCGATTTTTATTACCGCAAATAGTATCAACCTAAATATTATAATTAAATTCGACAAAAAAAGCAAGGACTATTATGCAATAATTTGTTAAGTTTAATAATTTTCTGTAAAAATGTAAAAAATACTTTATTTTTGATTGTAAGAGTTGTATAATATTTACATAAAAATATTTTTTGGAGGAAATACCATGCCTTTAGTAAATACAACCGAAATGTTCAAAAAAGCCTATGAGGGCGGTTACGCCATCGGCGCATTTAACGTGAATAATATGGAGATTATTCAAGGTATTACCGAAGCCGCAAAAGAGCTTAACGCTCCCCTTATTTTACAGGTTTCGGCGGGAGCGCGCAAATATGCCAACCACACCTATCTTGTAAAACTGGTTGAGGCGGCTATTGAAGAAACCGGGCTTCCGATTGCCCTTCACCTTGACCACGGCGACAGTTTTGAGCTGTGCAAAAGTTGTATCGACGGCGGTTTTACCTCGGTTATGATAGACGGTTCGAAATACCCCTACGAAGAAAACGTTGCGCTTACCAAAAAGGTTGTGGAATACGCCCATCAGTTCGGCGTTACGGTTGAGGGCGAACTCGGACAGCTCGCCGGCATTGAGGACGACGTTAACGTTTCCGCCGCAGAGGCAAGTTACACCAACCCTGACCAGGTTTACGATTTCGTTACCCGCACCGGCGTTGATTCGCTTGCTATCGCCATCGGTACCAGTCACGGCGCGTACAAATTCAACCCCGGCC
>CADBUL010000039.1 GCA_902797875.1 Oscillospiraceae bacterium | reverse complement strand
CCAAATCCCGAATTCCCCGAAGCGTTTGACTGCGCAAAAGAAACAGCAAAAACCTCACCCGCCGATATTCTTCTTGCTACCGATCCCGATAGCGACCGGGTAGGTGTTGCGGTAAACGTAAACGGAGAATACAAACTGATTAGCGGCAACAGCATGGGCGTTTTGCTGCTCGAATATTTGTTATCGAGAAAGACCGCGACAAATACCTTACCCAAAAATCCTATAGCGGTTAAAACAATTGTATCGACCGACCTTTGCTATAAGGTGTGCGCCGATTACGGATGCGAACTGCGTGAAGTTTTAACCGGCTTTAAGTATATTGGCGGCGTAGTTAAAGAACTTGAAGATATCGGCGAGGCCAGTCGCTATATAATGGGATTTGAAGAAAGCTACGGCTACCTTATCGGCACCTACGTTCGCGATAAAGACGCGGTTGTAACCTCAATGCTTATTTGCGAAATGGTTTGTTACTATAAACAGCAAGGCAAAACACTTTTAGATGTTTTAACCGATATTTACAAACGGCACGGTTACTACTACGACCTACAGAACTCAACCTACCTTGAAGGCGAAGACGGTATGCTTAAAATTGAAAGTATTATGGATAATCTTCGCAATAATCCCCTTGAGAGTATCGGCGGCGTTAAAATCGTCAAACGCGATGATTATAAAATGTCGCAGACAGTTAATTTATCAGATAATAAAACCGCCGAAATCCGGTTGCCTAAATCTAACGTAATTGCTCACCATTTGGCAGACGGTTCAAAGGTAACCATAAGGCCTTCCGGAACCGAGCCGAAGATTAAGATGTACATCTCGGCTGTCGCGGACAATATGGAAACTGCACAAAAACAAGCAAAAACGCTTTTAGAATCGTTTAAAAAACAAGTAATGTAATAAAAAAGCGAAAACCGTATTTGGTTTTCGCTTATTTTTTTGCCATTGGATGAAACTTATTATATTTTTTGGCGAAACGGCTTTTGAAAAGCTCGGTATAGCGGTTAGCGGAAGATAAATCACCAAGTCCCATAATTTCTTGTAAGTCACTGCTTTGCGCACCGTTTTCAATAAGGTGTATCGCAAAAGAATTACGAATAATTTCGGGAGTAATTTCAAAACCGGGTTTTATGCTGCCGGCATAGGATTTAATGATTTTCCAAATTCCCTGCCTTGTAAGTTTGCTGCCGTTAAGATTTAAAAACAAAGCAGAGCTTGTCCCGTTATCAATATACTTTCTTGCTTTATCAATATAAAGCGAAAGGCTTTTCGCCGCTCTGTCATATATTGGCAGTATTCTTTCGTTGGAATTTGTATGAAGAACAAGGTAGTTAAGTTTCAGATAACAATCTTCTGTTTTTAGCGATATAAGTTCGCTTACCTTAATACCCGTAGCATAAAACACCTCTAAAATAGCGCGGTCGCGTATACCTTTAAGGGTGTCGCGCTCGGGCGCACAAAGTAATAATTCTATCTCGCTTTCAGATAAAACAACAGGGGTATACTCTTGTTTTTTCGCCTTAACAGACGTTTTAAGAGTAAAACCGATTTTATTTTGTGAGTATAAGTAGTTGTAATAAGATTTAATCGAAGATGATGTTCTCAAAATAGTAGAAGCGCCCTTGCCGCATGAATGTAAATGAGCAATGTAATCATCAAAGTCTTTTTGGGTAGGAATACTTTTTGAGTTTTTATACGATAAAAAGAACTCGATATCTCTTATGTAACTATCAAAGGTATTATCCGAAACACGTTTAACGTCGCATAAATAGTTTTTATACTCGTTAAGGTATAAATTCACAGTATCCCTCCTTAAAACCCAAATTTAAGTACAAACGCCAAAGATATAACAGTATCTGTTAAGCAGGCGAAGATTAAAAGCGCAAAGATTACGGTCTGTCTTAAAGTGTACAGCTTAAAATCTTCTATAAGTTTTACGTTAAAGTGTTTTCCCGGGAAAACACTTTTATACAGCGAGAACGAAAACCCGGCTGCTTCGCGAGCCGACAATAATAACGCAAAAAAATACAACAAATTCGGAACAATTATAACTACAAGATTAAAAAGCAGACCGTTTAAGCCATAAGAATCGACAAAGCAATACAGCAGTCTGCCCGCAATAACGGCACGGTAAAAAATAACCGGCAGTACCACAATAAAACCCGGCAGCGATACGCCCGAAAACACAATGGCGGCAAAATAAGGTAAAACCGAAAAAATTGAATTAAATAAAACAGATAAAAAGTTACCTGTTTTGCGGCAATCTAAAAACTCGCTTACAGCGCTTATTGTGTTTAGCGAAAAGAGATTAAGTTTTGTAAATACTACGCCAAGTATTAAGCCGGTTAACAAAAATACAAAAATGAATATTAAATATCCGTTATTGGTTATGGCGTCAAACAGTTTATTCTTTCTGAGAATTCTTATGGTTGTCCCTTGCATAATAACTTCCTCCAACATGTGTTATTAAGTTATATGCAAGAAATACTTAAAATATGAAAACGACTTTATGTAAACCGGAAAAATAATTATGTAAACAAAAACCGACCATAATACAGTTTACCACCGCATTATACCGTTTGTCAACAGTAAGTTTCTTGTTGAAAAATATTATGTAAACCAATTATGTTAACTACAACATTTGGATATCATCACGGCTTAAAAGCACTTTATATAGAAAACGCTTACAAGGTATATCCCCTGTAAGCGTTTTGTTATATCAAAAATATTATATTAAGAAGTAATAGCATTATTATCCCAGGTACTCCGCATAATCCCGAAATCGTTAAAGAATAAGCGTTTATGGGTACGGTAAAGCCTGTTATATTTGATAGCAGTGATAATGCAAATAATATGGCAAGGCCTATAATCGCGTTTATGGCAATATATCTAAATGACTTTTTGCCCAAAAACGCAATACAAAACAAAACTATTACGTAAATGACCGACAATGCAATAAATACACCGTTTACCGTTTCCATATAATCAGCACCTTTAACATCAGATACCAAATTATATGCACCTAAACGGTCAAAAATCACGCGTTATGCGATTTTATTATACTTTGGGCGGCGTTTACAACATCATCTTTCAAATTTTGGGGTGCTTTAACGGTAATACCGCCCGAAAACTGCATAATCCAGGCTATTAATCCGTTACTTATCATTGTATCAACCACAAGC
This sequence comes from Oscillospiraceae bacterium, assembly GCA_902797875.1. GTDB lineage: Bacteria > Bacillota > Clostridia > Oscillospirales > Acutalibacteraceae > UMGS1279. The sequence goes on along the minus strand of CADBUL010000039.1, from coordinate 1,331 downwards.
AAAAATCTGTTTTCATCATAGGGTAAAATCGTAGGGGTATCGCCAAAGCGGTCAATAACCTGCTCTAACAGATTATTATCACAAATAAGTTCTGCTTTGCTCTGTTCTCCCCCGTACATATTAAAAACTTTGCTGGTATAATCCGCCACATCAAAATAATCGGTATACGGGCTTACCTGCGAAAAGGGTCTGTAATTCTCTTTTAATATTTCCACCTTGTTTATACGGTCGATTCTAAGGTGTAAAAGATTGTCGTACCGGGCGTTATTACCTATTAAATAATAGTGGTCGTCGACCCAGCACAAGGCGTAAGGGCTTATTATATGTTGTTTTGCCACAAGTTTCGCTTTACCGTTTTCAAAGGTTCTTTTATTGTAGGTAAGCGCAACCATTTTCCTTTCATCAATCGCGCGCAGGAGTTTATCAACAGTATAATATAGTTCTTCATTATCACTTTTAGCGCGTTTTTCGGTAAATATTCTGCCGCTAAAGGTTTTACGCTGATGTTCGCTTAAAAAACCCGAAAGTTTCTTTGTTAGGTCAGCCGTCTTTTTAGCTGTTATAAAATCGGCCGACACGACAGCGTCGGCAAGCAGCGAAAGCTCGGTAAATTCAAGTTCGCGTTCACCTAAAAAGTAGCCGTTTTTCGGTGTGCGGGTATAAATAATATCATACCCGTAAGAGCTTAAAACCGAGATATCGTCGTATAACGCCTTGCGGTCGGATTTAATACCGTAAGCGTCAAGTTTTTCTATAATATCGGAGCTTGAAACCGGATGCTCTTCATCGGAATATTTTTTAAGAATATCAAGAACATACAAAAGCCTTAGTTTTCCGCCGCTAACCTTCACGGTTTTCACCTATCCTTTTTATAACGTTTTTAAGTTGCGGTAATGTGTATTCTCGCTCAATTATTTCAATAAATGTATTTACGGGCAAGGCAGTATCCAATTCTAATTCTTGAAGTATCCGCGCCCTAATGCGTGAAGATGATGCGCCGCCGTAAATTCCTAAAAAATAAAGGTCTTTTTTTGATATTTCACATTTTTTTACCGCGCAGTACCGTGTATTCTCGTAATAAATGCCGTTATTTTCAAGCAATATCCCGCTTTTTACAAAGCATTGTAAAATAACCGATTTATTCATACCCTCTACGCCGAGATAGCCCGAGCGTGAAGGTGCGGTTTTGCGCCTTTCTTTGCCGGCAATTTGCGGAATGTACACATTTATAATCTTATTTATTCCTATTTTACTTTTAATATATGTTCGTATTTGTTGCCCGGCGCTGTCGCTGTCGGTAAGAACAGCAAGAAACCCATTACCCGTTGCTT
>CADBUL010000038.1 GCA_902797875.1 Oscillospiraceae bacterium | reverse complement strand
GTTCGCCACACCTTAGCAAGCGGCACCGCCACCATTACCGCAGGTCTGTTCGGCATGCTGCGCCCCGGGGATAATATGCTTATACTTACGGGCGCCCCCTACGACACCCTGCTGGGGGTTTTGGGAATAAACGGCGCAAGCGACGGCTCGCTTGCCGATTTTAATATAAATTGCGATATTGCAGACCTTAAAGACGGCTGCCCCGATATAACCGCAATTACCGGAAAACTAAAAGAAAAGCATTACGCAGCGGCGTATATTCAGCGCTCGCGCGGGTATTCGCTGCGCCGCTCTCTTACCGCCGACGAGGTTACAAACCTTTATAACATAGTTAAAGAAATATCAAACGATACTGCGGTGATTGTCGATAACTGCTACGGCATTTTTACCGATTATAACGAGCCGCAAGCCGACCTTTTGATGGGCTCGCTCATTAAAAACGCGGGCGGCGGTATCGCCCCCTGCGGCGGCTATCTGGCAGGTACCAAAGAAGCGATAGAAAAATGTTCTTACCGTCTTACGGCGCCGGGCGTAGGCAGAGAAATCGGCGCAACCCTTTCGCATAACCGCGAGCTTTATATGGGGCTTTTTGCCGCGCCTCAAACGGTGGCGGCGGCGCTTAAAACCGCCGTTTACGCGGCATGTCTGTTTAAGGACGCCGGCTTTGACGTGCTGCCCGAATACGACGCCAAACGCGGCGATATTGTGCAGACTATTTTGCTTAAAAACGCCGATAATCTTATTTCGTTTTGTCAGGGAATTCAGGCGGGAAGTCCTGTTGATTCGGCGGCGGCTCCATACCCTGCTCCAATGCCTGGTTACGATGACCAAATAATTATGGCGGCGGGCGCCTTTACCGGCGGCTCTTCCATAGAACTTTCGGCAGACGGCCCCTTAAGAGAGCCCTTTGCGGTTTATATGCAGGGCGGGCTTAATTTCGACAGCGGACGCTACGGCGTGCTTCACGCCGCCAAACGGGTTTTGGGAAAATAAATAAATAAATAAATCAATAAATAAAAAAGCGCCTTGCAATTGCAAGGCGCAATTCATTGTCGGCAAAGCCGACATTATTTTCTCCAACTTAATTTTACTTCGCCGTCGTGTTTGTTACCTGTTAAGGTAATTTTATAGTCGCCGATTTCAGAAAGATTAACAAAAAAATTGTTAGTTGCGTAGGTTATATCGTTATCGTAAAGCACATTTTCGTCAAATTCAACCTTAAGGCCGAGCCATCCGGCGCGCGTTATGGTTCTTACCGATAGGGTTCGCGGCTCTTCAATCTTTATTTCGTATTCTTTACTGCCGTTAAAATCTTCATAAGCCAGCCAAACCGACGTATCGGTGGTGATTTGCTCGATATTTTCGTTATTGACATTATTTGCGCTTAAATTATTCTGTGCGCCGCACCCGAAAAACAGAAACGGCATACAAATTATAATAATTGCGGCGGTAAATTGTTTTAGAATTTTCATATATTCTCCTTTGTTGCAAAGCCGCTGAATCATCCGCTTGCTTTTGGTTGTACCGTTGCGGATTTTCATACCTTCCTCGACCGTCATATCACCGTCTGCCACGGCTTTTGGGATGTCGAGGTAGCCTTTGGAGTAGCGAATATCTTTGTTACTGCGGTTAAATACGCCTTATCCTCTGTCGGTGTTATTATACCGTTCGAATATTTTACTTGTCTTTTTTCTCCTGATATTTCTTTATCGTTTCCGCGCAAATCTTCAATGTTTCCTGCGGAGTAGTCTTGAAGTCCTTTTCTTTTAATTTGTTCACTATTTCGGTCATTTCTTTTTCCGATTTCATCATTGACGCTACCCCCATAACGCTGGTCTCGTCCAGATTCATAGCTTTCAACACTTTCATAAATGCTATCCGTCTGTTGCGAAACGAAGTAGTCATAGTCTTTTTTCACCTCTTTATAATTTCCGCTTGCAAGTTCAACATAACCGTCTCCGGTTGCTTCTATCAATGTAAAGTACTTACCATTGTTATTAAAGATTTTAACGTCACCCGGTTTTGTTGACGCGGAATACGCCCACTGCATAGCAAGTGTGTTAAATTCATTATAATAGTTTTTGCGCGATTTTTCAAGACTGTAGCGAGTATCGGTGGCATTTTTATCATAT
>CADBUL010000037.1 GCA_902797875.1 Oscillospiraceae bacterium | reverse complement strand
GTCGCGAGAGATATCGTATGACGCGTCAGCCATAAACAGCACGGCGTCAACCTGCGAAAGCCCCTCTTTTGTGCTTTTTACCATCTTTTCACCAAGCAGATTTTTAGGCTTGTGAAAACCGGGGGTATCGATAAAAACAATTTGGGTTTCCTCTTTATTGAGCACACCCATAATGTTTGTACGGGTAGTTTGCGGTTTGTTCGAAACAATAGATACCTTATTGCCGATGACCCTGTTTATAAACGACGATTTACCGACGTTGGGGCGGCCGACAACCGCCACAAAGGCGGATTTTGTATTACTGTTCATTTATTTCTCCTATTATGTTCATAATTTCGTTTTGTTTTGGGAACATAATTTTTTCGTCATCTTCTTTGACGTGGTCAAATCCAAGCAAATGCAGTACCGAGTGAACGGTTAAAAAGGTGATTTCGTAAAGAAGCGAATGACCGAATACTTTTGCCTGTTCCCCCGCCCTTTTTACGCAAATAATAACGTCGCCAAGCATTGCGCAACCGTTTGCGGGGTTAATATCGTAGTCGTCACCTTTAAGCGGAAAGGACAAAACGTCTGTCACGCTGTCTTTGTTTCGAAAATCGCGGTTTAGGTTTTGTATTTGTTCTTGTGTGACAAAACTTACCGATATTTCGGCAGGCAGCGAAAACCCCTCGTAATTCAAAACCGTTTGGCAGGCTTTATTTACATAATGCTCTGTTTTTTCGGGTAAGGTTTCGTCTTGCAAATTTTCAATTTCAATTACCGTTTTTGGCATTTTTATTGGTTTTAACCTCCGCTTTTTCATAAGCCTTTATAATGTCTTGAACAAGTTTGTGGCGAACAACGTCTTTACCTGTTAGCTGAATTATCGATACATTGTCGATATTTTTAAGGATGTTCATAACCTGCCGAAGCCCCGAAGCCTTGCCGTTTGGCAAATCTATTTGGGTAATATCACCGGTAACAACTATTTTACTTCCGCTGCCAAGCCTTGTTAAAAACATTTTCATTTGCTCACGCGTGGTGTTTTGCGCTTCATCCAAAATAATAAAACTGTTATCGAGTGTTCTGCCTCGCATATAGGCAAGGGGGGCTACCTCGATATCTCCCCTTTCCTGGCATTTTGAAAGGGTTTCGCTTCCAAGCATTTCGTAAAGAGCATCGTACAAGGGGCGCAGATACGGGTCTATTTTTTGTTGCAAATCGCCCGGTAAAAAGCCTAATTTTTCGCCTGCTTCTACAGCGGGACGGGTTAGAATAATGCGCGAAACGTCTTTGTTCTTAAACGCCTTTACCGCCATTGCGACCGCAAGGTAGGTTTTACCGGTGCCGGCTGGGCCTTCCGCGATTGTAAGCGTGTTTTTAGTGATGGCGTCGAGATATTTTTGCTGACCGACCGTACGCGCCTTCAACGGTTTTCCGGCGGCGGTTGCAAAAACCGTTTTGCTTTCGGTTAAAACCGAAACTTCATTTTCCTTACCGTCGAGAACCATCGATATAAGATAATTCAGACTTTGATCGGTAATACTTTCTCCCTTTTTTATAAAAGAAAACAGTGAATTTACAACCTTTATACAGTTTTTTACATCCTCTTCTCCGCCTTTAAGTTTAAGAACGCCGTTATGTGACGAAAAAGACACGCCAAATGCCTTTTCCAGGGTTTTAAGGTTACCGTCTAAATTACCGAATAACGCGGCAATATCACCGTTATTTTCAATATCTAATGTGTATTCGAACAAAAGCACATCTCCCGTATGGTTAATTATAATTATTATAGCACGTAATTATATAATAATCAACCGATATAACGTCTTAATAGAACAATAAATCCCGCACCGATTAAGGTGCGGGAAGATATTATTTTTCAAAAAACGCGTCGTGAACAGCGTTAAAGGCTCGGTCGGTGTCAGATAAGGCTATTAAAACCGAAACCCTTATTTCGCTTGTGGATATCATTTGGATATTTATGTTGGCGTCATAAAGCGCCTCGAACATCTTGGCGGCTACGCCGTGATGTGTTTCCATACCCGCGCCGACAATAGAAAGCTTTGCGACGCTGTCGTCGGTTTCAAAGGTCTTAAACTGCAAATGACCCTTAAGCTCTTCAATGGCTTTTCGGGCGGTCTTTTCCTGGTCTTTTGGAACCGTAAACGAAATGTCTTTGGTGCCGTCACGACCAACCGACTGTAAAATAATATCTACATTAACCTTTTGTTTTGCAAGTTCGTTAAACACCTTAAAAGCGATACCGGGTGTATCCTGCAAACCGATTATTGAAAAACGCGCAACATTTTTATCGCAGGCAACGCCGCGAACAAGAATTTTTTCCATATTAACCTTCTCCTTAACTATTGTGCCCGGTTTATCTTCGATACTTGAAAGAACCTCAAGTTCAACACCGTATTTAGACGCCATTTCAACCGAGCGGTTATTTAGAACCTGTGCGCCCAGCGTGGCAAGTTCAAGCATTTCGCTGTAAGCAATTTCTTTAATTTTTTTAGCATTTTTTACCTTGCGCGGATCGGCGGTATATACACCGTCAACGTCGGTATATATCTGACACAAATCGGCCTTTAACACCGCCGCTACCGCTACCGCGCTGGTGTCCGAACCGCCTCTGCCAAGGGTTGTAATATCGTCATATTTGTTAATTCCTTGAAAACCAGCTATAACAACTATATTGTTTTTTGAAAGCTCGGCTTTTACCCTTTCGGCTTCAAGCTTTTTTATACGTGCGGATCCGTAATTTGAATCGGTCTTAAAGCCTGCCTGCCACCCGAGAAGCGAAACGGCGTTGTAGCCCATTTGCGAAATAGCGATTGCAAGCAGTGAACAGGAAATCTGCTCGCCTGCCGAAAGCAGCATATCCATTTCCCTTGCAGACGGATCCTGCGAGAGTTCCGCGGCTTTATCTATAAGGTCGTCGGTCGTATCGCCCTGGGCCGACACGATAACCACAACGTCGTTACCTTTTTTGTAGTCGTCGGTAATTATTTTGGCTACGTGCTTTATTCTCTCGGCGTCTTTTACACTGGTTCCGCCGAACTTTTTTACTATCAGTGCCATAAGTTTCCCCTTTCTGTAACAAAACGGTACCTTGTACCGGCTAATCCAATATATGCAATTTAAAAATTATGGTGGCATTCAGCAATTTGAGTTTGTCTTCTATTTCACCCTCGAAAGCCTTTTCGGTGGCAAAGCACAATTCGTCGTTTGCGTCTTCGCGTTCTATAAACCGCACTCCATCGAATTTGTTTTCAACCTCTTCTTTTAAGCCTTGACGGTTTTTAAGGCAGATAAGAAATTTCGAGATATTTTCCCTCTCGTTTACTACGTAATCATCGTTGCCGTCTTCCCAGAAAACGTATTTACGTGCTTGCAAGTGTTTAACGCAGTCAATAATATCGGCTACGACGGCGCTCGCCGTAGGCATTTTACCTGCCCCGCGACCGTAAAACATAACGTCACCTACCGCGTCGCCCGATACCATAATGGCGTTAAAAACGTCGTTAACGTGCGAAAGTTGATTGCCGTAACTTACGACCGTAGGGTGGACCGACGCAGCTATTTTGCCGCCCTCTAAAAGTTTGGCCTGACCGATAAGCTTTATAGCGCCCCCGTAAAGCGCGGCGTACTCTTTTTCAAGTAGGGTGATATTGCGAATACCCTCGGTTGCTACCTGGTTTGGATATACGTGCTTACCAAAAGCCAGCGCCGCCAAAATGCAAATTTTACGGCAGGCGTCGTGGCCGTCAATATCCGCAGTCGGATCTTTTTCTGCATAACCTAACCGTTGGGCAAGCTCTAAGGCTTTATCGAAAGGCATATTTTCGGTTTCCATTTTAGTAAGTATAAAATTTGTGGTGCCGTTTAATATACCTGAAATTTCGTACAAATCGTTAGCCGCAAGGCATTGCGCTATGGGGCGAAGAACCGGTATACCGCCGCCCACGCTTGCCTCGAACAGGAAGTTTACGTTATGATCTTTGGCGATCTTCAAAAGTTCGGCGCCTTTGGCGGCAACCAGTTCTTTGTTTGAGGTTACAACGCTCTTTCCTTTTTCAAGGCAGGCTTTTACAAAGTCAAACGCGGGGTTTACGCCGCCCATAACCTCGGCGACCACCTTAACTTCGGGGTCGTTTAATATCACGTTAAAATCTTTTGTAAACAAATTTGAATAC
>CADBUL010000036.1 GCA_902797875.1 Oscillospiraceae bacterium | reverse complement strand
TTATGGTTTACACAACCAAAATTGATACCATCTTTTCCCTTAAAAAATGCTTTATTTTTCGATCTGCGCTAAATATGCCGACCTATTTAAGGTAGTCTTTTGAGCGGTCAACATAAGACGTATGAAGTATCTCGTGAGCCTTATGGCTACCCGGTTTACCAAAGAAATCTTTGTAAATTTCTTTAATCATGGGGTTTTCGTGGCTCTTGCGGATCTTCTTCTTAGCGTCGTCGTCGTAAAGCGCCTTAGCTCTAAGGGCTTTAAGATCGGTGAAGCTTCTAACTGAAGAGGGTTGCAAGGGCTGACCGCCGCCGTTTACGCAGCCGCCGGGGCATCCCATAATTTCGATAAAGTGGAACTGTTCGCCGGCTTCAACGCGTTTAAGAAGTTCGTCAGCCGCCTTTGCGCCCGAAGCAACCGCGATTTTAACATCTATACCCGCAACAGGCAGGGTTGCCTCTTTGATGGGCTGAGTGCCGCGAACCGCTTCAAAATCGACCTCTTTAAGTTCTTCGCCGGTGAGGGTTTCAACCGCGGTACGAAGAGCCGCTTCCATAACACCGCCGGTAACGCCGAATATAACCGCCGCGCCGGTAGACTCGCCAAGAGGATTATCGAACTCTTCATCGGGAAGCGAATTAAAGTCGATACCCGCTTTTTCAATCATACGGGCAAGCTCACGGGTGGTAAGCGAAATGTCAACGTCGGGAACGCCCGCAGCCGCCTGATCGTCGCGTTTAACCTCAAACTTTTTAGCGGTACAGGGCATAATCGAAACCGAGAAAATATTTTTGGGATCGATGCCGTTCTTTTGGGCGTACCAGGTTTTTATAACCGCGCCGAACATCTGTTGCGGCGATTTGCAGGACGAAAGATTGCTTATAAGGTTAGGATGATAGGTTTCGCAGAACTTAATCCAACCGGGCGAACAAGAGGTAATAAGCGGAAGTTTACCGCCGTTTTGAACGCGCTCGACAAACTCGTTGGCCTCTTCCATAATGGTAAGGTCGGCGGAAAAGTCGGTATCGAATACCTTATCAAAGCCGAGTCTTCTTAAAGCCGCTACCATTTTACCGGTAACGTTGGTACCTACCGGCAGGCCGAAGCACTCGCCCAGCGTCGCGCGGATAGAGGGAGCGGTTTGAACGATAGCAACCTTTTCGGGGTCGGCAATAGCCTCAAAAACGGGAGCAGTTTGGTCTTTTTCATACAAAGCGCCGGTCGGACAGGAAACGATACACTGACCGCACGAGATACATCCCGAGCCGCCCAGTTCAGTTTCAAACGCGCAGCCGATAGCAGTATTAAAGCCGCGGTTTTGCGCGCCGATTACGCTTACGTACTGATTTTCGCACGCGCCTACGCAACGGCGGCATAAAATACACTTATTGTTATCTCTTACCATATGAGCCGCCGAGGTGTCGAGTTCGTACTTATTGCGAACGCCGTCGTATTTTCCTTCGTCGTCAACGCCGAGCTGTTTACAAAGAGCCTGCAATTCGCATTTGCCGCTTCTTACGCACGAAAGACATTTGCGGTCGTGAATGGAGAGAAGCAGTTGCAGGGTCTTTTTGCGATATTCAAGTACTTTTGGGGTAGAGGTAAATACCTCCATACCTTCGTTTACGGGATAAACGCAGGCGGCGGCAAGACCTCTTGCGCCTTTTACTTCGACAACGCACATTCTGCACGCGCCGATTTCGTTAATTCCTTTAAGGTAGCAAAGGGTGGGTATTTCGATACCGCCTTTTCTTGCGGCTTCGAGAATAGTGTCGCCTTCTTCTGCTACAACGGGCATACCGTTAATTTTAATATTTACAGCCATTTTTCCCACTCCTTTCTATTTCTTGGAAATTGCGCCGACTTTACAGTTAGCCATACAGGCGCCGCACTTAATACATTTGCTTGAATCAATTACGTAAGAGGCAAGCTTGTGGCCGGGGGCTACATAATCGGTTTGAGAAATGCAGTTTACGGGGCAGTTTCTTGCGCAAAGTCCGCATCCGATACATTTATCTTTATCAATTGTAAAGCTTAAAAGGTCTTTACATACACCGGCGGGGCAACGCTTATCTTTTACGTGAGCAACATACTCGTCGTAGAAGTAGTTAAGGGTTGAAAGCACCGGGTTGGGTGCGGTCTGTCCAAGTCCGCAAAGCGAATTGGCTTTTATGTAAAGGCAAAGCTCTTTCATTTCTTCAAGGTCCTGCATGGTGCCTTGACCTTTGGTGATTTTGTCGAGCATCTCTAAAAGTCTTCTGGTTCCTACGCGACAGGGGGTGCATTTACCGCAAGACTCGTCAACCGTGAATTCAAGGAAGAACTTAGCGATGTCGACCATACAGTTGTCTTCGTCCATAACGATAAGTCCGCCCGAACCCATCATAGAACCGATGGCGATAAGATTATCGTAATCGATGGCAACGTCGAAGTGCTGTGCGGGGATGCATCCGCCCGAAGGGCCGCCGGTTTGCGCCGCTTTGAACTTTTTGCCGCCGGGGATACCGCCGCCGATTTCTTCAACAACCTCGCGTAAAGGCGTACCCATGGGGATTTCGACAAGACCGGTATTTTTGATTTTACCGCCAAGTGCGAACACCTTGGTACCTTTAGATTTTTCGGTACCCATACCGGCAAACCAGTCGGCGCCATTAAGAATAATTTGGGGGATGTTTGCCCAGGTTTCTACGTTATTTAAGATGGTCGGTTTTTTGAACAGACCCGATTTTGCCGGGAACGGAGGACGGGGATGAGGCTCGCCGCGTTTACCTTCGATAGAGGTCATAAGTGCGGTTTCCTCGCCGCAAACGAAAGCGCCTGCGCCAAGACGGAGGTCGATATCGAAATCAAAGCCGCTTTCGAAAATGTTTTTGCCTAAAAGACCGTACTCGCGCGCCTGTTTAATGGCAAGCTGGAGTCTTTCAACCGCTACGGGGTATTCGGCGCGAACATATATATAACCCTGGGTTGCGCCGATGGCGTAACCTGCGATTGCCATGGCTTCAAGTACCACGTGGGGGTCGCCCTCAAGTACCGAACGGTCCATAAACGCGCCGGGGTCGCCTTCGTCGGCGTTACAGCAAACATATTTTTGATCGTCGGCGTTGGCAGCGGCGAATTTCCATTTAAGACCCGTGGGGAAGCCTGCGCCGCCGCGTCCGCGAAGTCCCGAATCGAGAAGGGTTTGAATAACATCTTCGGAAGACATTTCGGTAAGAACCTTACCAAGCGCCGCGTAACCGTCGCGGGCAATATATTCATTGATGTTGCAGGGGTCGATAACACCGCAGTTTCTTAAAGCAACACGGGTTTGCTTTTTGAAAAACTCGGTTTCGTTTAACGAGGCACCCGCAACCATCTTGTCGTTTGAACAAGTCATTTTTTATACCTCCGATTAATTATTGGCGCCGATAGTATACTCATATACTACCTTACCGTTTTTAATGTGATCTTCTAAAACCTTTTGTGCCTTTTCGGCGGTCATTTTTACATAGGTGGTACGCTTATCCCCTTCGTAAATCTCAACAACCGGTTCATACTGACAGATACCTACGCATCCGGTTTGCTTAACCGATACGGTTTTGGCAAGGTCGCCTTGTACGCCGTTTGCAAGCACATCGTAAACCGGGCTTGCGCCGGCGGCGATACCGCAGGTAGCCATACCGACCAAAACGCGTTTTTCTACCGTACCGAGTTCTTGATTGGTTTTGTCTTTAATTGCCTGTAACTCAGCCAATGATTTCATTTTTGTATCTTCCCTTTCATTGTATATAATTCTTATTTATTTTGGCGCCGTTTACATATATAATACGGTTTAATATTTAGCGAGAATGCCCTCTACCTCATTGGGGGTAAGTCTGCCGTAAACGTCGCCGTTTATGGTCATAACGGGAGCAAGTCCGCATGCGCCTATGCAGCGGCATGCCGAAATCGAAAACTTACCGTCGGCTGTGCATTCGCCGTCTTTAATACCAAGAACCTGTTGTAATTTCTCGAAAACATCGCCCGAGCCCTTAACGTAGCAGGCGGTACCAAGGCAAACCGAGATTTGGTATTCGCCCTTCGGGTAAAGCGAGAAGAAGGAATAGAAGGTCGACACGCCGTAAACCTCTTGCAGCGAAATCGAAAGACCTTCGGCAATAATCTTTTGTACCTCGATAGGCAGGTAGCCGTAGATATTCTGGGCTTTTTGCATTATGGGGATAAGACAGCCCTTATTATTCTTTTCGGCTTCGATTATGGCCTTTAACTGCTGTTCCTGTTCTTTTGTCCCTTTGAAAGGAACGGTTGATTTAAGTGACATTTAGTATAGCACCTTCCTTAAAAATGTATATATACGCAGTTTATATCAGTTAAGATTATAGCACAGCAATTTTGTAAAGTCTACCCCCAAAAAGCGGTATTTTTAAGAATTTTAGTAATTTTTCGACATATTTGTTAAAATTTTAACATATATTGTAAAATATTGATTTGTGCCCGTCCCGCGCGATGGTGGCCACCGGTCGACACCCCATGCCCCGAAGGGGCAATTCATGACCGCAGGTCAATTCATGCCGCAAGGCAATTCACGAACCGAAGGTCCAATTCATGCGCCATGCGGCGCAAATCATTTATGATTTGACGGCTATGCCGTCGTGATTTCTCGCTGGCGCTCCATGAATTGGCTTCGCCATGATTTCTCGCTGGCGCTCCGTGATTTGGCTTCGCCATTTTTACATTTTTAAAATGGTTGACAAAACGTTTTGGCGGTGATATAATTTTCAAAAATAAACAAAGGAGAGCAAAAATGAACGCGGTATCTTTGAAAAATAAAGATATGATGATGTGCGGTATGATGATGTGCCACGCATATTTTTGCTTTCGTTAAAGATTTTTTGTACTTTGGCGGAAAGCGATTGCTTTCCGCTTTTAATTTTAAAAGAGGTTGATAATATGAAAAAAAGAATAGAAACAACTTGTGTTCAAGGCGGCTATACACCAAAAAACGGCGAGCCGCGTCAAATTCCCATAATTCAAAGTACTACATTTAAGTATGACACCAGCGAGGATATGGGCAAACTTTTTGACCTTGAGGCCTCGGGATATTTTTACACACGCCTTCAAAACCCGACCAACGATATGGTTGCGGCGAAAATATGCGAACTTGAAGGCGGCAGCGCCGCAATGCTTACCTCATCGGGTCAGGCGGCGAACTTTTACGCGGTATTCAATATCGCCAATTGCGGCGACCACGTTATTTCGGCTTCGACCATATACGGCGGCACCTATAATCTTTTTGCGGTTACAATGAAAAAGATGGGCATTGATTTTACCTTTGTTTCTCCCGACTGCACCGAAAAGGAGCTTAACGCCGCGTTTAAGCCTAACACCAAGGCGGTATTCGGCGAGACCATCGCCAACCCCGCCCTTACGGTGCTCGATATTGAAAAATTTGCCAAAGCGGCGCACGACCATGGCGTTCCGCTTATTGTCGACAACACCTTTGCCACCCCCGTAAACTGCCGACCGTTTGAGTGGGGCGCGGATATTGTAACCCATTCGACCACCAAATATTTAGACGGGCACGGCGCGGGCGTTGGCGGCTGCATAGTAGATTCGGGTAAATTTGACTGGGACAAATACGCCGACAAATTCCCCGGGCTTACCACCCCCGACGAAAGCTACCACGGTGTAGTTTATACCAAACAGTTCGGTCTTGGCGGCGCATTTATAACCAAAGCCACAGCGCAGCTTATGAGGGATTTCGGCTCTATTCAGTCCCCGCAAAACGCGTTCTTGCTTAATTTGGGACTTGAAAGCCTGCACCTTAGAATTAAACGCCATTGTGAAAACGCCCAAAAGGTCGCCGAATTTTTGCAAAGTAACGATAAAATCTCCTGGGTAACCTACTGCGGACTAAAAGGCGACAAATACTACGACTTAGCCCAAAAATACCTGCCAAACGGCTCGTGCGGCGTAGTAAGTTTCGGCGTTAAAGGCGGCAGAAAAGCCGCCGAGGCCTTTATGAAACACCTTAAGGTTGCCGCCATTGAAACCCACGTTGCCGACGCGCGCACCTGCTGTTTGCATCCCGCAAGCGCCACCCACCGCCAGATGAACGACGAGGAGCTTGCCGCCGCGGGCGTTTCACCCGATTTGGTGCGTTTTTCGTGCGGTATTGAAAACGCCGACGATCTTATTGAGGACATTAAACAGGCGCTTGAGCAAATCTGAATTCATAGCAGAGAGGTATAAATTATGCCTATTAAAATTCCAACGGCTTTGCCGGCCTACAAAACACTAACCGACGAAAATATTTTTATTATCGACGAATTTCGCGCGAATACGCAGGATATTCGTCCGCTTCAGATTGCCATAGTCAACCTGATGCCCACCAAGGTCGACACCGAAACCCAGCTTATGCGCCTGCTCTCAAATACCGCTTTGCAGATAGAGGCGGTGCTTATACGCACCAAAACCCACACCTCAAAGCATATCTCCAAAGAACACCTTAAAAACTTTTATAAGACCTTTGACGAGATCAAACACCGCAATTTTGACGGCATGATAATCACCGGCGCGCCGGTTGAACAACTGCCCTTTGAAGAGGTTGATTACTGGGACGAGCTGTGCGATATAATGGAGTGGTCCAAGCACCACGTTCACAGCACTTTTCATATTTGCTGGGGTGCGCAGGCGGGGCTCTACTACCACTTTGGAATACAAAAATATCCCCTTAAAGAAAAGCTTTTCGGGGTGTTTGAGCATAAGGTAGAGCATAAAAGCTCGATACTCTTTCGCGGGTTTGACGACGTGTTTACGGTTCCCCACTCGCGTTATACCGAAATCCGCCGCAAGGACGTAAAGAACTGTCCGCAGCTTAAAATTCTGGCAAGCTCAAAAGAAGCGGGGCTGTACGCCCTTATGACCGAAAACGGTAAACAGATTTTTATTACCGGGCACTCGGAGTACGACGCGGGAACGCTCGGCCGCGAGTACCGTCGCGATAAAAAAGCGGGGCTTGATATTGCCGTACCAAAGAACTATTTCCCCGGCGACGACGACACCAAAGACCCGATAGTTACCTGGCGCGCGCACGCGCATTTGCTGTTTTCGAACTGGCTTAACTATTTCGTTTACCAGACAACACCGTATGACTTAAACGAAATAAAATAAATTGCAAAGCAAAAATATATATGATAAAATGGTGTAGTAATCTACGCCATTTTATTTTTATGGGAGAATTTATGTATAATGCCATAATAATTTGTCTTGATAAACGCGACGGTCTGTCGTTTGGCGGCAGACGTCTTTCGCGCGATGCGAAAATATTTGAAGATATACAAAAAGATTTTGGCGCGGTGGCGCTCTCAAACGATATATCGCTTGATTTTCTGCCGGAAGCTAAAGAGTCGCCCGCCGTATTTTGCGAGGTCGAAATACCGGGTGGCTACCTTGAAGGTTGCAACAAGGTGATTATCTACCGTTTTGACCGCGCCTACCCCTTTGATATGTCGCTCCCCGAAAGTTTTTACGATAATTTTAAGCTATCACAAAAGACCGAATTTGTGGGCAACTCTCACGATAAGATTTTTAAGGAAATATGGGAGAAAAAATAATGAAAAAAGCACTATCGCTACTTATCGCTTTAATTTTATGTTTTTCGATATGCGGTTGCTCGGCAAGTAATACCACCCCGACTTCAAACGAAAATTCGCAAATTTCTGGAACCGCGGACAGCACAAGCTTAGTAGCGGATGATCTATCGGGCGGTGCCGCCGTAGACCCCGATTCTAACCCCGAAGAGGGGCAAAACTACAACAAAACCAGCGTATCTTCGGCAAATAAAAAGGCGGCAGCCAGCGCCGCCACAACCCTATCAAACATACCCGCATACAGCGGTAAAGCTTATATAACCCTCAATAATTCGGTACCGTTGTTTGACGGTACAAACTCGAGCAAAAGTTTTGAAAGCTACGCGCCGCTTGACAGTCTTGGTCGGTGCGGCGCGGCGTTTGCCTGCATAGGCAAAGATTTAATGCCCACCCAAAAACGCGGAGATATAGGAATGATAAAACCTACCGGATGGCAGACCGCAAAATACGATTTTGTCGACGGCAAGTACCTTTATAACCGCTGCCATCTTATAGGTTTTCAGTTAAGCGGCGAAAACGCCAACAAGCGCAACCTTATTACCGGCACTCGCTACCTTAATATAGAGGGTATGCTGCCGTTTGAAAACATGGTGGCGGACTATGTTAAAGAAAGCGGCAACCACGTACTTTACCGCGTAACACCCATTTTCAAGGGCAACAACCTGCTTGCAAGCGGCGTTACCATAGAGGGTAAATCGGTAGAAGATAACGGCAAAGAAATTTGCTTTTACGTTTACTGCTATAACGTTCAGCCGGGCGTTAATATTAACTATGCCGACGGCTCAAACGCCGCCTCTGGGCAGACGGCAACCTCGTCAAAAACCGCCGTATCCTCTAAAACCGCCGCGCAAAGCGTAAGTTCTACTAAAACCGCAACGGCGGTACAGCAAAGCAGCACCTCTAAAACCTACGTGTTAAACACCAACACCAAAAAATTCCACTACCCCACCTGTTCTAGCGCCAAACAAATTGCCGATAAAAACAAGCAGACCTATTCGGGCGACCGCCAAGCCCTTATAAATCAAGGTTATGCGGCATGTAAAAAATGTAATCCGTAAAACATAAAATAACCGGTCAAAACCTTGACCGGTTATTTTTATATTTTGGTGTGTCAAAAATTGCCGCCAAACGGGGCGTACCGTATTATGTCCAAAAATTAATCTTGTATAAACGCGGTGTCGCTTACATTTTTGATATTTTGCATCTCACTTCTGAACTCGAAAACAAGACTGCCCAAAATAAAGTTATATGCCGCGGTAGCGAACATAGCCGCCGCCATTACAATCATTACAAGTTCAAAGGTTGAGGGTGATACGTAATCTTTGAACATCAAAGAAACAGCAAAACCGCCTACTATTACAACAAGGCCAAAAAGGGTTAAAACAGCGCCGCCGACATACAGCATAGCTCCGTAAAAAGACGATGCCTTTTGCGATGGTATACCGGTTCTGACGCTATCCAAAACCGCGTTAACCGTTTGCAGTTTTTTGAAGCAGAAGAGTATCGTAACTGCCATTACCGCTATAAAAAACGCGCCTGCAACCGCCAAAATCTGATTAACATTTATGCTTGCGCCAATCGGGGTAAGTTCTCTGTTTGCGGCGTTGAGTATGTTTTTAAGCTCGGGCACAAGGCTGCACGCCAAAAGCACTATACAACCGGCAACCGCCGCCAGCCACGCGCCGACCAGTTCTATAATACTTGCCACCTTTAATATAACAAGCCCGCCGGTTTTTAGGGCGTTTTCGGGCTTTTTGCAGGCGGCGTAAGTAAGCCACAAACCGATTATAATCAGTATCGTTGTAACCGAAGGGAAAGACGAAAACGTGCCCGCAAAACTCTCTGCCAATTCTTCGCCGTAGTTTGAAATTGTGGGAATTATAAACCCGCTTATAAGCGACGAAAATACCGAAAGCCCGGCAATTGCCGAATAAAGAATAGCTATTGCCAAAAACTTGCCGCTTGAGCCCATTTGCTTAACGGTGCCTATAACCGCGTTGTAGGTGGGCGGCATATAGATAGGCGCGGGCGGCGGTACGGGTTGCTCGGTTTGTGCCGTATCGCCCTGCCGGGTGCCTTCAGGGCTTTCAACCAAAATGTCGGCGGCGGTGGGTGTTTCGGCTACTGGGGCGGGAGTGGCGGATTGCTCAAGCTTGGCGCCGCAGTTGGCGCAAAATACCGCTCCGTCCTCGTTTTTGATACCGCAAGAGGTACAATACATATAATATTCCTCCTTACTTTGTGTTTAATTCAGATAAAAACGCCCGAGCGTATTTTTACGTTCGGGCGTTAAATTATAACTATTGCCCGATATTATTTGCTGTAAAGGGCTTTAAGTTTTTCGAGATGTTCAAATTTCTTCTTGGAATTTTCCTCGGCTTCCTTGAACAGCGCGGCCGCTCTTTCGGGGTTCTGTTTTTGGAGTGAAGCGTAACGAACCTCGCCGGTGATGAATTCCTGATAATCTTCGGTAGGCGCTTTGCTGTCAAGCGAGAAGGCGCCTTTTTCGCTGTCGAGAAGTCTGGGGTCGTATCTGAAGTTGTTCCAGTAACCGCAGGCAACCGCCTTTTTCTCTTCGGTTTGCGCCTTGCTCATACCAACCTTAATACCGTGGTTAATACAAGGAGCATAAGCGATTATAATCGACGGACCGTGATAGCTTTCGGCCTCTGAGAACGCCTTAACGCACTGATTATAATCGGCGCCCATGGCGACCTGTGCAACGTATACGTAGCCGTAGCTCATGGCTATTGCGGCAAGATCTTTCTTCTTAACCTCTTTACCGGCGGCGGCAAACTGTGCGATTGCGCCGGTAGGTGTAGCTTTTGAGGACTGACCGCCGGTATTTGAGTAAACTTCGGTATCGAATACCAGAATGTTAACGTCTTCGCCGCTGGCGATTACGTGGTCAAGACCGCCGAAACCGATATCGTAAGCCCAACCGTCGCCGCCGAGAATCCATTGAGATTTTTTGGCGAGGAAGTCGCTGTCGGTAAGCAGTTCTTTAACGGCGTCCTTAACGTCGCCGGCTTCGTTGTTGGCTTTTAACGCGGCAATAAACTCGGTAGTGGCGCCGTCGTTTTCTACACGGTCGGCCATGGTGTCAATCCATTTTTGAGCCGCCGCTTTAAGGGTGGCGTCGGACGAGAGTTCAATAACCTTTTCAGCCGCGTCTTTAAGGCGGTTTCTGATAGCCTTGTTGGCAAGGAACATGCCGTAACCAAACTCGGCGTTATCTTCAAACAAAGAGTTATGCCATGCGGGACCGTGGCCGTTCTTATCTACCGTATAAGGTGTAGAAGGAGCCGAGCCACCCCAGATGGACGAACAACCGGTGGCGTTGGCGATATACATCTTGTCGCCGAAAAGTTGGGTTGCAAGTTTTGCATAAGGAGTTTCGCCGCAGCCTGCGCAAGCGCCCGAGAACTCAAGTAACGGCTGTTTGAACTGGCTACCTTTTACGGTGTTCTCTTTGAATTTTTCAAATACTTCGGGTTTAGTTTCAAGCGACTGGCCGTAAGCGTAAACCCCCTGTTGTGAAAGCTGGCTGTCAAGCGGCTTCATGGTAAGCGCCTTTTCGCCCTTCTTGCCGGGGCATACGTTGGCACAGCTGCCGCAACCCGTACAGTCAAGAACGGTTATGGTCATGGCAAAGTATTTGCCCTCAAGTCCCATCATGGGGATGGCCTTGGTGCCTTCGGGAGCCGATTTAAGCTCTTCTTCGGTCATAACTACGGGACGGATAACCGCGTGCGGGCATACGTACGAGCAGAAGTTACATTGAATACAATTTTCAAAGTTCCACTGCGGAACGTCAACCGCAATACCGCGTTTTTCGTAGGCGGAAGAACCCAGCGGAACGGTACCGTCGGCATAATCGACAAACGCCGAAACGGGAAGCGAATTACCCTTTTGCGCGTTAACGGGGGTAAGAACGTTTTCGATGTAAGATTTGATTTCGGGACGGCCGCCGCTGAGCTCTTTAACCTCGGCAGAGCCTTCGCAGTTAGCCCACGAAGCGGGAACGTCTACCTTAACAGCGCCGTCAATACCGCGGTCGATGGCGTCGTAGTTCATTTGAACGACCTTTTCACCCTTTTTGCCGTAAGATTTTTTGGCGGCTTCTTTCATAAGGGTTACGGCGCGCTCGGGTTCGATAATGCCCGAAAGCGCAAAGAACGCGGCTTGTAAAATGGTGTTGATTCTGCCGCCAAGACCAAGCTCTTTGGCAATATGGGTAGCGTCGATGGTGTAGAATTTAATATCGTTTTGAGCGATATATTTTTTCATTGCCGCGGGAAGTCGTTTGTCGAGTTCGGCAACGTCCCATGCGCAGTTAAGAAGGAATGTGCCGCCCGGTTTAATGTCTTCTACTATATCGTACTTATCTACATAAGAAGGGTTGTGGCAGGCAACAAAGTCGGCCTTGCTTACAAGGTAGGTAGAGCTGATTTTGCTCTTGCCGAAACGCAGGTGGCTTACGGTGATACCGCCCGATTTTTTCGAGTCGTAATCGAAATAGCCCTGCGCGAACATATCGGTATTATCGCCGATAATTTTAATGGAGTTTTTATTGGCGCCGACCGTACCGTCCGAGCCAAGACCCCAGAATTTACAACTGGTGGTGCCTGCGGGGGTAGTGTCGGGATTTTCGTTAAGCGGAAGCGAAAGACCGGTAACGTCGTCGGTAATACCAACCGTAAAGTGAAGTTTCGGTGTAGCGCTTTGAGCGTTACGGAAGGAAGCGATAATCTGTGCGGGGGTGGTGTCTTTCGAGCCCAGACCGTATCTGCCGCCGAAAACGGGAACGGTTTCAAATTTGCTGCCTTTAAGGGCGGCGATAACGTCAAGATACATCGGGTCGCCGATAGCGCCGGGTTCTTTGGTGCGTTCAAGAACCGTTATGGTTTTTGCGCTTGCGGGGATAGCGCTAAGGAAGTGTTTAATCGAGAACGGACGGTAAAGGTGAACCTTAATAAGCCCAACCTTTTCGCCGTTGGCGTTAAGGTAATCTACCGTTTCTTCGCAAGGTCCTGCAACCGAACCCATAGCTACAATAATGTGCTGTGCGTCGGGTGCGCCGTAGTAGTTGAACAAACCGTAGTTGGTGCCAAGCTTGGCGTTAACCTTGTTCATATACTCTTCAACAACGTCGGGAAGCGCATCGTAGTATTTGTTGGAAGCTTCCTTTACCTGGAAGAAAATGTCGGGGTTTTGGGCGGTACCGCGCTGTTCGGGGTGTTCGGGGTTAAGCGAACGGCGGCGGAAATCTTCAACCGCCTTCTTATCGAGCATTTCGTCAAGGTCTTTATAGTCCCAAACCTCGATTTTTTGAATTTCGTGCGAGGTGCGGAAACCGTCGAAGAAATGAATAAAAGGTATGCGGCCTTTAATGGCGGCAAGGTGCGCTACCGCGCCAAGGTCCATAACCTCTTGAGGGTCGTTGGAGCAGAGCATCGCCACACCGGTTTGACGGCAGGCGTAAATATCGCTGTGCTCGCCGAAAATCGAAAGAGCGTGGCCGGCAACCGCGCGCGCGGATACGTTAATTACGCCGGGAAGCAGTTCGCCCGCGATTTTATAAAGGTTGGGTATCATTAAAAGTAAACCCTGTGAAGCGGTATAGGTGGTGGTTAACGCACCGGCGGTAAGCGAGCCGTGAACGGCGCCCGCCGCACCTGCTTCTGATTGCATTTCGGTAACCTTAACGGTTTGACCGAACAGGTTTTTTACGCCCTGAGTAGCCATTTGGTCGGTAACTTCGGCCATGTTACTCGAAGGGGTAATGGGATAGATTGCGGCGACGTCGGTAAAAGCATAGCTAACGTGAGCCGCCGCCGAGTTGCCGTCCATTGTTTTAGTTTTTCTTGCCAATTTAAAAACCTCCTGAAAGTTTAATAAACCTATTTGTTAAAACCGTGCGCAAAACCATAGTCGCGCAAGGTCCCAAAAATTGCCGTTTACTATTTTAACAAACTTTTCGCCGTATGTAAATAGTAATTTTGATATTTTTTATATATATTTTCCTTAATAGTGGTTTTCGACAAAAAATGCGCCCTGCGGTTCACAATTTTTTTGCACCTAAACGAATATTCGCGTCGCCGGAGCGGTTTTCTTGACATACCTACCCTTTTATTGTATACTATAACAAATTTTTTTAGAAATAAAATATGAGGTGATTTTATGAACGAAACAATTACGACCATGATTATTACGTCGTGTCTTATCGTCTGCTTTTTCACGTTGATGATAATAATCGGCGTAAAATCGAGAAAACACGCCGCCGATGTAGACGGCTTTGTACTGGGCTCGCGCTCGGTAGGACCCTGGCTTAGCGCCTTTGCTTTCGGCACCTCGTATTTTTCGGCGGTTATTTTTGTAGGCTACGCCGGACAGTTCGGCTGGAATTTCGGACTTGCTTCGACCTGGATCGGTCTCGGCAACGCCTTTATCGGCTCGCTACTTGCCTGGAGCATACTCGGTCGCCGCACAAGAATTATGACCAAGCACCTCGACAGCAAAACCATGCCCGAGTTCTTCGGCGTAAGGTTTGAATCGAAAGGTCTTAAGGTTGCCGCTTCGGTCATAACCTTTGTATTTCTTATTCCGTACACCGCTTCGCTTTACAACGGTCTTTCAAGACTGTTTTCGATGGCGTTTAACGGCGTAGATTACGCGGTTTGCGTAATAGTTATGGCGGTGCTTACCGGCATTTATGTACTTATAGGCGGCTACATGGCAACCGCCATGAACGACTTTATTCAAGGTATGATAATGCTTGCGGGTATTGTTGCCGTAATCGTGTCGGTACTTAACTCAAACGGCGGCCTTATGGAAGCCACCAAAACGCTCGCGACCGGTCAAAACGGCGGATGGGAGTACGCTTCCTTCTTTGGCCCCGACCCGGTTTCGCTTTTGTTTGTGGTGCTTTTAACCTCGCTTGGCACCTGGGGACTTCCCCAGATGGTCGGCAAATTCTATGCCATTAAAAACGAAGATTCCATTAAAAAAGGCACCGTTATATCGACGCTGTTCGCCATCATAGTCGCAGGCGGCTGCTACTTTCTCGGCGGCTTTGGCAGACTTTATAATATCGACGTTAAAGCCGAAGGCTTTGACGCCATTATACCCGAAATGCTGTCTAAACTTTCACCAGTAATAATAGGCATTGTAATTGTTCTGGTGCTTTCGGCTTCGATGTCGACCCTTTCTTCGCTGGTACTTACAAGCGGTTCGACCATAACGCTTGACTTTATTGCGCCGCTTCGCAAAAAGGGACTTTCCGAGAAATCAAAAATGCTTATTATGAGACTGTTTATTGTGGTGTTCATTATAATATCGGCAATAATCGCAATTTACCAGGCTAAGGGTAAAAACCTCTTTATAGCTCAAATGATGGGCGTTTCGTGGGGTGCGCTTGCAGGGGCGTTTCTGGCGCCGTTTCTGTACGGTTTATACTGGAAAAAGACCACCAAAGCAGGCGTTATTTCATCCTTCATTTTCGGTGTGGGTCTTGAAATATTACAGCTGTTTATCTCGCTTAAAGCGCTCGACGTGTCAAACAGCGCCGTGCTTTCTTTCGTATTCAAAAACTCGCTTTATTCGGGCGTATTTGCCATGGTAGGGGGACTGATTTTAGTACCGGTTATAAGTCTTGTTACGGCAAAACACGCGCCCAAATCGGTTGACAGCGTGTTTGAGTGCTACAACGATAAAAAGACGGTCGACGTTACCGATTCGCTCGGCAATTAAAACAAAAGATATAATAACAAAACCGCTTGGAGTCATACGGTTCCAAGCGGTTTTGTTTTATGGTTAATCGTTTAGCGGGGCGGTGGCGTACGCATTAAGCGAAGCGTCCCCCCGCGCCTTTTCGTAAAAGGCGGCAACCCCTATCATAGCGGCGTTATCGCCGCAATATTCAGGCTTTGGCAAATAGACCGCAAACCCCTGATTTTCGAGTTCTTTGAAGCGCCGCCGTATTTCGCTGTTAGCTGAAACGCCGCCCGCAAGGACTATTTTTTTAAGCCCCGTTTGTGTGGCGGCGGCAATAGTCTTTTCAATTAAAATATCGGTAACCTTTTCGCGCAGTGTAGCGGCAAGCACGGGGATGTCGACCTCTTCGCCCTTTTGCTGTGCGTTGTGAATAAGGTTTATAACCGCTGTTTTAAGCCCCGAAAAGGAAAAATCGAGATGGTTGCCCGAAAGTGACGGGGTGGGAAGCGGATATTTTTTGTTGTCGCTTACGGTAGCGATTTTATCAAGCTCGACGCCGCCGGGGTAATTAAGCCCCATGGCCCTGGCGCATTTATCGAAGCACTCGCCCGCCGCGTCGTCGCGCGTGGCGCCCAAAATCTCGAAATCGTCGTAGTCGTTCACCTTACACAAAACGGTGTTTCCGCCCGAAATCATAAGGCACAAAAAGGGCGGAGTAAGGTCTTGATTTGTTATATAGTTTGCGGCGATATGTCCGCGCAAATGGTGCACGGGTATAAGCGGTAAACCCCTTTGCAGGGCAAGCCCTTTGGCAAAGTTTACCCCCACAAGCAGCGCGCCGATAAGCCCCGGACGGTTGGTAACCGCAACCGCGTCGATATCGTCTACGGTGCAGTTGGCGTCCGATAAAGCCTGTTCAACCACGCCCGATATCGCCTCGAGGTGCCGACGGGAGGCTATTTCGGGGACTACTCCGCCGTAAAGACGGTGCTCGTCAATTTGGGTGGCAACCACGTTTGAAAGTACCTCGCGACCTTGCGTTACCGCGGCGGCGGTTTCATCGCAGCTGCTTTCGATTGCAAGTATTTTTTGCGCCTTATAAAGGGTATAAATAAGCGCGTCCTCCTGCGGGTCGCGATAGAAATTTTTGCGAACTCCCGTTTGTTTGAAATTATAATCTTTATAAAGTTTTATTGCGGCGGCGTTGCTTTTTCTGACCTCAAGCGTTATGTACTCGCAACGCGGCAAATAAAGTTCAATAAGTTTGCCCATAAGTTTACGGGCGATTTTACGGCGGCGAAAGTCGGGCAAAACCGCAATATTGTTTATAAAGCCTTCGCCTAAGACTATGTTTATTGAAACATAACCCACCGCCTCGCCGTCTTGATAATAGACCAGAAAGCAGGTTTTATCGCTGTTTTTTATTACGTCCTTTTCCCAGGGACGGGTAAAGCAGGCGTTTTCGATTTTATATATTTGCTCGGCAATATCGCTGCCGCCAAAATACTCTTTTATCAAAGAACGCCCTCCTTACTTTTGCGGCGAATAACATCGTATAGGTAATCTCTGGTTTTGCGGTAGCATTCAAGATCGCCGCCGAACGGGTCGGGGCAGTCGAGTACCGCTATTTCACCTTTATACCCGGCTTTTTCCAGAGCGTTTTTATGCTGCGACGTCATAACGCAAACCTTTTGCGCCCCTTCTAAAAGTTCGCGCGTAAGCGGTTTCGATATGTGGGAAGATAAATCTATACCCTTTTCCTTCATGCACAAAATGGCGTTTTCGGTCGCCTTTTCACCGCACGCCATAAAACCTGCGCTGTCAGACTCGCCAAAGCCTTCTGCCTTATAAATAGCCGCAGCCATGGGACTACGGCAGGTATTTCCGGTGCAAACAAACAGTACCATTTTACCTATCCTTTACATCTTTTTTAATATGATACATCTTTACGGTTATTTTTGCAAGATTTTTCGGTGTGTATGTTTTTTATTCTGTGTACCCCGCAGGGGCGGTATCACTATGCCCCGAAGGGGCAATTCATGACCGCAGGTCAATTCATGCCGCAAGGCAATTCATGCGCCGCACGGCGCAATTCATTTCGGGTTATGCCGATAATTTAATTGATGAATTGACGGCTACGCCGTCGTGAATTGGCTACGCCATGATTTCTCGCTGTCGCTCCATGATTTGGCTTCGCCATTTTTATCATGCCCCGAAGGGGCAATTCATGACCGCAGGTCAATTCATGCCGCAAGGCAATTCACGAAACGAAGGTTCAATTCATGCGCCATGCGGCGCAAATCATTTATGATTTGACGGCTATGCCGTCGTGATTTCTCGCTGGCGCTCCATGAATTGACTTCGCCATTTTTTGTATCCCATACCCCGCACCAGTACGCACCGACCGTTTTGGCGGTGCTAAAAAATACCTATTGAAATATTTTGTCGACTGTGTTAATATTTATTTACCATATAACATAGTTTTGAAAACGAGGTGATAGTTTGTCGAAAAAAAATCAAAAAGCCGCCTGCTTTTTTAAGAGCGCGTGCGGTCAAATATTCAACAAACTTACCCTGCGTTATTTTTTATTCGGTCTTGCCTCCGTCGCAATAAAACTTATATCTTTTGCGGTTTTCCGCTACGGGTTTCACATTGAAGACGTTACGGCAAACGCGATTGCCTGGATAATATTTACGGGGTTTTCTTATTACACCTGCCGCAAATATGTTTTCAAAAGCGATTGCCACGGTGCAAAAAAAGTTGCGGGCGAATCGTCCAAATTTATACTGTTCAAAATAGTTTCACTTTTGCTTGAAGAGGGACTTATGGCGCTTTTGGTATATGTTGCCTTCAAACACCTTAAAGATCCTTCCACCGTTTCGCAGATTATCGTTGTTACGGTTTCTTCGGTATTTAATTACACCGTAAACCGACTGCTGGTCTTTAAGCAAAAGTGGTATCAGCCAGAACAATAATTACATCAAAAAACCGCCTCCCAAAAATGGGGGGCGGTAATTTTTTTAGTTATTTTTTCAGTTATTTTTTAATCTCTTTATCGTCGCAGCAGGGGTCCTCTTCTTCGACGGGCGCGGGGGCTTCGGGGGCGCTTTTGGTAGAATCGCCAAGACCGGTAAATTCAGAAAACATCACATTTTTTGCCGCCGCGTTTACCACGTCGGTAGGTACTACAATTTTAGCCGCTTTGCCGTCGCTTAATTTTATAAGCGCCTCGTAGCGTTTAAGTTCAAGCACGGCGGCGTCTGCCGCGGCGGCTTTAAGCGCGCGAAGTCCGTTGGCTTCGGCCTCTTTGGCAAGTTCAATGGCGCGCGCTTCACCTTGTGCGCGGGCTATTTTGGCGTCGCGTTCGCCTTCGGCTTTAAGTATTGCCGCCTGCTTGTCGCCTTCGGCTCTTGTGATGGCAGCCGCCTTGTGGCCTTCGGCTTGAAGCAGGGTTTCGCGGCGGTCGCGTTCGGCTTTCATCTGTTTTTCCATCGCGTTTTGGATTTCGAGCGGCGGAATAATGTTTTTAAGTTCAACACGGGTTACCTTCATACCCCATTTGTCGGTCGCCTCGTCGAGTATGGCGGTCATTTTGCCGTTGATAACGTCGCGCGAGGTAAGGGTGCCGTCAAGTTCCATCTCGCCAACGATATTACGTAAGGTGGTGGCGGTAAGGTTTTCGAGGGCGTTTACCGGGTTTACAACGCCGTAGGTGTAAAGTTTTGCGTCAAAAATGCGGTAGTATACAACCGTGTCTATTTGCATGGTAACGTTATCTTTGGTAATAACCGGTTGGGGCGGTGAGTCGAGTACTATCTCTTTAAGGGTAATCTTTTTGGCGATACGCTCGAGTATCGGTATTTTAAGGTGAAAACCTGCCGACCAGGTGGTTTTGTATTTACCTAAAAACTCGATAACGTATTCGGTCGCCTGCGGTACAATGCGCACACAGCTGAAAAACAGCCACGCGGCAAGTATAATAATTACTACGGGTATAAATTCCATATTGCTTTTCCTCCTTAAATTTTGTAAACATATTATATCATACCCGAATTGCAAAGTAAATACCCGTATAGGTGAAATAAAACGCGTTTTATATTAAATATATATTGTCTTTTAATAAAAAAAGTAGTATAATTACTATGTATATTCGGTCGGCTTGTTGTATGAGTCGGCTGTCAGGAGGAATATTTTATGGTAAAAATCACATTAAAAGACGGAAGCAGTAAAGAGTACCAAAGCGGCATTTCCGCCATCGAGGTTGCCAAAGACCTTAGCGAGGGCCTTGCCCGCGTGGCGTGTCTTGCGGTAATTGACGGCAAACAAACCGACCTTCGCGAGAAAATAACCGCCGACTGCAATCTTGAAATCATCACCAAACAAAACGAGGAGTCGCTCTCGGTCTTGCGCCACACCGCCTCGCACGTTCTCGCGCAGGCGATTAAGAGGTTGTACCCCGCCACCAAGCTGGCAATAGGCCCCTCTACTGCCGACGGCTTTTATTACGATATTGACACCGATATTTCGGTTACCCCCGAAGTGCTTGAAAAATTATCGGCTGAAATGAAAAACATTATTAAGGAAGACCTTGCTATTGAGCGAAAAGAGCTTTCGAAAGATCAGGCGATAAAATATTTTGAAGAAAAGGGCGAAGATTACAAGGTTGAACTTGTAAAGGCAATAGAAGACGGCAGTCGCATTACCACCTACACCCAAGGGGAGTTTTGCGACCTTTGCGCAGGTCCTCACCTGCTTTCGACCGGGGCTGTTAAGGCGTTCAAATTAACCAGCGCCACCGGCGCCTACTGGAGAGGCGACTCGAACAATAAAATGCTTACCCGTATTTACGGGACGGCGTTTTGGAAAGCGGGCGACCTTGAAGAGTTTTTGGTAAGGCAGGAGGAGGCCAAAAAACGCGACCACAATAAACTCGGCCGCGAACTCGAATACTTTACCACCACCGATATTATCGGTCAGGGGCTTCCCATACTTCTTCCGAAAGGCGCGCGCGTTATTCAACTTTTACAGCGCTTTGTTGAAGACGAAGAGCAAAAACGCGGCTGGCTTTTAACCAAAACCCCTTATATGGCAAAACGCGAACTGTATAAACTTTCGGGACACTGGGACCACTACCGCGACGGTATGTTTGTGCTTGGCGACCCGGATGACTATGAAAACGAGTGCTTTGCGCTTCGCCCCATGACCTGCCCCTTCCAGTATCAGGCGTATCTTAACCGCGCAAGAAGTTACCGCGACCTGCCGCTAAGGTACAACGAAACCTCAACCCTGTTTAGAAACGAGGCGTCGGGCGAGATGCACGGACTTATTCGCGTTCGCCAGTTCACCATTTCGGAAGGGCATCTTATGTGCCTTCCCGAACAACTTGAACAAGAGTTCCAAAACTGCCTTGAACTTGCGATTTATATGCTTAAAACACTCGGTCTTTACGAGGACGTTTCCTACCGCTTCTCGCAGTGGGACCCCGACGACCGTGAGAAGTATATAGGCACACCCGAGCAGTGGGACGAAGCCCAGGGAATTATGAAAAAGATTCTTGACGACCTTGGTATCACCTATAAAATCGGCGTGGGCGAAGCGGCGTTTTACGGGCCCAAGCTGGATATTCAGATTAAAAACGTTTTCGGCAAAGAAGACACCCTTATTACAATTCAAATCGACCAGATGTTGGCGGAAAAATTCGGTATGGAGTATGTCGACCGCGACGGACAAAAGAAAAACCCCTACATTATTCACCGCACCTCCATCGGTTGTTACGAGCGCACCCTGGCGCTTCTTATCGAAAAATACGCCGGCGCTTTCCCGCTGTGGCTTGCGCCCGAGCAGGTTAGAATTTTGCCGGTTTCGGACAAATACGGCGACTACGCCAAAAAGGTTTACGATAAACTGTTTGCGCTTGGTATTCGCGTTGAGTGCGACCACCGTCCCGAAAAAATCGGCTTTAAGATTCGCGAGGCGCAACTTGAAAAAATTCCGTACATGGTTATCGTGGGTGAAAAAGAACAGACCGATAATACCGTATCGGTACGGCGCCGCGGAGAAAACGGCGACCTTGGCGCTATGAGCCTTGATAGCTTTACGGCGCTGCTTAAAGAAGAGATCGACACCAAAAAGCTTTAAGGATTAATTTATGGTTTCTAAGTTTTACAGCATAGGGCTTTTCGGTATTTCCCCTTACACGGTTACGGTTGAAGCCGACGTTTCGGGCGGGATGTTCGCCTTTGATATCGTCGGCGTACCCGACACCGCCGTAAAAGAGTCCAAAAACCGCGTGCGCGCCGCCGCCAAAAACAGCGGTTATGCCTTTCCCTCTTCGCGCATTACGGTCAATTTGGCTCCTGCAGACCTTAAAAAAGAGGGTTCGCTGTACGATTTGCCCATCCTTCTCGCGATACTGCGCTGCGCCAAGATATTCGAGGGCGGATTTGACGACTGCGCCTTTGTTGGCGAGGTGTCGCTCGACGGCAGGGTGGTACCGGTTAACGGTGTGCTCGCCATGGCGCTTCACGCCAAAGAAAGCGGCATAAAGCGGCTTTTTGTACCCTTCGACAACGCCACCGAAGCGGCGGTTGTTGACGGCATTGAGGTATATGGCGTAAGGACGGTTTACGAGTGCGTTTCGCACCTTAAGGGCGAAATGAAAATGGAGGTTATTCCCCACCGCTTACCTCTTGAAAAGGATTTCGAATACCCGGTGGATTTTGCCGAGGTTAAAGGCCTTGCGCTGCCCAAAAAGGCGCTTGAAATAGCTGCGGCGGGTTCGCACAATCTGCTTATGATAGGGCCTCCCGGAAGCGGCAAAAGCATGCTGGCAAAACGCTTTCCGACGATTTTACCCGACATGACCCTTGAAGAGTCTATAGAAACCACCAAAATACACTCGGTAGCCGGAACGCTGCCCAAAAACTCGCCGCTGCTTTCACGGCGTCCGTTTCGCAGTCCCCACCACACCATATCGGTTGCGGGTCTTACGGGCGGCGGCACCAATCCGCGCCCGGGTGAAATATCGCTGGCACACGGCGGCGTGCTGTTTTTGGACGAGTTTCCCGAATTTTCGCGTACGGCTATGGAGGCGCTCCGTGCGCCCATTGAAGACGGCGAAGTGGTAATATCCCGCGTGGCGGCTACCGTAAAATACCCCTGCAATTTTACCCTTATTGCCGCAATGAATCCCTGCCCCTGCGGTTTTTACGGCCACCCGAGTAAGCCCTGCCATTGCAGCGAGGCGGCGGTGGCAAAATATCTTTCCAAAATAAGCGGACCCATGCTTGACCGTCTTGATATACACGTAGAGGTACCGCCCATAAACTACAAAGAAATGACCGGGGACGGCAGGGAGCGCACCTCGGCGCAGATAAAAGCCGAAGTGAACCGCGCCAGAAAAATTCAGCTTGAACGCTACAAGGACGAAAAAATCAACTGCAACGGCGACCTTACCGCCGCGCTTGTTAAAAAGTACTGCCGGGTAACCCCCGGCGCCGAACAGATGCTTCATAAGGCGTTTGACAGTATGGGGATGTCGGCAAGGGCGTACGACCGTATCTTAAAGGTGGCGCGCACCGCCGCCGACCTTGACGGCGCCGAAATAATTGACCTTAACCACATTGCGCTTGCCATACAGTTCAGGACGCTCGACAAAAAGTATTTTAATTAAAGATTTCGGGGTGTTTTTATGGACAAAATAAGACTGTTTTCGGTGATTTCGCTTGTATGCTGTACCCTTTCGTGCCTGACCCTTTTGGCGGAAAATTTGTACGGCATTATTTTGCAAAGCGGCAACGACCTTGTAAAAATGATATTAAGCGGCGCCTTTTGGGTATTTTTGATTGTGGGCGTTGCGCTTATTTTCGTTTTGCGCACCCTATCGGGCGGCAATATTCTTAATTTTTGGGGCACCACCAAGACGGTGGATATTCTTATACTTGTTTTTGTGGCAATTTACGTTTTGTGT
This sequence comes from Oscillospiraceae bacterium, assembly GCA_902797875.1. GTDB lineage: Bacteria > Bacillota > Clostridia > Oscillospirales > Acutalibacteraceae > UMGS1279. Next base: position 7,182 of record CADBUL010000036.1, on the reverse strand, counting down.
AATTTAATGCTTAAAAATACCCTGCCGGCAATGGTTGCGTCTATAATAGCGGTAACGTCTTATACGGCGTTTATATACTGCTTTTTGCTTCATTGTATACTTATTCTAAACCGCCATGCGGCAGAAAAATACAACGATATTTAGAGGTTAACTATGGATAAATACAGCGATAACATTTTTGATAAAACCCTGTTTTTTGAGCAGATAGTAACCATACCCGTAAAGGCAAAGCAGCTTGTTGCCATAACCCTTGTTTGGGTTGCGGCGGTGCTTTTATGCACTGCGCTTTTAATTGTGAGCTTTTTTGTGATTAAACCTCTTTTGGCGGTGGCGATACTGCTTGTTGCCGGCGTTGTATGGCTGGCATACAGGGTGTGCCAAAACTTTTTTGTAGAATACGAATACATTATAACTGCGGGCGAACTTGATATTGATAAAATTGTCGCCCGAAACCGAAGAAACCGTCTTATTACCGCCGATTTGAAGAGTGCGTCTTCACTGACAAAATACAACCCCGACCAAAAAATACCCGATAACGTCAACCGCGTGCTTTACTGCTGTCAGAAGGACGACCCCGGAGCGCTCTCGCTTTTGGTCAATCATCAAAGCAAGGGCAGGGTTATGATAGTTTTTGCCCCCAACCAAAAAATGATTGACGCCATTAAACAAAAACTTACAGCGGGTGTTAGCAGTATATGAAAAATGCCATTACAAAACCGAAAATACCCAAGATAAATAAAAACGCAAACAAGTATTCGCGCGGAGTTTGCGCTCTTGCGGCCGGGTCGGGCAAAATGACCGGCGCGGCGGCGTTTTGCGCTCTTTCGTGCTATGCGGCAGGCGCGGGACTTGTTAAAATACAGTATAAACCCGAAACCTACCCCGCCCTTTCGGTGCTTTGCCCGCAGGCGGTTTTTTGTGAAAAAGAGGACCTTAATAAAAAAGCCGACGCCTTTGCGGTAGGCTGCGGATGCAGGGACGACGACTGTCTGTTTTTGCTTGACAATAAAACCCCGACCGTAATCGACGCCGACGGCATAACCGCACTTTCCCGGCATATAGATATTTTAGAACGCCTAAAAGATAATACGGTTATAACCCCGCACACGGGTGAGATGGCAAAGCTTTGCGGTATCGCCGCGAGCGAAATCGAGCTCGACCGTGAGGGCGTCGCAAGGCGCTTCAGCGAAAAATACGGTTGCGTGCTTGTGTTAAAGGGACCAAATACCATAGTCGCCAAAAACGGCGAACTCTTTGTTGACAAACACCCCGAAAAAAATCTTTCGGTAGCGGGCAGCGGCGACGTGCTGTGCGGTATAATTACGGGACTGCTTTGCCGCGGTATGGATACCTTACAGGCGGCAAAGGCGGGGGTTTATATACACTCGCTTGCAGGTAAAATTGCCGCGCGCACCTACGGTTATTTCGGTATAAATCAACTGATTGAGTGTACTTATAAGGCGTTTAGAAAATTGTAAAAGGTGATTTTTATTAAACGCTTAACCTTAGTTTTTATTACGGCGGTTATTGTGTGCGGTTGCGGCGGCGGCAAGGTTGCCGTGCAGCCCGAATTTACGCTTGAGGCAAACGCCGAAATCGACGGCGCGCCCTACACCGCCGAAATTACCCTGAATAAAAACGGAACCTTGTGCGCGACCTTGGTCGACCAAAACGGTCTTTCGGGGTTGTGCTATACCTATAACGACGGCGAGGAGACCTTATCTTATAACGGTTTGGTTTTACCGGTAGCCGACAACCCTAAAATAACCTCGTTTGCAAAAGTTTTTGCACGGATTTTGCAAAAATGCCAAAACGGCGATTATATTCGTTACGTGGGGGGCTGTCCCGTGTACGAAGGCGACGGCTACGTCTTATACTTTAACGACCAAGGTTACCCGCAACGCCTGGAGGGCGGCGGAATACTTGCAGAATTTACCATAAAATAAAGGAAACGTGAAAGAAGATGTCAAAAATCATTAAGGCGATATTTACGGTTTTTATTAAATCGGTCGTGCTGTCGGTTATGGTATTTATTATAAACTTTTCGCTTATTACCATACTTGTTTCGGTTACAAAGCCAAGCGACGGCTACACTGTTTATAAAAACGAAAACGGCAAACAGACCGAAATTTACACCCATTATTACAAAGACGGCGAAGATACAAACCTTGAAAAATACAAGGACGCGGACGGCTACTATAAAAAGGCGCTTTCGGGTACGCTTTCGCAAAACTACAAAAACGCCATTAACCTGTTTACGGGTGCGGCGGCGGTTTGTCTTATAATCGCAGGGTTTTACACCCCCTTTTGGAAAATGGGCGACAGCGACGCCACAAAATACGAACTAAACCATACCCCCTACAATAAAAACCGGGTGTGGTATATCGCGGTAATAGGTACGTCGCCCTATATTTTATCGTGGGTGGCGCTTGCGGTTTGCAAAATCGCAAACTCGGGCAATTCTTATTTTAAGTTTTACCGAATTTTTAACTATCACTATTATTATCTTATCGACTGGCTTTTGCCCGAAAACCGCTTAACCGATAATTCGCTTTTAGAGGTTTTGGCGCTGTGTATTACCCTTGTGCCGGTTGTGGCTACATCGGTTATAGCCTACCGTTTAGGGGAAAAACACGTCGATATTAAAAAACGGATAGTATATAAAAAGGAAGAGGACAAATAAATGGCTAAGTTTTTAAAGGTCTGGGATATGACCAAAGAGGGCAAAGGCGTTAAAAAGGACGAGCCGCGCAAAAAGCCCTTCTTTGCCTTTTTTGAGGAGTATTTTCGCCATTTTTCCAAACTGCTTACGGCGGGGCTTTTATGGATACCCTTTGTGGTTTTAATTATTCCGTCGGGGCTTGGCAACGTGGGTATGTACGGCGTTACAAGGTCGCTGTCATTACAGCGTCCCTGCTTTGTAACAAGCGACTTTTTCGATTACATAAAAAAGAACTGGAAACAAGCCCTGCCGCTAGGTATCATCAACGCGCTTATTACGGGGCTTTTATATTTTGACATTTACTACAACTTTAAAAGCGTACTTCATACCGACGATATTTACAGTATTATCGGCCTTGGTCTGGTGCTTTTTATATTCGTAGTATTCAGCGGTATGAAGTACTATTTTTGGCTGCTTATGATAACCTTCGACCTTAAGTTTACCACCCTTTATAAAAACTCGTTCCACTTCTTTTTTATAAATTTGTGGAAAAACCTGCTGGTCGAAATCGTTATGTGTGTTATCTACACACTTCCCGCCGCGCTGTGGATTTTAATACGTTTTCCCGAACAGATAACCGTAATTGCCTACCTTTTAATACTGTTTGTATTCGCCCCCGGCTTTAAGGCGTTTTTGGTATGTAAGGTGGCGTTTCCCACCATAAAAAAACATATTATCGACCCGTATTATGAAGAGAATCCCGACCTTGATATAGAAAAACGTCGGGAGCTTGGTCTGATCGAAGAAGAGCGCAGCGAAGAAGACGCTATCTTCGAGGACCGCGGCTAATCAAATAATTATAGACTTGAAATAAAGTCTGTGATATAATAAAAAAAAGATATTCAAAGGAGTGTAATCTGCTATGACAAGATATCAATCCGCAAAAGAAATTTATGCAAAATACGGCGTCGACACCGACGCCGCTATCGAAAAACTTAAAACCGTACCGGTATCTCTTCACTGCTGGCAGGGCGACGACGTTATCGGGTTTGACCACGACGGTCCCCTTACGGGCGGCATTCAAACCACCGGTAACTATCCCGGTAAAGCCACCACACCGCAACAACTTTTTGAAGATATGGACAAGGTTATAAGCCTTTGCCCGGGCGCTAAAAAAATCAACGTTCACGCCTGCTACGCCATTTTCGGCGAAGACGGTTTTGTCGACCGCGACAAGTTAGAGCCCCGTCATTTTAAGAAATGGGTTGATTTTGCAAAAGAGCGCAAGATGGGTCTTGACTTCAACCCCACCTTTTTCTCGCACCCGATGGTTAAAAACGGACTTACCCTTTCTTCGCCCGATGAAAACGTAAGAAAGTTCTGGATAGAGCACGGCAAGGCCTGTATTCGCATTTCCGAGTACTTTGCCAAAGAAACCGGATACCCTTGCGTTATGAACATATGGACCGGCGACGGCTTGAAGGACATCCCCGCCGACCGGTATGCACCTCGTATGCGCTATAAAGAGTCTATCGAGGCAATTTTAGCCGAGCCTTTCGATAAAAATCTTGTTAAACCCTGCGTTGAATCCAAGGTGTTTGGCATAGGGGTTGAGAGTTACACCGTAGGCAGCGCCGAGTTTACGCTTTCGTTTGCCGCCACCCATGACGGTTGTCTGCCTCTTATGGACAACGGTCACTATCACCCCACTGAGGTTGTATCGGACAAAATCCCCGCGCTTTTGTGCTACTACCCCGAAATCGCCCTGCATATTACCCGCGGCGTTCGCTGGGACAGCGACCACGTTCTCCTTTTCGACGACGAAACCAAAGAGATGGCAAAAGAAATCGTTCGTTGCGACGCCCTTGACCGTGTTTATATGGCGCTTGACTATTTTGACGCGAGCATCAACCGTATAGCGGCGTGGGTTGTGGGCTTCCGCAGCTGGCAAAAGGCATTACTTTCTGCACTTTGCACCCCTAACGACGCCCTTAAAAAATTGCAGGACAACGCCGAGTTTTCTAAACTTATGGCTATGCAGGAAGAGATTAAAACCCTGCCCTTTGGCGATATTTGGGAAAAATACTGCGAGCGCTGCGGCGTAAAGAACGCGTTTTTCGACCAAATCGAAAAATATGAAAAAGAAGTTCTTTCAAAAAGATAAGACTAAAAATAAGCGTCCGCGGGAATACTAACCGCGGACGTTTTTTAGGCTTGCAAAAGGGAGAAACAAAATGGACAATATTTTATTTATCGACGCCTGCGCGCGTGAAAACTCGCGCACGAGGGTGCTGGCAAAATATCTTTTGGGCAAGTTTGACGGTAATATTACAACCCTTAATTTATACCGCTTAAACCTTTCGCCCGTAGACGGCGATACCGTAAACCGCCGCGATATCGCCCTGCAAAACGGCGATTTCGACGACCCGCTTTTTGACCTGTCTAAACAGTTTGCCGCCGCCGATATAATAGTTATAGCCGCACCCTACTGGGATATGTCGTTTCCGAGCATTCTGAAAGAATACATCGAAAACATCTGCGTAAACGGTATAACCTTTCACTACGGTACCGGCGGCGCTGTGGGCGACTGCAAAGGGCGCGATTTATACTATGTAACCACCGCGGGAGGGTGTATTATCAACAAAGATTACGGCTACGGTTACATCAGCGACCTTTCTAAAAACATGCTTGGTATTAACCGCGCCCACTATATCGCCGCCGAAAATCTCGATACGGTCGGCGCCGATGTTTCCGCCATACTTAGCAAAGCAAAAATGGATATTGATTTAAGGTTTTAGTACCGCTTTTACTAAAAAAATAAAACGCCGTTTTTGACGGCGTTTTTTCTTTAACTCACGGCAGTTTTTTGGCTACGACGTGTTCTATTCTCCTATCGTCGATTTCGGTAACGGTGAACAGATAGCCGCCAAACTGAATTTCGGGTTTTTCGTCCTTGTTGGGTATGCGCCCGAGCTCCGACATTATAAAACCGCCGATGGTATCGTATTCGCCCTGCGGAAAGTCGATATGCAGTTCTTGCGACAGTTCTTCAATATCGGCAGAACCATCGATTTCGACCGTACCGTCGGAGCGTTTAACGGTTTCCTCCTCTTCGGTATCGTACTCGTCCTGAATATTGCCCACGATGGTCTCAAGCAAGTCTTCTATGGTAACAAGACCGGTAACGCTTCCGTATTCGTCGGAAACAATAACCATGTGGTTGTGGTTTTCGGTCATTTCTTCAAACAGATCGGCGCACTTTTTACTTTCGGGCACAAAGACCGCCTCACGCATAATTCGGCTTAGTTTTTTGCTTTCGGGTATTGGCTTGCCGATATATGGCAGCAGGTCTTTTATATACAAAATTCCCACGATGTTGTCAAGCTCGTCCTCGTATACGGGTATACGCGAAAAACCCTCTTTGGTGGCAAGTTTTACGGCTTCGTCAATGCTGTCCTGCTTTTCGAGTACCACCATATCGGCGCGCACGGTCATAACGTCCGATACGGGGGCGTCGTCAAACTCGAAAATATTGTTTATCATTTCTTTCTGGCTTTCTTCAATGGCGCCCGATTCTTCGCCGGCATCTACCATAAGACGAATTTCCTCTTCGGTAACCTCGTCATCCCCCTGCTTAGGGTCTATGCCAAACAGCCGTACTATAAGGTTGGTAGAAAACGTAAGCACCTTAACAAAAGGCTTCATAACGCTCTTAAAAAACAAAAGCAAACCTACCGAGCCAAACGCCACTTTTTCGCTTTTTTTAATGGCTATGCTTTTGGGCACAAGTTCGCCAAGCACCAGCGAAAAGAAAGATATTATTACGGTTACAATCACGGTCGAAACCGAAAGCAGGGTACCGTTTGGCTGAGATAAACCGAAAACCGGCGCTACAAGACCTGCCAAAGGCTCTGCAAAGTTAGACGCCGCCAAAGCGGAAGCCAAAAAGCCGGCAAGTGTAACACCGATTTGAATTGTAGATAAAAAGCCCGACATATCGTCAAGCAGTTTTTGTAACTTGATCGCTTTTTTATTGCCGCATTCGGCAAGTTTTTTGACCTTTTGCTCGTTTAATGAAATAACGGCGATTTCACTCATTGCAAAAAAGGCGTTCAGCAAAATTAAAGCCAGCAAAAGTAGGAGTTTAAGCGCAGGGTCGTCCATAAAAATCGATCAAAACCTTTACAATTTATTTAGGAATATATAATTTAATATTTACCTTACAATTATGATAATACCGAAAAAAACCATCATTGTCAATATTTTTATAAAAAAAGGTTGACAATTAAAAAAATGTATGGTAATATGTTTTTTGTCGCCGATGGTTACTTCAGGCGGTAATGGGAGTTTAGCTCAGCTGGGAGAGCATCTGCCTTACAAGCAGAGGGTCACAGGTTCGAGCCCTGTAACTCCCACCAATTTGGCCTGGTAGTTCAGCTGGTTAGAACGCTAGCCTGTCACGCTAGAGGTCGTGGGTTCGATTCCCATCCAGGTCGCCACACACGCCTCTGTAGCTCAGT
>CADBUL010000035.1 GCA_902797875.1 Oscillospiraceae bacterium | reverse complement strand
CGCCTGTTGTTATAATACATACATCATTATATATTGAAAACCAAATTTAATCAACATCTTTAACCTTAAAATTAAACGATACCGCAAGATTTTTCAAAAATCTTGCGATTCGCCGGTAAATGTATAGAATTATTGTGTTTTATGGTATACGTTTCTCTGCACCGGCGGAGTGTTTGACTATGGTATAGGCTTTGAATTGTTATTGATTTTTGGTATATTAGGTGATAAAATCAAAATAGCAAAACTTAAAACAAAAGGAGGAAACTAAATGTCCATATTAAAAAAGGTTCTGAAAATTGTTCTTATTGCGTTACTGGTTTTGGTTATAGTTGTTGGCAGTTACGTTGCTTATGTGTTCATTGCCTACCATCGGCTCGGAGATTCGGATATAACCCCGAAAAGCGGCGGGGCAGGTGCTGCAAAAATTGGCACCGAGTATAATATCGTAACCTATAACATCGGGTTTGGCGCATACGAGGACGACTACGGCTTCTTTATGGACGGCGGTACACAATCGCGCGCCTGGTCGAAAGAACGGCTTGACGCCAACCTGAAAAACATAAACAACCTGCTTGTAAATCAAAAGGCAAACCTTTATTTTTTGCAGGAAGTAGATTTTAATTCCACCCGCACCTACGGCGTCGACGAGCGCGAGTACTTCACCTTTGAGAAGATGTCTTCGGTTTTTGCGCAAAACTATGATTCCCCTTACCTTTTCTATCCGATACTTAAGCCGCACGGTGCCTCAAAGAGCGGCATAATGACCTTCTCTGATTTTGCGATAAACTCCGCCAAACGCGTTGAGCTTCCGGTTGAAACGGGATTTATGAAGTTGCTCGACCTTGACCGATGCTATTCCAAATCGCGCGTGGCGACCGAAGACGGCAAAGAGCTTGTGCTTTATAACTTCCATCTTTCGGCATATACTTCCGACGGAACCATTGCCGCCGACCAACTTGAAATGATTCTTAAAGACATAGACGGTGAATACCAAAAAGGCAATTACTGTATCGCAGGCGGCGACTTCAATAAAGATCTTCTGGGTGACAGTTCAAAGTATTTTGGTATCAGCGGTGAAAACTATACCTGGGCAAAACCGATTCCGGCGCAAACCTTTGAAAAACACAACGCATCGCTTGTTGCCGCCGTTGATAAGAATAATCCGGTTCCGACCTGTCGAAATGCCGACGGGCCCTATAATGACAAACAGTATGTTATAACCATTGACGGTTTTCTTATCACCCCGAACGTTTCGCTTGTAAATACCGAGGTTATAGATACACAGTTTAAGTATTCCGACCACAACCCCGTTAAGATGACATTCAAACTTGCCGATAATAAAAACTAAAGACAAGTTTTTGAAGGTTGCTTAAATTTGTTGTTTCTGCCTAATTATTTTATAAAACCATGTACCGGAGCAGGTTTTCCTGCTCCTTTTTCTTCATTCGGTTCTTGAAAATCCATAATCCCGTGCAATAACGGCGCCTACCGATATTTTCCGAATTAAATACGGGTTTAATGCTATAAAAACGGCTCGCAGAATCATATCTGTGAGCCGTCACGTATTTATTGAATATATTGTAGGTCTTGCCTTTGGTCTGATGGTAAAAAACAAGACGGTCTATTTGAATCGGTAAACCGTTTTTTGAGAGTATATTTCGCCCGGTCTTAAAACCGTAACACAAGGGACGGTTCTATGTGTTCTAATAGCGGCTGTTTAGATAATAAAAATCGGTTTCGTTTCAAAGTAAGAACCCTACAGGTAGGCTCTGTTACTTAATCGTCAACACGCAGAACCGTCCCCTGTGCTCTTGTTTGTATTCAAATATCGGGCTTTTTAGCCCGATATTTTTATTGCTATTTATCTAGTGATATGCTATACTGTTCTTGCGACACAACTTAACATTACAGTCCGTAGGGAAAGTGTTTTTATCATTTTGGTAAAAACGCATTCTCCATTTTGGCTTTCCCTTGGGACTGTTCAAAGTTGTGTCGCAGCAATCGGAGTTGTGCGTTTTTCGGTGTGTGTAACTTCGGTTGCGCACACTTTTTTATTCTTAGGAGAGTTTAAATGAAAAAAATGATTAAAAGAATAATTGCGGTGTTGCTAACAATAACAGTACTGCAAACTGCACTGTTTTCAACATCAAGTTTTTCTGTTTCAGCCACAGAATCTAATGGGAATTGTGGTTCCAATGCAACATGGTCATATAACTCTAATACTAAAACCCTGCTTATAGCCGGTAGCGGTGTGATAAAGAACTATAACAGGATTTACAATCCAAACTTTAGCACAGCGAATGGCAGTGGTTATTATACTACTACACCTTGGTGGCCTTATCATAATGAAATTGAACACTTAATAATTGGGGAGGGAATTACTACTGTTGGCGAATGGTGCTTCTATGATAATAATGGAATTAAAAGTGTTTCATTGCCTAGCACCTTAACAACAATAAAAAACCGTGCATTTCACTGCTTTAGCGGCAATTTTGGGGAAATAGTTTTTCCAGAAAGTCTGCAAGTAATTGGAGAATATGCTTTTGATGGTAGCGATATAACCAGATTAGTTGTGCCAGGAAGTTTGAAAAATATTTCATTTGGTGCTTTCCATTATTGCGATTTGATGGAAGAGGTAATTATTAAAGATGGTTGTACCGCAATAGGCCAATATGCATTTAATAATTGTTTATCATTATCAGATATTACTATTCCAAATAGTGTATCAACTATAGGTCTTTATGCTTTTTGCCGCTTAGATCCATGTGACGGTTGGTATGCATATAGTGGATATGATGGATTATGTATATATGGCGAAAATGGGGCATATGCTCAAACATATGCTAAAGACAATGGCATTAATTTTGTTAGTATCACTCCATCATCCGAACAAATAGATAACCTCTACGTTTACTTGGCAAACAATTGCCCAGAATACCTGGATAACTATATATTTAGTGCTTTTTATTCCAATTCTCAAGCCCTTTGCAATGATGCTATTCAAGAGTATAATGACGTGGATAATCATCTACTTGCCTTTGCAGAATCATTTGTTAATGGAACTTCTATTATTATTAAAAATCTTGCAGCGCAAATTGGTATTGGCCAGTCCACACAAGATGAATGGCTCGAAAAAAACACTATATCCTTTATGCAAACAGTAGCAAATAGTGACCGCGGTTCTGCAATCATAGAGCAAGTGTGGAAAGAAACAAAACAGGGATATAAAGACTTTAAATTTGTATATGATTCTTTTGAAGACGTATCAAAAGCAACACTTATAAATGAGATTTCCAAATCAAGTTCGGTTCTTTCTTATAATACTATAAAAAGCATAACTGATGATGTGTATAATAATTTGAGCATATACGGATTAAGCACATTTTTTGATACAACAGGTATGATTGTTGACGGTGCAGATTTAGTTGTATATTCATGTCAATTATATGAGATTGAACTTAATCTTATGTATAAAATACGCGGTCTAGTTACAAAAGATTCTACTCTTTATGAAGGGCTTACAAAACTTATAAATGATAGGCAAAAAGATCCTACACAATATATCTTGGGAAAATACTTTGCATCGCAATGCGTAAAGAAAATAACAAAAGATTTAAGCAAATTTGGCAAATGGTCTATGGGTAAGTTTTTAGGCACAAATATCAACGTAACTATGGCAATAGTAAAATTTTCAGCAACTGTACTGTATGATTATGTTTATCACGGTCCAAAAATAGATGAGATATATGGAGCTATTGTTGCATATGACTTTTATTCAAGCATTACAGCATCGTATAGAACAAAGCTAAGTAATATTCTTTCAAATAAACTAAATGGTATTTCAAATTCTGCAGAATTGTTGGCTAATTATAAATTCTTGTTTGAAGCTAGACGAGGAGCTTTAGAAAACTATGTTGATTCCTGTATTGCAATTGAAAACCACGATGACCGACTTTCTCTACTTATGGACGTAAAGGATAGCATTGATAATGGCTTGATTTCCTTTGACAAATACATAGAAAATTGTATTCGATTGTTAAGGAATGATATTTCAAAAGGAACAGTGTTTTGTAGTCACTGTGTCACACATATCATCGATGAAATTCATCCAACCTGCACAACAAAAGGATATATCAAAAATATATGTGATATTTGCAGTACTATCTATTTAACCAACGAATCAAATCCGTACGGTCATAGTTTTCTAAATTATATAAGCAATAACAATTCGACCTGCACTAACGACGGCACTAAGACAGCAAAATGCGAACGATGTAGTGCGACCAATACCATAACAGACTATGGCAGTGCGCTTGGACATAATTATAAATCAATGGTGGTATCGCCAAAATGCACAACACATGGTTACACCGCATTCACTTGCATCCGTTGTGGAAATAGTTATAACGATAATTACATCACCGCAACTGGCCACACTTTTTGTGATTGGACAACTACTACCCCTGCATCCTGCTCGACCGATAGCGTTGAAACCAGAACCTGCACTAAAAATTGTGGCGAGGAAAGCGCAACAGAAACTCGTGTTATCCCAGCGACTGGACATACTATAGTAATAGATAAGGGAATCGATGCCACATGCACTAAGAGTGGCATTAGTGAGGGTTCTCATTGTTTGGCTTGTGGTGCTGTAATAGTTGCGCAAGTAATAATCCCCGCGTCCGGTCACATGTATGACACCGGCACAGATTCGGCGGATTATCACGCAAAACTTGCGCCCACATGTACCACCGACGGATATGAGGCTTATTATAAATGTAAAAATTGTGAACAGTTGTTTGATGTTAACGGCAACAAAATAAGTGAACCGAAAATAATACATAAATATCATTGTTTAGAGGGTGCTATGGTTATTCACGGCGTAATGCCCACATATTCTACAGATGGTTCATTAACCTACTATAGATGCCCTTGCAATAGTTGTATAAACGGTACTAAAAGATGTTCGCTTACTGCTGATTTTGCTATTGTCGATACGGAAACAAATATTAAAAATGCTGCTAAATTAGATCGTTTGAGCAAATCAGGCGGTCTTCCTATGGAATATGGCGGACTTACCCTTGACGGTGAAATAGGATTTAACCTTTATTTTGACGATATTGACGCTTATTTAGACGCCTACGGTATTACCCAAGCCGCACTTGAAATTTACGGTGTTGACGCGTTTGATGAAGATGGAAATCTTATAGACGGTGCTCAACCGATAGCCGTTATGGACAGTAATAATCGCGGATACTCTGGTACAGGTTCATTTATAAATTATTACTGCCCTCAAAACCCCATTACTGTAAGAGCCGACCAAATGAACAGCAAAATTGCGATTATGCTTTACGATACTAGTGGTGGTAATAAAACACTTGTTGAAGATTTCCGCGATGGCGGGATTATGGAACTTACCGCTATGGATATGTTAAAACAGTATGTTGACACTTTTGAAAATGATGATCAAATCGGGTCGAAAGAAATAGCGCAATTATGTAAAGCTTGCATAACTTACGGCGGTTATGCAACCAGTCATTTTGATAAAACCGATTATAAAGACCCAGGTGAATCTTACAGTCTTGATATTAGTACGGTAACACAAGAAAAGGTAGACGCCATACCAAATATGTATAAAAACGGTGCGGCAACCGGATTTACAATTAATGCTTCTTCGTTTATTGTTGAGGCTAAATCTGCCATAAGATTCTACTATACGCTCGCGGATGGTCAAGATATAAGCAACTATACCGTATCTGCAACTATAGGCGGCGTTGCGGTCGATAGTTCTAATATAGTTATTTCTAAAAGCAATAACAATAAGGACTATATTCAGATAATAAATATCGGCGCTGGCGAGCTTTCTAAAGAGCTTATAATCAGTGTTACAAATAATTCGGATTTAAGCACAATGGAAGCGTCTTACAATGCGCTTTGCTACGCGAAGAACATGATAAACAATGCCGCTGCAAACCAGCGTATTAAGAATTTGTGTAAAGCCATTATTCTTTACAGCAATGCAGCCGATGCATATGCTGCTGTCGAGAAAAGCATTGTTGTCGTTCACAAAGCCGACCCTGGCGAACTGCAGCAAGATACACTCATTTGGTGATAGACAATAAAAATTCCCGTTCAGTGAACGGGAATTTTTATGTTTTGCAGGATAAGGTGTGGTATAAATTTTGCTAACAATATTTATTAAACCATGCAAGCAAATCGGCGTAGACCTTCATATTTTCAGACGATTCGTTAAGGATTTCGTGGCGAAGACCCGGATAAGAAATAAGCGTTACATCCTTTACGCCCACCCTGTCAAATGCGGTTTTGGAAGCCGCTACACCTTTCATCATATTCCCCACAGGGTCGTCCTCGCCCGAAATAAAAAGGACGGGGGTGTTTTTATCCATTTTGTCAAGATTGGCTTTACGTTGATTAAAACGTATGCCTTTAAGCATTTGGTTAAAAAGACCTACGGTTGTATCATTACCCGAAAGAGGATCGGCTATATAGCGGTCGACGTTATCCCGGTCGGCGCTGAGCCAATCAACGGGAGTGCGAGCCGGGGCAAATGCTTTGTTATAGGCGCCAAAAGCCAGCTTTGTAACAAAATCGCTTGTGGCGTAGGGCGTTTTGAAATGAGAGAACAATGAAGATATTGCAAGCCCGCCCGCAAGCATATAGCCGGGTTGCCAGCCTGTTCCCATGATGACGGCTCCGCGGACCTGTCCCGGGTAGCGTATAAGAAAACTGCGTGTCAGAAAAGAGCCCATAGAGTGCCCCATTATAAAAATCGGAACGCCGGGAAAATGCTCTTTAATTATTGTTTGCAGAAGATTAATATCGTCAGTTACGGTTTCCCATGTGTTGCCGTCGCCAAAATACACCGGTGTGCCGTTCGCCGTTACCGACTTACCGTGCCCGAGATGGTCGTGACCGTATACGGCAAAACCGTTATCGCACAAAAAGCGGGCAAAACCGTCGTAACGGGCGATATGCTCGGCTACGCCGTGGACTATCTGTACCACCGCTTTTACCTCGCCGTCGGGCAGCCACTGCATTGCGTGAAGATTGGTTTTTGCATCGGATGAGAGAAAAGAAAATTCTGTCAATTTAGCCATAGCAAACTATCCTTTTTTATGTTATAATGATAAAAGAAAAACAATCTATTAGCATTATAACATATTTTTTATCATTTGAAAAGAGGAGAACCTATGGGCGGTTATGTTTTAGCTTTTGACCAGGGTACGACCAGCTCCCGAGCGATAGTTTTTGATAAGGATGGAAAAATTGCGGCAAATGCGCAAAAGGCATTTGAGCAAATATATCCGCAGCCCGGTTGGGTCGAGCACGATCCCTTGAAGATTTGGGAGACCGTGCGCGAGTGCGCGCAGAAAGCAGTCGAAGGTTTTAAGCCGGGTGAAATACTTGGTATAGGCGTTACCAATCAGCGTGAAACCACTATTATATGGGACAAAACTACCGGTGAACCCATATACAACGCCATAGTTTGGCAATGCCGCCGTACCGCGGACCTTTGCGAAGAACTAAAAAAAGCAGGGCTTACCGATAGGATAAAGCAATCTACGGGGCTTTTAATAGACGCCTATTTTTCCGCCACCAAAATACGGTGGATCCTTGACCATGTTCCGGGTGCAAGAGCGCATGCCGAAAAGGGTGAACTGCTGTTTGGTACGGTTGAAACCTGGCTTATATGGAAATTAACCGGGGCGCACGTTACCGACGTATCAAACGCCTGCCGTACCATGATATTTGATATACACAAGCTGTGTTTTGACAAAGAACTGTGCGAAATATTAAAAATACCTCAAAACCTGCTGCCGCGTGTGGTATCAAACAGTGAAGTTTACGGAACCGTAAAGGACGGCATACCGGGACTTGAAAAACTTGCAGGGGTTCCCGTTTGCGGCGCCGCGGGCGACCAACAGTCTGCCCTGTTTGGTCAGGCATGTTTTGCGCCGGGAGACGCAAAAAACACCTACGGTACGGGTTGTTTTACGCTTATGAACATTGGCGATAAACCGATTATAAGCCGCTCGGGGCTTGTAACATCGGTCGGCTGGCAAATCGGCGGCAAAACAGCTTATGTGCTGGAAGGCAGCGTATTTAACGGCGGAAGCACAATTCAATGGCTGAGAGATGAGTTAAAAATGATTTCATCCGCGCCGGATATAAACCCGCTTGCCGCCAAAGTACCGGATAGCGGCGGAGTGGTACTTGTTCCCGCGTTTACGGGTCTTGGCGCGCCTTATTGGGATATGTACGCCAGAGGCGCAATACTCGGAATAACGCGCGGCACAAACAAGGCGCACATTGCAAGGGCTGTTCTTGACTGCATAGCTTTTCAGGTGACCGACCTTATGAACGCCATGCGAAAGGACGCCGGACGCGATATTACTCGACTGCGTGTAGACGGCGGTGCAAGTGTTTCGGATATACTTATGCAGATACAGGCCGACTGCCTTAGGATAGAGGTTGACCGCCCCGAAATTGTAGAAACCACCGCCTTTGGAGCGGCGGCGCTTGCGGGTCTAAGCTGCGGACTGTGGAAAAACACCGATGAGCTCTCCCGTATTTGGCGCTGTGAAAAGGTCTTTACTCCACAGCGCGAAACTTCTGAGTGCGAAACCGAATACAACCGCTGGAAACGCGCCGTTGAGAGAGCCTCGGGCTGGATAGAACACTGATATTTATTATAAAAAGGCTTCGGCAAATTTGCCGAAGCCTATGTTTTTTGTTTTAGAATTTTTCAAGGGATGTGCTTAAGAAGTTTTTGGTCTTTTCGGATTTAGGGTTACAAAATACCTCGTCGGGGGTGCCGAATTCTTCTATGACTCCGTCCGCCATAAACAAAATTTTGTCTGAAACGCTGCGGGCAAATTCCATTTCGTGGGTTACCACTATCATGGTGCTATTGCCGGTTTTAAGCCCCCTTATTACCTTTAGCACTTCGCCGGTAAGTTCCGGGTCAAGCGCCGAAGTGGGCTCGTCGAAACACAAAATATCGGGTTCCATGGCAAGCGCCCGCGCGATGGCGACGCGCTGTTGCTGACCGCCCGAAAGCTCGCAGGGATAGTTATCTATTTTATCTGACAGCCCTACCCTTTTTACCAATGCGCGCGCCTTATCTTCAATTTCTTTAGGGTCGCCCTGCTTAAGGAGGGTTGGCGCGAGGGTGATGTTTTTAAGTACGGTATACTGCGGAAAAAGGTTAAATGACTGAAAAACAAGACCGAAGTGCAGACGGTTTTTTTGTATTTCGGCGTCTTTTAGTCTTTTTACTCCGGCGGCGTCGAAAATAATCTCGCCGTTTACGGCAATGGTTCCCTCGTCGGCAATTTCCAAAAAGTTCAAACAGCGTAAAAGAGTCGTCTTACCGCTTCCCGAAGAACCGATTATAGAAAGTACCTCTCCGCGATTGAGCGAAAAATCTATACCCTTTAATACTTCGGTTTTGCCAAACCGTTTTTTTATTCCGTTTACCTGTAACGCTGTCACAAGGCCGCCCTCCTTACTGGAAATAGTTGAGTTTCTTTTCGATGCGCCCGAGGACTATCGTTAAAAAACCCACAAACAGCAAATAAAATACGCCGGTGTAAAAAAGCGGCCAAACAAGCGCCTTGGTGGCTGCAAGTTCTTTGGCTTGTTTAATTATTTCGGCGACCACTATG
>CADBUL010000034.1 GCA_902797875.1 Oscillospiraceae bacterium | reverse complement strand
GCCAAGGAATTTTTCGAGTTTTTCGATTTCGAGGTTAAGTTTAATTACCTCTTTTTTAGGAAGCAGATCAAAGGTACCGTCCTCTTCCATTTTGCGAAGCTGAGCAAGACGGTTTATGCGCAAACGAATTGTGCGGAAGTTGGTGAGCATACCGCCAAGCCATCTGGCGTTAACATAGGGCATCGAGCAACGCTCGGCTTCTTCCTTGATGGCTTCTTGCGCCTGTTTTTTGGTTCCCACAAACAAAATGTTGCCGCCGTCTGCCGCGATGTCGCGAACATACATATAAGCGTCGTTCAGCTTTTTAACGGTTTTTTGCAGGTCGATAATATAAATTCCGTTTCTTTCGGTAAAAATATACTCGGCCATTTTGGGGTTCCAGCGTCTTGTCTGGTGGCCGAAATGCACACCTGCTTCAAGAAGTTGTTTCATGGATACTACTGACATAATTTTTTCCTCCGGTTTTTTCCTCCATAAGCATCTTTTTGGCGGTTATCAAAAGCAACCGGCTCTTGTAATATGCTTATGTGTGTATTTTACTAACGAGCCTGCACCAAAGAACAGGTCTACATTAGCCTTTTGATTTTATCACAACCGTTTTGATTTTGCAACAGTTTTTTTGAAAATTTAATAGATTTTTACAAAAATATTACAAAAATATACGTATTGTCGTTATATTTTACTTAAAAATAAGTAAGGGTTGCAGCTGCTTGCCCTTCAGCGCGGCGGTTACGGTGTCGTTTATAAGCTCAAAATCTCCTATAAGCGAACTTTCCTTGGTTATACAGTTATCTTGATAAAACGGCACAAAATAAATGTTTTTTGTGTTAAGAAGCGCCCCTATATTTTTAGCCGAACCAGACAGCGCATCATTCGTGGCGATACACAAAACAACCGGTCGGTTATTTCTAAGGTGCGCCTTTACCGCCATGGTTACGGGGGTGTCGGTTATACCAAGTGCGATTTTGCCCAAAGTATTGCCTGTGCAGGGCGCTACAACCAAAACGTCAAGCAGTTTTTTGGGGCCTATGGGCTCGGCGTCCTTAATGGTTGAAATAACCTTTTTACCACAGATATTTTCTATATTTTCAATTATATCGGCGGCATTCCCAAAACGCGTATCGGTTGTGGCTACGGCTTGCGATACTATTGGGGTTATGTCGTAGTTTTTTTCATTTATTTTTTTTAAGGCGTCTACCGACTGCGAAACGGTACAAAACGACCCGCATAAGGCGTAGCCCAGTTTTATGGAATTCATAGTTATTCTCCTAAATGCTTAAGTATGCTTTCTAAAATACATTCACAAGCACTTATACTGAAGTATCTGCCGGGCAAGCCAAAGCCCTTTACGGTTTTAATGCCGCACTTTTCCGCCGCCGCAAAATCAATACCGTAAGGCGCAGAGGCAAGTTCAAAATAGACGGCGTCTTTTTTAATTTGCGTTAAAACGCCGCCGCAAAATAAGGAGTTTGGCGAGGTGTTGACAATAACGTCGCTTTCGCCTAAAATACCGCCGATGTTTTTTGTGTTGACAGCCCTAATACCTTTGGCTTTACAGTAAGCGAGTTTTTTACTATTACCTGTTACTACGGTGACATCCGCTCCAAGCGGCAGAAGGTACTCTGACAGAAGTCCTCCTATTCTGCCAAGACCCACAACCGTAATTTTACTGTTGCTAAGAGGTTTTTGAGTTTCATTCATAATTAAACACAAAGCCGCCTGGGCGGTTAAAACGGCGTTTTTATAAAGCAATATTTCGTCTTTTGCATAGTCTGTAAATATAAAGTTTGGGTTATTGCAAAAATCTTTTGGCAAATTGCCGCCCAAAATCTTGCCGCCCGGTCTTACATATTTATATATGTCGTTCAGCAAAATATTTTCTTTTGAAAGCGGCGCGTTTAGCGTTACACCGTCTTTTGCAGCGGGATATGGCAGTATAAGCGTATCAAAAGCAATACCGGGTTGCTCCTTATCGTAATACACGGCGTTGTACCCGAGTTCATTTAGTCTTCGGGTTAAAAGTATCTGACGTTTATCGCCGCCCATAACAAGTATATTTTGCATAAGAATACTCCTTTAAGTGCTTTGTTAACATAATATGACGACCATAATAAATAAGTGTAAGATAAGCGATAAAAAAACAGTTTATTTTTGTAAGCATTTAGTGTATAATAGAATAAACACAGGTTAAGAGGTGCGTTTTCATGAAAGAATTCAGGGTCGGCGACGACATATTGAATTCGGTAAAAAATATCCATATGATAGGTATAGGCGGCAGCGGAATGTGTCCGCTTGCCGAAATTTTGCATACAAAAGGTTATGTAATCACCGGGTCGGACAATAACGAAAGCGACCCGTTAAAGCGCATTATAGCCCTTGGTATTAAGGTTTATATGGGGCATAGCGCCGCAAATGTTCACGGTGCGCAGCTTGTTGTTTATTCGGCTGCCATTTCGTCAGATAACCCCGAAATAATCGAAGCAAAACAACTTGGCATACCCACCCTTGAACGCAGTGTTTTGCTTGGTATAATAACAAGACGTTTCAGCAATGTTATCGGCGTAAGCGGTACCCACGGTAAGACCACCGTAACCTCTATGATTACTCAGGTACTTTGTATTAATCACTTCGACCCGACCGCGGTAATCGGAGGAAGATTGCCGCTTATCGGCGCCAACGGTATAGCTGGCGAAAGTGAAAATATGGTGGTTGAAAGTTGTGAATATGTCGAAACATTTTTGAAACTTTCACCCGATAGAGCGGTGCTTCTGAATATTGATAACGACCACCTCGAGTATTACAAAACCATGGAAAACCTCACCGCCGCATTTTCAAAGTTTATCGGTATGGCTTCAAAAATTTACATTAACGGCGACGATAAACTCTGTCTTTTGGCGGCAAAAGATAAGACGGCGCAAATCACCACCTTCGGCCTAGCCGAAACCAACGATTTCTATGCAACCGATATTAAAACCGGCGCTTTTGGTATGTCCTTTTTGGTTTGGCATAAGGGCGAAAATCTGGGCGAAGCAACCCTTTCGCTGTTTGGAAAACATAACGTATATAACGCCCTTGCGGCATTTTCGGTATGCTACGATATGGGCATTTCGCTTAACGATTTTTGCGACGCGCTTTCGTCTTTCAGCGGCGCGGGCCGTCGGTTTGAAAGACTTTTTTCCAATAACGAGCTTACTATTATGGACGATTACGCCCACCACCCGACCGAGATAGAGGCAACCTTAAAAGCCGCAAAAGAATTAGGCAAAAACCGCGTAACTGTGGTATTCCAACCCTTTACGTTTTCCCGCACCCAAATGCTTCTTGACGATTTTATTAAAGCTTTATCGCACGCCGACCGCGTAGTGCTTACCCCCATAATGGGCTCGCGTGAAATCAATAAAACGGGCATTGATTCAAAGGATATCGCCAAGGGACTTAAAAATGCGGTAGTAGTCGAGAATTTTGAGCAGGCGGCTGATTATATCGTCGATACAAAACAACCCGGCGACCTTGTGGTAACCATGGGCGGCGGAGATATCTACAAAGCGGCGTATTTAATGATAAAAAAACTAAAATGAATACTTAACCGCTGAAAAAAACGAGCCGTATTTTACGGTCCGTTGAATATTTTTAATTTATTTTTCATAGATATTACTACCTTAAGGGGGTACGTCTATGAAATGCATTATAATTACCAAAAAACAACTTGTCGTAATTTGCTCGGTGATAGTATCGCTTGCGGTTGTTCTTTCGGTATCCGCCGCCGCTAACACCAAACTGTGCCCGATTTACCGTGTACAAACCGAGCAAAAGCTTGTGGCGTTAACCTTTGACGCCGCCTGGGGGAACGAGGACACCGAAACCCTTTGCAAAACATTAAAAGAAAACGGCGCTACCGCCACATTTTTTCTGGTGGGTCAGTGGGTGGATAAATACCCCGAATCGGTTAAACAGATAGACGATTACGGTTATGAAATAGGCAATCACTCTAACACTCACCCCTATTTCAGCAAAATTTCAAAAAATGAAATTGTTAACGAGGTTACGGCGTGTAACGAAAAAATCAGCGCGCTCACCGGTAAAACGCCGTCGGTTTTCAGAATGCCTTACGGTGATTACAATAATACCGCCATCTCGACCGTAGGGGAGCTTAATATGTATTCGGTGCAGTGGACCTGTGACAGCAAAGACTGGATGAAAACCGCAACCGCCGATTCTATAGTTCAAAACGCCCTTAAAAAACTGCAACCGGGCAGTATAATACTGTTTCATAACGCCGCAAATTATACTCCGCAAGCCCTGCCCGAGGTTATTAAACGGCTAAAAGCCGAAGGCTACACCTTTTGCACCGTAAGTCAGCTTATTTACAAAGATAACTACACCATAAACCACGCGGGCGAACAGATAAAAACCGCGCCGTGATAATTTTCTTGAAAAACGCTGCCTTTTATTGTAAACTGTAATAAAGGGGTGACGGCTTTGGCAAAAACGGTTATTATTACGGGCTCTTCGCAAGGTATAGGCGCGGCTTGCGCCGTCGAATTTGCCCAAAAAGGCTATAACGTTGTAATAAATTATAATAATTCGGAAACTCTTGCAAAAAACCTTTGTGACGGTCTTCACCGGGGCGGAGCAAGATGTATTGCCGTGGGCGCCGACGTTACGTATTCGGGCGAGGTCGAAAATCTTATAAAAAAAACCGTTGCGGCTTTTGGCGGCATTGACGTTCTTGTTAATAACGCGGGTATAGCCGGTCAACAACTTGTGCAGGATATTTCGGATCGCGAATGGAACCGGATTATCGGAGTAAACCTGACCGGCACCTTTAATGTTACACGTGCGGTTGTACCCTATATGCTTTCTAAAAAAGAGGGGAGCATCGTGAATATTTCGTCTATGTGGGGGCAGGTCGGCGCTTCGATGGAGTCGGCGTACTCGGCCGCAAAAGCGGGCGTTATCGGTTTTACAAAGGCGCTTGCCAAAGAACTTGGCCCCAGCGGAATAAGGGTGAATTGCGTTTGTCCGGGTGTGGTCGAAACCAGAATGAACCGTAATCTTACACTCGAGACCATCGAGCAACTATCTAACGAAACACCCTTAGGTCGACTTGGCACTCCTCAAGAGGTCGCTTCGGCGGTAAGATTCTTAGCCGACGATACCGCCGCCTTTATTACCGGTCAAATATTAGGCGTAAACGGCGGAATAGTAATTTAATTGCAGCCGTAAACAATAAAATCGCATCGGATTTGCCGATGCGATTTTATATTTTGCGCTAAAATATTTTCAGTACGCCCAAAACGATTAAACTTGCTGTAAGAATTATACTGAAGACCGCTAAAATCATTAAAAACCAATCTTTGTTTTTGTAGTTTCGGCTTCGTTTTTTACGCTTAAAACTTGTTTTTGAATAATCTTGCAGCAGGCTTTGCGCCTTGGTTTTTATGGTATTATCGGGTACAGCCGCGTACTCGGGTTTAATAAACAAAATCACCTTTTCAAAATACCTGTTTTCGGGATCGGCAATTTCGATAATGGTTTTAGACGCTCCTCTTAACATAATCTACCGCCTTTCGCTTTATTGTAGGCAGTTAATTGTCTTTTTAATCATGTTTAATAATTTTTTGGGTCAATTCAATGTTAGAGGGCTGCTTTAGTTTGGTGGTCAAGGCGTAAATATTCCCAGTTTTTACCTCTAATTCAACCTGCCTTTTGGCGCGTTCACTTATTTTTTCGGCGCTTTTAAGCGAAGAAACAGCTATAAAACCTTTGCCTCTTTTTAGTATTTCTTCGCCCTTTTTATCGGTCGCAAGTATGCGAACAAATTCAGGCGGGGTACAGGCGGCGTCGCTGTTTGTAATACCCAAATAACCGTTTAGCACAATTCTTCGAATTCGCGCGTGGGTGTATCTTTTTGTCTTGGCTAAATCATATAACTGTTGCAAAGAAACGGCCTTTTGCGCGGCTTTTTTTATGCGGTTTTCTATACCTTCCGAAAGGTCGGGCAAACACGATAAATCTTTTTGGTCAACGGTTCTCCAATAGGCGAGTATGCCGTTTTCAAGGTTGCCTATGTCGGCAACGGCGCCGCGTGTTATTTCCTGTGTTAAAATATCGTATGAAACCTTAGGCATATATTTTTCGGCTTTATCAAGGTTATTTCGCAAAAATTCAGCCGAACATATATTACCGTACGGTTTAAGGGCGTTGTGGCTTGCCCCTTTTCTCTTTACGGCGATAAATTCAAGTTTTGCGCCTATTTTTCTTGCCGCCGTAATATACTCTATTGCAAGTGTGTCGTTCGCGCCTTTTAGAATGGCAGACAGTTCTTTATTTTTACTTTCCAAAAAATTATTTCTGACACTGGCGAAAGTGGCGTTTTTATCGGCGTTTTTCAAAAATTCCTCAAACTCTTTGCTTTCAAGAATATCGCACGCCTTATACAGTTTTTCAATATCTCCGCACTCACTTCCGAATATTACTGTATCGCAGTAATTTGAAAGCGCGCTGACCCCATAATTTGCAAATAAATAAGCCGGAGAGAGCGAATATGCCACCGGCATTTCAAGAACAAGGTTGCAGCCGCATAAAAGCGCCGCCTTAGCGCGTGCAAATTTAGATATAACCGAACACTCGCCACGCTGAGTGAAATTTCCCGACATTACGGTTACAATGTGGCTTGCCCCTAAATCTTTGGCGGTATCGATTAGATATTTATGACCGTTGTGCAAGGGGTTAAATTCGGCTATAATACCGAAAGTTTTCAAAAAACCACCACATTTCAAAATAGTACTTGAAAATAACCGTAAAATAAGTTATAATCTTAAAAGTTATTATAAACTATAATGCAGGATTGTGCAATAAATTTTTCAAGGAGCAGTAAAATGAAAGTATTAGTAGTCAACGCAGGCAGTTCATCAATGAAGTATCAATTGTTCGATATGCAAAACGAACAGGTAATCGCCAAAGGTAACTGCGAAAGAATAGGCTCGCCCGACAGTTTTATCGGTCATAAAGCGGCAGACGGCAGAGAGTTCAAAGAAACTATCCCCATGCCCACCCACTCCGACGCGTTCGAGCGCATTGTCTTCGCCCTTACGAAAAGCGACGCCGCCGTTATAGAGAATATGAACGAGATAAAAGCGGTAGGTCACCGCATAGTTCAAGGCGGTGCGATTTTCAAAGAGTCTTGCCTTGTTACCGAAAAGGTAATCGAAGATATCGAAAGCCTTATACCGCTTGCACCCTTACATAACGCCGCGCATGTTCAGGGCATTCGAGCCTGCATCAAGGCTCTCGGACACGACGTTCCCCAGGTAGTTGTATTCGACACTTCTTTCCACTCCACCATGCCGCCCAAAGCCTACATATTCGGCGTTCCTTATGAATATTATGAAAAATACGGCGTTCGCCGTTACGGTTTCCACGGCACCTCGCACAGATACGTCAGCGACCGCGTAGCCGAGCTTGAAGGCAAAGATAAAAAAGACCTTAAAATAGTTACCTGCCACCTTGGAAACGGCTCGTCTATAGCCGCAATCTGTGACGGAAAGTGTATCGATACTTCAATGGGTCTTACCCCTCTTGACGGTATTATTATGGGTACGCGCAGCGGCACCCTCGATCCGTCGGTTGTAACCTTTATTCAAGAAAAAGAAGGTCTTTCGGCTCCCGAAATGGCGCAGTATCTTAACAAAAAATGCGGCGTACTCGGTATTAGCGGTGTTTCAAACGACAACCGCGACGTTACCGAAGCGGCGCAGCAGGGACACGAAAGAGCACAGCTTTCACTCGATATACTCCACTATCAAATCGCTAAATATATAGGCGGTTATGCCGCCGCTATGCACGGTCTTGACGCGGTTGTATTTACAGGCGGTATCGGTGAAAACAACTATATCACCCGTGAACTCGTTTGCGAGTATCTTGATTTTCTGGGCGTTGAAATCGATAAAGAATATAATATGGCTCACAATAAAATCAAGGGACACGACATTAAAATCTCCACTCCCGCAAGTAAAGTGGCTGTCTACGCCATTTCTACCAACGAAGAACTTGTCATCGCGCGCGATACGGTTAAACTCGTTGGCGGTATAAAATAGTTAATTTCGTTTTTGCAGAGGTATATTATGCAAGATTTCGGTTTGCTTTTGCTTAATAAAGATTTTACAGCCGGCGGTAACATTATGCTTAATGTTACGGTTTGCGGTCTTGTCATTGTGTTTATGGTGCTTATTGTTTTGGTTGCCGTTATAGGCATTTTCGGTGCTGTAATGAGCAAAAGCAAGAAATCACCCAAAAAAGAAAACACCCCCGATAACGGTAGGGATAATTATGATAATGAAGACGAGCAAACGATAGCCGTTATTACCGCGGCGGTTTATTCGTATTACGATAATAATAAATCGATAAAACCCGTAATCCGTTCAATAAAGCCGTCAAACAAAAACAGCGGCAGGGGAGTTTGGCAGCAAGCCGGTATGCGACAAAATATGCAACCGTTTTAAGGAGTAAAAAATGGAATTTTTTAATAGCATTTTTAATACCATAGGCGGCATATTTGCGGCGTCGGGGTTTGCTTCGTTCTTTGTGGGCGAAGGCTGGAAAAACCTTATTATGATAGGCGTTGCCTGTTTCTTTATGTTTTTGGCTATCAAAAAGGGTTTTGAGCCGTTGCTGTTGCTTCCTATAGCGTTTGGCATGCTTCTTGCAAATTTACCCGGCGCAAATATGTATCATCCCGAAATCTGGCAAACCTTTTTACCTGACGGCACGCTGAATTCTCAGTTTTGGAGCGAGGCGGCTAACGGCTACCACGTTATTGTCGGTCAGGTGCTTTCACACGGCGGACTTTTAGATATTTTGTATTTAGGCGTTAAACTCGGTATTTATCCTCCGCTTATTTTCCTTGGTATCGGCGCTATGACCGACTTTTCACCGCTGATTTCCCGTCCTTCGAGCTTCCTTTTGGGCGCTGCGGCGCAATTGGGCATATTTATTGCCTTTATCGGCGCGCTGTTACTTGGTATGAGCCCTGCGCAGGCCGGTTCAATAGGTATTATAGGCGGTGCCGACGGACCCACCGCAATTTTCGTTACATCTAAACTATCACCCGAACTTCTTGGGCCTATCGCCGTCGCGGCGTATTCGTATATGGCGCTTGTGCCGGTTATCCAGCCGCCCATTATGCGTGCGCTTACTACTAAAAAAGAACGTCTGATAAGGATGGAGACCCCTCGCCCCGTAAGTAAAACCGAAAAGATAATTTTCCCCGTTTTAATTACCGTCGTGGTTGTTCTTATCCTACCCGACGCCGCACCGCTTGTAGGTATGCTGATGTTTGGAAACCTGCTTAAAGAAAGCGGAAAAACCGAACGTCTTGCCAAGGCGGCTCAAAACGAACTTATGAATATCGTTACAATCTTTTTGGGCACGACCGTCGGCGCGACTACCACGGGTACTGCGTTTTTGAATATCAATACCTTAAAAATTGTAGGTATGGGTCTAATAGCTTTCTGCTTTGGTACGGCCGGCGGTATACTGCTTGGTAAACTTATGTGTGTTTTAACCAAAGGCAAAATCAATCCGCTTATAGGTTCGGCAGGTGTTTCGGCGGTTCCTATGGCGGCGCGTGTTTCACAAAAGGTCGGTCAGGAAGAAGATCCCGGAAACTTTCTTTTAATGAACGCCATGGGACCCAATGTAGCCGGCGTTATCGGTTCGGCTGTAGCCGCGGGCGTACTGATAAACATGTTGGGATAAAAAAACGGGCTATAAGCGAAAACTTATAGCCCTAAATTATTCTTATTTTATTCGTCTTGCGGCATTTTGTGGTAAAGATTGTACCTGAAAAACATGGTTTCGTCTTCGGGGTTTTCGCAACGAAGCGTTGCCTCGGTTACGCTCGCACCCGTAAGTATGGTTGCAATACCTACCATCTGGCTTAATTTAGAACGTAAATTAAGCGAGTCGCCATCTTCGGTTTCAAGGTAAACGTTGCCCTTGCATTTATCGAGTATTTCAATAAACTTTTTGAAATCTATATTGTGAAGTTTAAGTTTGTTATCCATAACAATCCCTCCTTTTATTATTATAATTTGTAGTTAAATCAATGTCAATACGAGGACCCGTAAAATGAACGATATTTTTTCACGCACGCGGCTTCTTATAGGTGAAGAGGCAATTATAAAACTTAATAATTCCCGCATAGCCTTGTTCGGGCTTGGGGGCGTGGGCGGTTATGTCTGCGAAGCGCTTGTGCGCAGCGGCGTAGGCGTAATAGATATTATTGATAACGATAGGGTAGAGCCCACCAATTATAACCGCCAGATTATTGCGACAGCTCAAACTATCGGTCAACTAAAAACGACCGCCTTCAAAGACCGTATTTTAAGCATCAACCCAAACTGTAAGGTTACGGAATACCCCGTATTTTTCACCAAAGACACCGCCGCCGATTTTGATTTTTCGCAGTACGACTATGTTATCGACGCTATAGACACTGTAACAAGCAAGGTCGAACTTGCATACCTGTGCGAACAGTCAGGCACCCCCATAATCTCCTGTATGGGTACCGGCAATAAACTGTACGGCGACCGTTTTGAGGTTACCGATATTTACAACACTTCGGTCTGTCCGCTTTGCCGCGCCATGCGCCGTCTGCTTAAAGAAAAAGGTGTACGTCGCTTGAAGGTTGTATATTCAAAAGAGCAGCCTACAAAACCAAAAGACAGTAAGGTCTGCGGCACCCTTGCTTTTGTACCGGCAAGCGCAGGTATGCTTATCGCCCAAACCGTCATTCACGATTTACTAAATATTTAACAAAACGCTAAAAACCACCCTTGCCAATTTGACA
Source organism: Oscillospiraceae bacterium (assembly GCA_902797875.1). Classification (GTDB taxonomy): domain Bacteria; phylum Bacillota; class Clostridia; order Oscillospirales; family Acutalibacteraceae; genus UMGS1279. The sequence continues at coordinate 5,266 of CADBUL010000034.1, read as the reverse complement.
AGGGTGGTTTTTGATTTTGATTAAACGATAAAGGTTTTTATCTTTTACTGTATCGGATAATCTTCGGGGAAGAAGGTGAACATCAAAAGATATACCGCGTCGGCGTCGGTAACGGTGCCATCGCCGTCAAAATCGCAGGGCTGATTTATCGGATAGTTATCTGGGAAGAAGGTGTACATCAAAAGGTAAACCGCGTCGGCGTCGGTAATATCCTCGTTACCATCTAGGTCGGCACAAATTTTGGTTTTTAAAGGTTGCCAATTTGGATATAGATCTATTACAACATTTTCTTTTGATAAATCATATCCAATTATTTTTGCCAGCATTTCAGGAGTATAATTTGAATCGTCGGCTTGTGTAAATATTTGTCCATCGACTGTTACCCATTCTGCATTTAAAGGAACATAATAACCTTCTTTTAATAAATCGAAAAAATAACTTGTTACATCCGGTAATCCAAATTTAAGCTCATCACCTGCACGCAAAAATGAAGAAAAAGAAATCTTTCCATTTTTATCTGCAATATATTCCGATCTGGGACCTATTGCTCCGCCACCTGTGTAATAGTTTATGGTTAACAAAGGTACTACAACAAATTCAGTTTTTCGTCCTTCAATCATTTTATTATCATTATTTACTGTAGTTATTGATGCCGTATATGTTCCCGGTGCGATATTCCCTGAATTAATATAAATGTAGTTTTCTGTTCGTTCCCAAGTGCTATGAGTATTACCGTTGTTGTCATAAATACTCAAAATGTATTTTTTAGCAGAATATGAATTGTTCCACTTAAATACTTGATTTACTCCAATAGCTTCAATAGAATAAAGATTTGAAACCCCATGTGCCATAGTAAATTCTGAGAGCTTACCCTCAACTCGTTCTCCATTGTTTTTTACTGTCGTAACTGAGGCTTTATAAATGCCATCAGGAATGTTTACTCTGTTAATGTATATGTAGTTTTCGTTTCGCTCCCAAGTGCTTTGAGTTGAATTATCCATATAATAAATATTTAAAATATAGTATTCCGCATTAGTTACTTTATTCCACTTAAATACTTGGTTAACTCCAACAGATTCTATGCTTGAAAGTGAAGAACTTGATGGAGCAGATACGCTGTTAGAGACCGCATTTTCATAGGCATAATCTTTTAATTTATACAAGTGATAGTAACATGAAGTTCCACCGTTCCATCTATTTTTAAGGTCGCTCCATGTATATGTCTCTTTTACAGGTCCTTCGGAATAATAATGCTTTGCACCGCCATATTCATAAACTGTTATACCACTACTAGTAATATTGCGCAAAATCATTGAGTGCATATGATTATAATCTGATGTGACATCCGTATCAAAGCGTAAAATATCACCTATGCGTGCGTTATTCTGTATATACGAAGATAAACTGCTAAAATCTCTGGAAACTGCTGTTTTGTAATATGCTGAACCATAAGTATCATATCCAAATACATTAAACCAAACTTCATTTACAAAAGCATGGCACCCTCCAGCTTTCCAATTGCCATTTCTATCATAATAATTATAATTGTCTCCACCCATATTCTTGCCTAAAATCGGGACAACATAACCGTCAATAGCTTCACCAACAGATGTTGCAGCACTAACAGATAAACGTACAAAAACAAACGACAATAAAATTATTACTGAAATCAATAATGCCAAGCCTTTTTTTATTGTTTTCATTTTTCAAATACCCCAAAAAAAGTGTGTGCAACCGTAGTTACACACACCGAAAAATGCATAACTCTAGTTGCGCCACACAACTTTTGGACTTATGGAATGCCAAAAAAGAGCATGCATTTTTACCAAAATAAAAATACACATTCCAATAAGTCCAAAAAATATTTAGTTGTGTGGCAAATTAAGTTTATCATAAGGCACAATAAAATGCAAGTAAAAACGGCGCAAAAAAATAACCGCCCCGTAAAAGGGACGGCTATTGCTATAAAGCGGTATTATTCTTTTATATTCGCACAATGCGAAAGGATAAAGTTTAGCACAAAATCAAAATCTTCGCGCTGTGCATAGATTTGATTATGCTCAAGCCCCTCGCTTACCTTTATAAGGTTGCGGCTGGGGAGCGCCTTTACCTTTTTCACCATTGCAAAATCGGTATACATTTCGGTCCGTTGCGCCGCAATACCGGTACTAATAGCGCCCAAATTACCCGCAGCGGCGCCGCCGAGCATGGCGGTTTTGCCTATCTTTTTGGCTTTTTTGGCTTGCGCGGATGTTTGACGGTGCACAAAACCGTTTTGGTCCATCTCAAATTCAACGGTATATTTACCGCCCATAATTGCGGCGTAAATTATGTAGCCAAGCGCCGTTATGGCAATAATACCTAATAGACAATATCCAAAAAACGGCAGGTTTTCAACAACCTTTTGGGCGCCCCAATTTAGGTAGTCAAAAACCGATGACAGCACAAACCCAACCAAAAATATTGCCAAAAATATCTTTAATACCAAAAAGTAAAACATCGGGTTTTTGAACAGGTTTATTTCGTAAATCCAGCGGTATTTACCGTCGTCGCAAAGGGTTACCTTACTGTTGTACTGCATATCGGCACCTTTATTTAAGCAGCGGCAGGCCACATTTTTTGCAGGCGTCGTCCTCGGTCGCGTTTTTGGTCATACAACCAACACATACAATATACGGCGCTTTGGATTTATCATACAGTTCATACGGAAAATTAAACTGCGGGTGGTACATAAAACGGTCGCCAACCTGCAAATAGTTCCACGCCCAAATTTGCGAGCCCTCTTGCTCAACAATCTTCTTTTTCTTGCCGTCGCTGGTCCTTACAACGGTGATATATTCGGTGTAGTAGCTGTCGTCGTCAGAACTGTTGTGACGGTAGGCGCGGCGTGATTTTTTATCAATTACGGTTGCCTCATAGGCGTTTTTTGCACGCGCCTTAATAAGGCCGTACAATGCGAAAACCAAAAATACAGCCGAAACACATGCGCCGTAAATTAGCCCCTGCTTTGGTTCTAATTTGTCGTTTACAAAACTAAAAATTAAAAAGCCAATAAGCGGCAGAGGTACAAGAATAAAACTGAATATCATCGAAGTCTTTTGATTTTTCTTAACCGCCGCAAGAATTTGCGGGTCATTAACCCTGTTTGAATAGCCTGCCATAATCTACACTCCTTTTTAATAAATGTATTTTACTATAATTGCAGTATAACATAAAACCATATTAAAATGCAACACGCTTATACCAAAAGGCAATCTCGTTTTGTGTCCGTTTTTTAACGATGTTTTTGCTAACGCAAAAAACGATGTTATGCCCTTTGGGACACAAACACGAAAATAAAGCACTTCAAAAGAAGTGCTTTATTTTTGGTGCGAATATAGATAACTGACTTGAATGTGTTTTAATATCAATTGTTATTGATATCAAATGAATTCTGTTCTTCAAGCATATTTATTGTTTTTTTATCGATTGTTTTCCATTCAGTTCTACCATTTGCATTTCTACCCATTACCACAGCTGCTGCAAGTGATGGACTTGAAAAATTGTAGTCAGTTGTGAAAACAAAAGAGTCATTGATAATTCCTTTATTAATGAGTTTTAATCTTAAATCAACCAAATTATTGCTCATGCTTGGAGCAGTGCTTGTTGCTATTTTTGATCCTTCACAAACCGTAAATCCATCAGGTACGAGGTATCCCGTTGCATCAGCTCCACGAGCTGCGGTAATCGAGAATAACACTATTTCTTTGCTGCTTTTTTGCTCAAATCTTTCAAAAGACTTGTATCCAAGTGTATTTACTAACAGTCTTGTGTTATCTATGAATTCAATGAGCATTGATTCGTCAAATTCAGATATTGAAGATCGAGTAGGAACTGTATTGTTTATTATTATCGATCTGTTAGCTTCTTTTGCTATTGTATAAAACGAATGTTCAAGGTATTTAACGTGAGCTTTGTTTAATTTGTTATCTTTACTTAAAACAACCACACAATCATTCCAGTAGTCATTGTCCTTTAAATGCTGTTTCAGACGGGTAAGCATTTTTTCTGCTTCACCAATATAAATCGTTTCATCATTATCACTGTTCTTGCCAAACAAAAAATAGATGCCAGTGTATTCCGAGTCATCTCTTTTTGAGAACTCGCTTAACTCTGATCGCGACATCTTATAGATACGACCATCCCAATTTGATAGTTCGCATAGAATTCTTCCATTTGGATTGCCTTCAAATATACACATTTGTATAGTTTTATTATATCCCATCTAACCATCCTCAAATATATAATGCGCACTTACTCACCACCATCGGTAGCAACACCGTGCTGAATAAAGAAAACCGAGTATCCACAACTCAGGTCCGTTATGAATACTCGATATGGTGCCGCTGACCGGACTTGAACCGGTACGGTATTGCTACCGAGGGATTTTAAGTCCCTTGTGTCTGCCTATTCCACCACAGCGGCTGATATTCTGTTGTTACAAGCTCTAACGAACATTAAAATTATAACATATCCTTAAAAAAAATCAACCCCTTTATCAAAATTTGCAAAGAGGCTCCAAAATCTTAGAAAATCGCTTTTATTTATTGTTTTTTTAAAATTCTTATATTATAATTAATATAATGAGGTTATTTTGGTTATGTTATTCTTCGATTTGGGGTAATATAATAAATCTTGCATTAATATGGAGGCGGTTAAAAAATGAAAAAAGCACTGGCAATTATTCTTGCTCTGATCATGGCTCTCGCGGCGCTGCAGGTTGTCGCGTTTGCGTATGACGAAGAGCCCACAAAGTATGTTAAACAGGTTTTCGCAGGTGCGGGCAGCACCGAAGCAAAGGCAAAGAGCAATCTTAAAGAAAGTCTTGATAAGACCGGCGACGAATACAAAATAGTCGATTTCAATTTGAATTACGGCGATACCGACGATTTATTGTATCTCGGCTATACTTACACAACAAACGAACTGGAGGCTGTGACAGGCCTTATCATAGACATATCATCAGTTTTGAGCCCCAGAGATAAGCTCAAGCTTGACGGCATGGACTACAATCTTCAGGTAATGGATTTAAACAAGGGCGCAGGCGGAGATACAATCGCTCTGTATGCAACCACTTCACATCTCACCGGAGAACTTATAACAGATATCGGCTTTAATGTGCTTGACAACCCCGACGTTACCGTTGGCGGAGAATATTGGCAAACAGTTAATCTTTATTCCGACAGCAATACTGCCGCCGATATAAACCATGGCACTAATCTCGGAT
>CADBUL010000033.1 GCA_902797875.1 Oscillospiraceae bacterium | reverse complement strand
GGAGGCGTCGCGCGCAAGTTTGCAGGACCCCAGCGCCGAGTCGCCCTCCACTATATATAATTCTCGCCGAGATACCTCGCGGCTTCGGCAGTCTACAAATTTCTGAACGCGTGCAGCCATATCATTACCGGTAGACAGGGTCTTTTTAAGGTTAAGGCGTTCTTTTTCACTGCGCTCGCGGCTGCGCTTGTTTATAAGCACCTGATCGGCGATTTTTTCGGCGTCGAATTTATTTTCTATAAAATAAACCTCGAGACTGTGCTTTAAAAACTCGCTCATGGCTTCGTAGATAAAGCGGTTGGTTATAGATTTTTTGGTCTGGTTTTCGTAGGAAGTGCGGGTGGAAAATGAGGATATAACAATATCCAAACACTCTTCAATATCCGAAAAGGTAATTTTGCTTTCGTTCTTTTGATACTTGTTGTTTTGTTTTAGGTAGTTATCAATTTGCGCGGTTACGGCGTAGCGTACCGCCTTATCGGGCGCGCCGCCGTGTTCCAGCCAGCTTGAATTGTGGTAATACTCTTTAATAAGTTTTTTGTTGGAAAACGCCAGCGCGATATTCATTTTTACGTTGTATTCGGGCTTGTCCTCTCTATCTCTTCCGGTGCGTTCGGCCTGCCAGAACTGAACGGGTGTGATGGTCTGCCCCTCAAGGTATTCGTTGAGAAAATCGACTATGCCGTTTTTGTAACAAAACTCTTTGGTTTCAAAACGGGAGCCGTGCTGTTTTTTGAAAATGAACAAAAGACCGTCGTTAACTATCGCCTGGCGACGGAGAATATCGGTAAAGTATTCGTCGGGTATGTTTATATCGGTGAAAACGTCCAGGTCGGGTTTCCAACGGGTGGTCGTTCCTGTGTCGCGCCCTTGGTAGACCTCTTTTTTAAGTCCGCCGACATTTTCGCCCTTTTCAAAGTGCAGGTTGTATTTATATCCGTCGCGCTTGATTTCGACGTCCATATATTCCGAAGAATACTGGGTGGCGCAAAGTCCAAGACCGTTAAGACCCAGCGAATATTCATAGTTTCCGCCGCCGTTTTCGTATTTGCCGCCGGCGTACATTTCGCAGTAGATCAGCTCCCAGTTGTAGGCCTGTTCGCGCTCGTTGTAATCGACCGGTGCGCCGCGACCGAAGTCCTGCACCTCAATAGAGCCGTCCTCGAAGGCGGTGATTATAATTTTGTGGCCAAACCCCTCGCGCGCTTCGTCGATGGAGTTTGAAATAATCTCGAAAACCGAGTGCTCGCACCCTTCAAGTCCGTCCGAGCCGAATATAACGCCGGGGCGCTTGCGAACCCTGTCGGCGCCCTTTAGTGACTGTATACTTTCATTGTCATAAGCAACTGCTTTTTTGGTCATTAAGGCTGTTTCTCCCGTAAATATAGATATACATTTATACTATACACTATATTTGGTATGAAAGTCAAGTTAAATATGCTTTTTTGCAATATATATTGAAAAAGAAAAACGCGGACGGCAGTTTACCGTCCGCATTATGTTTTATCGGGGTTACACCTTTTGTAAAACCTTGACTATTTCGCCGAAATATACCTTATGAAAATCACCCGACCGATAGTTTTGCAAAATTAAGGTTTTGTCCGTAAATTTTTCTTCATCAAGTGTAGAAACATAGGTTTTACGGCAGACAATTACAAGGCGCGCCTCTTCAAAATATACCGCGCCGCTTTGGTCATAAACGGGTGTTAGCGAGCACTCTTTTACCTTGTCAACCTCCCTGCCGCTAAGACTGCCGCAGATTTTGTGAATGGGGTTTCCTTCACCGTAAAAAGACAGGGTGTAATACTCTCCCTTATCCATAAATTCGCGGGTGTAGCGCTGCGGACGAACAAAGCAGGCGGCGTAGGGTTTATTCCACAAAATACCGCCAAAACCCCACGAGGCAGTCATGGTGTTAAAGCCGTTTTGATCCCCCGCGGTAATAAGCATCCACTCTTTGCCTATCAGGTCAAAAATATTGCTGTTAATCTCACTTGCCGTAATTTGTTTGAACATAGAAAACCTCCGTTTTATCGGCTTTTTATTATATTTTAACATAACTTGAAAAAAAGACAATAGAATTTGTTAAATTTTTATCATTTTTGCTTGCCTTTTTAATGCGGTTTATGTATAATTGTCTTTGGAAAAAATTGAAAGGAGTTCCCTTTAATGAATTATTCACTTGAAGTCCAAAATATGTGTCCCGTAACCAAAGGGCCTCATCACGGACCGGCGCCCATCCCCGAAGAGGGCAAATGGGTACAAGCCAAAGAAATTAAAGACATTTCAGCCTATACCCACGGTATCGGTTGGTGCGCACCGCAACAGGGCGCCTGCAAACTTTCGCTTAATGTTAAAAACGGCATTATTGAAGAGGCGCTGGTTGAAACCATCGGTTGCTCGGGTATGACCCACTCGGCGGCTATGGCGGCCGAAATTCTCCCCGGCAAGACGCTTCTTGAAGCGCTTAATACCGACCTTGTTTGCGACGCTATCAACACCGCCATGCGCGAGCTGTTTTTACAAATAGTTTACGGCAGAAGTCAATCGGCTTTTTCGGAGGGCGGTTTGGTTATCGGCGCAGGTATGGAAGACCTCGGCAAGGGTTCGCGCTCGATGGTCGGCACAATGTATTCGACCAAGGATAAAGGCGTAAGATACCTTGAAATGACCGAGGGTTACTGCACCCGTATGGCGCTGGACGAAAACGACGAGGTTATAGGTTACGAATTTGTTTCGCTTGGTAAAATGACCGACTTTATTAAAAAAGGTATGGAGCCAAACGAAGCCTACGAAAAATCACTTGGTACCTACGGCAGATTTAATGAAGCCGCTAAGTACATTGATCCCCGCAAGTAATAAGGAGGTACCAAAATGAGTTTATGTGAAGGATATGAAAGACGCGCCGACAAAATTTTAGGCGTACTTAAAGAATACGGCATTTCTTCTATTGAAAAATGCAAAGAAATTACCCTTGCAAAAGGTATTGATTGCGACAAAATCGTTCGCGAAACCCAGCCCATCTGCTTTGAAAACGCCGTTTGGGCATACACAGTAGGCTGTGCCATCGCCATTAAAAAAGGTTGCGTAAAGGCAGCCGACGCGGCAGCCGCCATCGGAATCGGCTTGCAGGCGTTTTGTATACCCGGTTCGGTAGCCGAAAACCGCAAGGTTGGTCTTGGACACGGTAACTTAGGCAAAATGCTTTTAAGCGAAGAAACCGAGTGTTTCTGCTTTTTAGCCGGACATGAATCGTTTGCCGCCGCCGAGGGCGCCATCAAAATTGCTCTTAACGCCAATAAGGTTCGTGTTAAGCCGCTTCGTGTTATTCTTAACGGTCTTGGTAAAGACGCCGCTTATATTATCTCGAGAATTAACGGTTTCACCTATGTTGAAACCGAGTTCGACCCCTACACCGAAGAGGTTAAAATCGTAAGTGAAAAGGCCTTCTCGAAGGGTCCTCGTGCTGATGTTCGCTGCTACGGTTCGGATAATGTTCCCGAGGGCGTTGCCATTATGATTAAAGAAAAGGTAGGCGTTTCGATTACCGGTAACTCGACCAACCCCACCCGCTTCCAGCACCCGGTTGCAGGCACCTATAAAAAATGGTGCGTTGAAAACGGCAAGAACTACTTCTCGGTTGCTTCGGGCGGCGGTACGGGCAGAACGCTGCACCCCGACAATATGGCGGCAGGCCCCTCTTCCTACGGTATGACCGATACCATGGGAAGAATGCACTCCGACGCGCAGTTTGCGGGCTCGTCTTCGGTTCCGGCTCACGTTGAGATGATGGGACTTATAGGCGCCGGCAACAACCCGATGGTCGGTATGACGGTCGCCTGCGCTGTTGCGGTTGAAGAGGCTTCGAAATAATAATTTCACAAAAAACAAAAATACCAAAATTGCAGACGGCTTGATTTTTTTCGAGCCGTCTGTTTTTTTACAAGATATTGCGCAAAAAAACCGTAAAAAAAACCGTATCGCTATTGCAATAACCTACCTTATGTGATAAAATAATAGAAAATTTTTACGGAGGTAATATCAATGGATAGTAATGTTCGTCCACAGACAATGCAAAGAATTACAACCGCCGAGCAAGCAAAAGCGTTTGTAGAAGAAAAAGTAGCCGAAATTAAGGCGCAGGTTAAAGACGGCAAGGTGCTTTTGGCACTTTCCGGCGGCGTTGACTCTTCGGTAGTCGCGGCGCTTCTTATCAAAGCCATCGGCAAAAACCTTGTAAGCGTTCACGTAAACCACGGGCTGCTCAGAAAAGGCGAACCCGAACAGGTTATCGACGTATTTCGCAACAAACTCGGCGGCAACCTCATATATATTGACGCTACCGACCGTTTTCTTGATAAACTCGCAGGGGTAAGCGACCCCGAACAAAAGCGCAAAATTATCGGTAAAGAATTTATCGACGTATTTGCCGAAGAGGCCAAAAAGCTTGACGGCATAAAGTTTTTGGCGCAGGGTACCATCTACCCCGACATTCTCGAAAGCGACGGCGTTAAGGCGCACCACAACGTAGGAGGACTGCCCCAAAGCCTTAACTTTGAACTTGTTGAACCGGTTAAACTGTTGTTTAAGGACGAAGTTCGTCTTATAGGTAAGGCGCTGGGACTGCCCGACAGTATGGTTTACCGTCAGCCCTTCCCCGGTCCGGGACTTGGCGTTCGCTGCACCGGCGCTATCACACGCGACCGTCTTGAGGCTCTTCGCGAAAGCGACGCCATTTTGCGCGAAGAATTTGCAAACGCGGGTCTTGCAGGCAAGGTTTGGCAGTATTTTACCATCGTTCCCGATTATAAATCTACCGGCGTAAAGGACGGCAAACGCCTTTGGGATTGGCCGGTTGTTATCCGTGCCGTAAATACCAAAGACGCTATGTCGGCTACCATAGAGGAAATTGACTATGCGCTCCTGAAAAAAATTACCGACCGCATTTTAGCCGAGGTTAAGGGCGTTAACCGCGTACTTTACGACCTTTCGCCGAAGCCTATTGCTACCATTGAGTGGGAGTGATTTTCGCTTTGCGAAAATCAACTAATAGTTGATAACTATTAACTATTAACTTGCAGGAGTTAAAAAATGGCGGAAAGCATATTACGAATCAAATCAAAGCAATTTGCGGTTGATATAATTTATGCCTGTCGTGAAATGAGAAAAAATAAGGTAGAGTATGCACTTATCGATCAGTTGCTCAGGAGCGGAACGTCGGTTGGTGCAAATATCCAT
>CADBUL010000032.1 GCA_902797875.1 Oscillospiraceae bacterium | reverse complement strand
GAAACGAATATTTGAATTTTTGGAATTATTTGATATAATATATAATGAATTTACCGAATTTGAGAAGAAAGAATTTCTTCACAGCTTTATAAAGAAAATCGAGATATATCCCGAACCGTTGGAAAACGGCCAGATATTAAAGAGCATACAATTTCGTTTCCCGGTATATTATCAAGGGAACGAAGCCGATATGTTTATTCCGAATTTTGAAAACACAGTCGAGACGGTGGTATTGATGGCAAAGAAATAAACAAATCGGGCTTCGTCCGGACAATGAACGCTGCAGGTGAAGGATTACGGCAAATATGCAATGGGTGCATTTGACGAAGCCGCCAAGAAAGAACGTCACGATAAGCAGTTTCCCGTTGACCTTCAGGAATGTTTTAAGTTGGGCGCAAAGCTAAGGCTTCAGGCGTACTTAAGATAAAATAAAGTTAAATGTGCAAAATTCGTACAGGTGAAATTGATGAAAAACAAACCATACCCATTATATGACATACCCCAGGTACATACACTTAGGGAGCTTGTAGAAAACGGCAGAAAAAACGGTGAATTTGTAACTGCGTTTTACAGAGGCAAAAATAATGATCAGCCCGTCACTTTCGGTAACTGCAGCCGGATTATTGAAGCTTTGGGGACTTATTTGCTTTCGCTTGGTCTGCATTCTTCTCACATAGCGATAATCGGAGAAAACTCTACCGAATGGGTACTTAGTTTTCTTGCAATTACAAACAGTGGGAATGCGGTTGTACCTCTTGACAGATTACTTCCGTGTGAAGATCTGGCTGAGCTTGTACTTCACAGCGACTGCAAAGCGATTATATACTCCGATAAGAGCAAAAAAACTATTGAATTTCTTCAGGGGCTCAAAAAACCGTATAAAGCTATAAAGTATATTCCCCTTTCAGAATTCGATAGGTACGTGGCAGACGGAGAACGATTGATTGAAAATGGTAATACGCAGTTTAAGTCGGTTGGAAAAACCATAGACAAAGATACTCTTGCAACCATCGTTTATACATCGGGCACTACCGGTAAAATGAAAGGGGTTATGCTTTCGCACGGTAATCTTGCGAGCGATACCGTGGGAGCCTGCCAAAATGCGATAGCTGAAAACGCTCAACTCCTGCTTCCTCTCCACCATACATTTGCCTGGTCATCGCAGATGCTGGCCGCCTTTATTTATATAAGAGATTTACATATAAGCGGCAATCTAAAACACATCCTAAGAGATTTTCAGCGAAATTGTCCGCAAAATGTGGCGGCGGTGCCGTTGATGGTAGATATGCTGTATAAAGCTATATGGGATACGGCAAACAGTAACAACAGCGCCAAAAAACTTAATAGAGCAATTAGACTCAGCAGGTTTCTTATGTATTTCGGTATTGATGTAAAACGCAGGCTTTTTCGCAGGGTGCACCGGAATTTCGGGGACAAGCTTTCGCTTATAATATGCGGAGGTGCCGCGCTTGATACCGAAACAGAAAAAGGTTTGTATGATATAGGAATACAGGTGCTCACCGGCTACGGAATCACCGAATGCTCACCTATTGTTACCGTAAACCGAAATAATTATTATAAATTCGGAAGCGTCGGTTTACCACTTCCCTGCAACAGGATAAAGATAGATCATCCAGACGCGAACGGTATAGGAGAGATCATGGTAGCAGGCAGTAATGTTATGCTGGGATATTATAAGGATCCGCAAGCTACAAAAGAGGCATTTGACGGCGAGTGGTTCAAAACAGGCGATTACGGCAGGATAGATAAGGATGGCTTTCTCTTTATAACCGGGCGCAAAAAAAATCTCATAATCCTATCGAACGGAGAAAACGTGATGCCCGAAGAGCTGGAGATGAAGCTCGGTAGATTGGAATATGTGGTTGATGTAATTTGCTATGAAGAAAACGGGAAAATAACTGCGGAGTTCTACCTGGACGAGGAACATTTTCCGGATGCGCGCAACCGGCTTACAGAAGATATTGCCAAATTCAATCGATCAATGCCGCCGCAAAAAAATATACACGGTGTGAAAATTCGCGATATACCGTTTGAAAAAACTACTACAATGAAAATAAAACGTTATCTTACAAAATAAGGCCCACCAAGGACAACAAGCCGAAAAGGACCGCATTAGGCCGCTTATCCGGCGTTTTGTCCTTACCACGGGTCAGCCAAGGCTAAGTATTATTGCACGGGGGAAAATATAATGAAAATAGAATCATATCCGCTTACCGATGAACAAAGATATATGTACGACGAACAGGTCAGAGGATTCGGCATGGCTCTAACGCTTAGCGGGAGCGCCGTTTTCAAAGGAACGCAAAGCATAGAAAAACTGCAAAACGCCGCAAATGAGGTCATACGTATCAATGAAGGAGTCAGGGTCAGAGTGACCACCGACGAAAACAATGAACCCGTACAGTTTGTCGCTCCTTTTCAAAAGCGCACCTTCAAAGTGAAGAATTTTGCCAACCAAGAGGAATTGGACCGATTCGGCAACGAGGAGTGGGCGGTTTTGCCGCTTGATTTCGGCGCCGACAACGAATTGTTTGATATGCAGATCGTTATTCTGCCCGATTCGTACGGGGCGCTAATAAGGATTCATCATATAATATCAGACGCGTGGACATTATTTTTGATATGCAGTCAGTTTATAAAAATCTTAAACGGTGAGAATGTTACGTCGTACCCGTTTAGAGATTTTGTTGAAAACGCCATAAAATACAAGCAGTCATCCCGATTTAAAAAAGATCTTGAGTTTTTTGCACAGCAGGAGAAAACCCTGCCCGTAAGTACACATCTGTCAACCGAGCCCGTTGTATCTCTTGAAAAGCACTGTAGAGCGTATGAAATGTCGTCGCAAGAGGTGGCAACAGTCAGAGAATATTCCTTGGCTAATAAAGTCGCCGAAGCCAATCTCTTTTCAACGGCGGTCTGTATCTGGATGAGCAAAATGCTCGGAAGGGATGATTTTTATGTAGGAACAACCGCTATGAACCGAGCGGGCATCAAAGAAAAAAATACCGTCGGAGCATTTGCACTTGGAGTGGCCAACAGAATCTGCATAAAACCGGAAGAAAGCTTTAAAACCGCCCTAAAAGACGTCACCCTTTCAAGATTATCCGGTTACAGGCACCAGAAAGCAGGTATGAGCTATTATGCAAACGGTAAAGAGCCGTATGACCTGTGGATAAGTTATCAGACAGCATCGCTTGACGGTGATATAGAGGCGAGGATTGTACAGTATCAACAGCCTGTTATGGGTCCGGTGATGTTGTTGAAGATAATTGACGCGGGAAACGACAAAATCATAATGCAGCTCGAATATAACGCAAAATTTCCGGATCAAAAAGCACAGCGAATGTTGACCGAATCTGCCGCAATCCTTATTAAAGGGTTACGTAACGACAATCAGAAAGTACAAGAAATTATTGATAAGGTGATGGAAAATAATGTTGTTTGATAAAGTTAAAGAAATCTTAAGCAATTATACCGAAACAGAAAATATTACAGAGGATTTGTCGCTTATGAACGATCTTATGCTCACATCTTTGGATGTTGTGTCAATGATTGGCGACTTTGAAGATGAGTTTAACATAGAAATTGACGATGAAGAAATAATGCAATTGAAAACCGTCGGCGACATATTGGAGTATCTTAAAAAAACAGGAGTAGAATAGACCGTCATACAAACCGGAAAACGACCGGCTTGTAAAGAGCCGAAATGCTGATATTTTGCTTAATACGGCGTTATATAGAGCATATCTAAAGCAAAGAAATAATACTGTTCTTTAATATAAAACACCGGTTGTCGGAATTAGTCACAGATTAAACAGCCTGCCGAATTTGTCATTTCTACTTTAAGTAGATATATTTTTGTCAGCTTTTTAATTATAATATATTTGAGGTGACAAAAATGGGACTTTGTACAATAGGCGCAATTATTAAAGAACTGCGTGAGAAGAATAATTTAACCCAAATAGAACTTGCGCAAAAGCTTAATATATCGGACAAGACCGTATCGAAATGGGAAAACGGCAAAGGCTACCCGGACATTGCTCTTTTAGAGCCTGTTGCGGGTGCGCTCGGTATTTCGGTCAATGAACTTATGGCGGGTAATTTAGCCAAAAATCTTAACGTTTCGGCTAACGTTAAGAGGTCAAAATTCTACGTTTGTCCGGTTTGCGGAAATATTATTCACACCATGGGTGAAGCCGATATAAACTGCCACGGTATTCACCTTTTACCCGCCACGCCCGAAGAGTGCGATAACAAGCACCAAATCACCCTAAAAAAGGTTGAGGACGAATATTTTGTAAGCATTTTGCACGATATGACAAAAGAGCATTATATCTCGTTTATTGCCGCTTTTAGCGACGACGGTCTGCAGATTAAAAAACTTTACCCGCAAGCGCCGGCGCAGGCGCGGTTTAAGCGAAGCGGACTAAGCAAAATACTGTTTTACTGCAACCGCGACGGACTATTTTATTACAATTTATAACAAAGAGGTAAACCATGAAAGACTTTTACGAACTTGCCAAAAACAGATATTCTTGCCGTGCATACTCGCAAAAACAACCCGAGCAAGAAAAAATCGATTACATTTTACAATGCGCCAAAGTGGCGCCCACCGCAAGAAACTTTCAACCCCAAAAGATATTTGTAGTAAAATCACAAGAAAACCTTGAAAAGCTTGCGGCGGTATGCCCCTGCACCTATAAAGCGCCGGTTGTTTTTGTAATTGCCTGCGATAATTCTATTGCGGCGGCACACCTTGGCGATGACGGTAATTTCGGTGAAACCGACTGTGCCATAATATGCACCCACATGACCCTTGCCGCTAAAGAGGTTGGCCTTGACAGCTGCATTGTAGGTTGGTTTGTGGATAAAGACGTAAAAGAAGCGCTTAATATACCCCAAAATTACACGGTTTACGATATTTTGCCTGTAGGGTATGCGGCTAATGGCGCCGCTCCTTCCCCGCGCCACAGTGACTGCAAAGATTTAAGTGAAACGGTGGAAGTAATATGAACATGCGTCAAAATAAAACCGTCACGGTGTTCGGGGATTCAATTTCAAAGGGAGTTTTGTACGACGGCGCGAAGAAAAAGTATTCTCTGCGCAAAAACCACGGTTACGCCATCTTAAACGAGCACGGTTTTACGGTGCAAAACTATGCAAAAATGGGCGCGACCGTAAACAAGGGCTTTGAAATTATGCAATCGAGATTAAAATCGTCAGAAAAATCGGATATTATGATACTTGAATTCGGCGGTAATGATTGCGATTTTTTGTGGTCTGATATTGCCAAAGACCCGTACGCGAAACATCTTCCCAAAACCTCGACCTCAGATTTAGAAGCAACATATTCTAAAATGATAGCGCTTGCCAGAGAGAAAGCCGAAAAAATCTATATTATGAATTTGCTGCCGCTTGACGCAGATAAATATTTTGAGTTTATATCTAAATTCGGAAGCCCCGAAAATATACTTAAATGGCTTGGCGACAAATATATTTTATACCGTTTTAACGAGTGGTACAGCCACATTGTTGAAGGTATTGCAGCTAAACACAACATTGAATTGATAGATTCGCGAAGCGAGTTTTTATTCCGCCACGATTTCAAGGATTTGTTCTGCGACGACGGTATTCATCCCTCGGAAAAGGGATATAAAATATTAGACAATAAACTGATTCAGATTCTAAAATAATAAATGCCCCTAAGATTATGTAAGCTTAGGGGCTATGTTTTTATTCTTTTTCTTTTCTTATTCCAAATATCAGTTTTAGAATACCTTTGAACAATTTTGGGCTTTTTACTACTACGACCTGCATAAATAATCCACCTTTAACCTGTGTAATAACTTATACACAAAATTATCAAAAAGAGAGCCAAAACAATGCACAAAAACTTTGCCGGTATAAAAAAGGCAAGTAAAAGTCCAATACCTATAAAGCAAATACATATCGGCAGTCCGCCTTTTTTTTTACGCAAAATGTATCGCCCCCCTTTGTTACACTATATTCTAAAGGGTGGATTTTGTGAAAATTAAGACGTTTGAATAAGCAATAAACAGCCGTTTTTAATATCCACAGTGGCGCACGCGGAGGTAATTTCGTTGCTGACGGTATAGGGATTATCGCAACTGACCGCCGCGTTTTTAAGCGGATATTTTACACCGGTTATGGTTAGCCCTTCGGCATCTCCGAAAATTGGCAAAAACGACAGATATTTGTATTTTTGAGATTTCTTAATAAAAGTGCTCTCGTTGCGAATAAGTCGAATTTCGGCGTTTGCGGTAATAATTTTACCGTGGGCGCCGTTTTCTTTTATATACAATAAAGCGCAGTATGCCGCTAAAGTATGGTCGGGTCTATCTCCTTGCGAACAATAAATATCGATAAACCTAAATTTGCGCTTTACGGCCTCTTTAACGCAGTAAAATAAATCGGTTTCGTTCTTCTCGGCGGGTAGTGTTATGATTTCGGCATCATTAGGCAGTTCACCTTTATATGAATCAAAGTCGCCCACAATTAAGTTTGGTGAAATGTTATTCTTTACGGCGTTTTCAAGTCCGCTGTCGGCGGCTATTACGTAACAGTTTTGCGGCAGAGAAAACTCAAAAAAATCGCCCCCTGCAATAATCGCGCAATCTGACATATCTACCACCTGTCCGCCGACTTTATGTCGGCATAAATTTGTTTGTAGCTCTCATAACGACTGTTTGCAATTATGCCGTTGTTAACCGCCTTTATAATTGCGCAGCCTTTTTCGCCGGTATGAGCGCAGTCTGAAAATGAACAACAACCCAAATAATCTTCAAACTCGGGAAAACAGTCAGCAAGCTCTTCGGGTTTAATTTTTATGTTTTCGCTGATAAGCAGCGACGAAAAGCCGGGGGTGTCTACAATATAACCCTTATCGTGCTTAAAAAGTTCGGTAGTGCGCGTGGTATGTTTGCCGTGACCGAGTTTTTGGCTTATTTCGGCGGTTTTTAACGAAAGATCGCCAAATAAACGGTTAATAATACTTGATTTACCTACACCGCTATTACCGCAAAGCACAGTAATTTGACTATCAAAATATTCTAAAAGCTTATCACAGTTAAAATCGTTTTTAGCCGAGATTTCAACTACATCAATTCCTGCTTTTTGGTAAACGTCAATATACTGCGAAAAATCACCGAGGTCGCATTTATTAAATACGACTATAGGTCGAATTTTTTTGGAAATTGCAATAACGCAAAGCTTATCGATAAACAAGGTTGAGGGCGCAGGCTTTTCAAAAGAGGATACAATAACAAGATTATCTACGTTGGAAACGTTTGGGCGAATAAGCTCATTTTTGCGCGGCAGTATAGCGGTTATCACCTTTTTGTCTTTGTCAAATTCTACAAAATCGCCCGCAACGGGTATGGTGTTTCTGTTTTTGAAAACGCCTCTTGCTTTACAAATAAACACAGCATCACCGGCTTCTACAAAGTAGGAACCGGCAATGCTTTTGGTTATAAGGCCTGTAATAATGTTTTCTTGGTTATTTTTTGGGGTATTCATTATAGTTGATTGTAGAAGTATCGCCTGTTTTGCAGTTGATTTTTACAAGTCGGTAATTATAGTATTTATCTTCTTTTCGTCCCTTTATTTTAATTACAACCTCTACTTTTTCCTGCGAGGAGGTAAGGCTGAACTGGTGGCTTGCTCCCGAAGAAAAGTCAAGTTCGCCGGATTCGGATTCCTTCTTGCCGTTAATCCATGCCGATACATAACCATAGCCTTCGGCAAAATCGCTTGGCAATTTTTCGACCTTTACGTTAAATTTGTAACTTGTACTACCCGAACCTACCTCAAGATTAACTGCCGAACCTTTGCCGATTTGTCCGGCAGAAGCCGACGGATCTTGAGAGACTACTATATTTTTGTGAGCCGCGTCGCTGTTAACCGATTTAACGGTGCCAACCACAAGGCCGGCCTTTTCGATCTGATTTTTAGCGTCGTCGAGGGATAGTCCGACTGTATTTGGCAAATCAACGTTTACGGTCGGGGCGCCCGTGCTGACGTATATTTTTACTATTGAGCCCTGCGCCGCGTCGGTATCTTTTGCGGGTGAAGTTTCTATAACCGTGTTTGCCGGGGTCAAATCGTCGGCTGTAAGTACCTCTTCACATTCAAAGCCTTGCGCTTTTAGTTCAGAACGCGCTTTGGCAATATCAAAACCCATAACGTCGGGTATCTTAACAAGTTTTTGTCCCAGGCTTATATACAAGGTGATAGGTGTTTTTTCTTTAATCTTTTTGCCGGCTTCGGGACTTTGAGAATAAATTTTGCCGGCCTCAATATCGGGGGAATATCCGTTTTCAAATTTAAGATTATAGTTTGAGTATTTCTTTTCTGCTTCTTCTTTGGTAAATCCTACAAAGTTCGGGCACTCAACATCAGCGCCCGGGGTTTTCAGAGCGCTGAAAAGTAAAATGCCTAAAATAATCGCTATAAGAACGCCAAAGGCTATTAAAATGCCGGTGAGAATCGGAATAACAGGCGTTTTCTCACTGTTTTTATCGTCATAATCGTCCATAAGTTCTTCTGTCGGTTCAACATATTTTGTAGGGGCGTCGTCAACATAGTAATTATGCTGGAAGGTCATATCGGGATCTTTTTTGAACAGTTCCAAATCGCGCAGCATTTCGGCCGCGGAATTATAACGAAGCTCCGGCTCTTTTTTCATCGCACACATGGTTATTTGCTCAATTCCAAGAGGAATTGAAGGGTTGATTTGCGACGGCAGTTTGGGTTCTGACTGAAGCTGCATAATGGCAACCGAAACGGCGCTGTCGGCTTCAAACGGAAGCGTGCCCGTAAGCAGTTCATAAAGAATTACGCCTACAGAATATATATCGGCTTTTTGGTCGGTTGCTTCGCCGCGCGCTTGCTCGGGGCTAATATAATGAACCGAGCCGATGGCTTTGTTGGTAAGCGTTTTATAGTCGTTACGCGCAAAACGAGCAATACCAAAATCGGTAACCTTAATGGTACCGTCGGTGCAAACCATAATGTTTTGGGGTTTTACGTCGCGGTGAATAATGCCTTTATCGTGGGCGTGTTGCAGACCGCGCAGTATTTGAATAACAAAGTTAGCCGCCTGGGCGTAAGGCAGACTGCCGTTTTGTTCAATAAAGGTTTTAAGAGTAATACCTTCGATATACTCCATAACTATATACTGGAAGATCTCGCCAAAGCTAACGTCGTAAACCTTTACGATATTAGGGTGAGATAATACCGCTATGGCTTTGCTCTCATTTTTGAAACGGCGCAAAAATTCTTCATTAGAAGAATATTCTTCTTTTAAGATTTTAATGGCAACTATACGGTCTTCGATATTGTCATAGGCTTTGTAAACCACCGACATACCGCCAACACCGATAATTTCTTTAATTTCGTATCTGCCGTCAAGGCGTTTACCAACAAACTTATCCATAATTACTCCTTAAATTTTGGCCGCTACCGCGGTAATATTATCGGGTCCACCCAGGGTATTTGCTTTATCTACAAGCACTTTTGCACAGTTTTCAAAATCGTTATCAGAAAAAACCTCAACCATCTCGTCGGGGGTTATGCAGTTGCTTAATCCATCGGTGCACAAAAGCACAATATCATCTTTCAACAAGGACGCTTCGTTAAGATCTATGTCGATACTATCGTATACACCCAAAGCTCGTGTAATTATGTTCTTGCGTGGATGAACCTTTGCCTGCTCGGTGGTAAGTTCACCCTTGTCGATCAGGGTTTGAACTACCGAATGGTCAACCGTAAGCTGAATTATTCTACCGCCGCGTATAAGATACGCCCTGCTGTCGCCCGCGTGTGCAATGTGTAGATTTGTTCCGCTTACGATTGCCACAACAAGGGTTGTGCCCATGCCGGATAAATCGGCGTTTTCTTGCGCGAGGTCATAAACCTCTTGATTGGCGGTAACCGAGACCGATTCAAGCAGATGCCGTACAGTATTGCTCGGCAGATTTTTAACAAGACTGCGGGAAAACGAAGATACAATCGAATCGACCGCACATTTTGACGCGATCTCTCCCCCGCTTCTTCCGCCCATACCGTCACATACGATCATGTACGCGTTTTGGTCGTCAAGGTTTTTATAAGCAAAAGAATCTTCGTTATTATCTCTAAGTTGTCCCTTGTCCGAAAAAGCGCATATCTGCATAAAATCACCTCTTGTTTCGGTTTCTAAGCTGTCCGCATGAAGCATTTATATCACGGCCCAACGTCCGCCTTATAGTGGCGTTAAGACCGTATTTAATAAGTAAATTTTGAAAGGCCGCTATGTTTTCGCGGTTGGGTGTTTTATAACCGTTTTCGTTAACCGGATTTGCGGGTATTAAATTTATGTGCGCACAGGTGCCGTTCAAGAGCTCATATAACTGTTTTGCACACTCGGGCGTGTCGTTAACATCCTTTATTATAGCATACTCATAGGATATTCGTCTACCCGTACGCTCAAAATATTTTTTACAGGCGCAAATCAGTTCTTCTACGCCGTAGGTATTGTTTATCTTCATAATGGATGAGCGGATTTTATCGTTAGGTGCGTGCAGGCTTACCGATAAAGTTATGGGCAGGTTAAGCTGAGAGAGCTCATAGATTTTCGGTACGATACCGCTGGTACTGAGTGAAATATGTCGCAGTCCTATATTCAATCCATCCCCGTTTGAAACGATTTTCATAAAACGAACAACATTATCAAAATTATCGAGCGGTTCACCCATACCCATTAAAACAATATTGGAAATGCGTATATCCAAATCGTGTTGTGCGGCGGTTATTTGAGACAGCATTTCGGACGGATATAAATTACGAACAAAACCGTTAAGCCCCGAAGCGCAAAAACTGCAACCCATTTTACAGCCGATTTGTGTAGAAATACAAATGCTGTAGCCGTGTTTGTATTTCATAACTACCGATTCTATCAGTTCACCGTCATTAAGTTCAAAAAGATATTTAACCGTATCATCCAGCTGCGAGCAGAATTTTTTTGCGATTTTGCAGGTTTTAATCTCGTATTTTTCGTTTAAGGTGTTCGCTAAATCCTTTGAAATGTCGGTCATTAAAGCAAAATCGTCCACGCCACGGCAAAGCCAAGAAAAAACCTGTTTTGCACGGTAAGACGGCAGCGATAAATCCGAAAAAGACTGTTTAATCTCGTCCGGTAATAAAGATTTAATATCTATTCTGTTTTCGTTTGATAACTGCGGCAAAAAAGCCGTCACCTCCGGTTTGCGAGGGTAAAATGTATTGTTTGCTAACAAGCTCAAAATTTTGATTATTATCTAAAAATTTTGTAATAACATTTTCATTTTCGGCGCAGTTTAGAGTGCAGGTTGAATACAATATCCTGCCGCCGTCATCGACATAATTTGCGCTTGTTTGCAAAATTTTTAATTGAATTTCGGGCAGATTGGCAAAATCCGCAGTATTTTTATACTTAATCTCGGGTTTTCTTTTAACAACCCCAAGCCCCGAACACGGCACGTCGCAAATAATAAGTGAAAACTTGCCGATGTTTTCGTTATGCACGGCGGCGTCATTTACAAAAGATTTAACCGCTATGCCCAGTTTTTTTGCGGTAGATTTAATTAAACTAATCCTTTGGGGGTATAAGTCGAGTGCGGTTACGGGATTTTTATTGCCGGATAATATTGCCGCGCAAAATGTTTTACCGCCGGGCGCTGCGCACAGGTCTAAAATTGTGTCGTCAGGGCAAGGGTTAGCCAGCATTACGGTATAAACGGCCGAAGAATCAATAACAAAATAATCGCCGTTTATAAAATGTTGTTCTTTGGGTGAAAAATTATTGGCTATAAGAAGGTTTTGCACATTTGTTTTTGTAAAAGCGCAATCGTTAATTATGGTGTTTTCATCGCATTTAAGCGTGTTAACCATTATTAAAACTTCGCTGTTTTTAAGTGAATTATCAAAAAAATCCTGCGCGGCGCTTTCGCCGATACTGTTTGATACAGTTTGGAAAACGTCTGCGTTTACCGAGTATTTTATATCGGGCGATTTATTTTCAATATATTTAAGGTCGTAAGTTACGGCGTTTCGCAAAATTGCGTTGGCATAGCCGGAAAGATACTTATATTTTGAATTTTTTATAATCTCGACCGCTTCGTTAACCGCCGCAAATGTTTGAGAATTGTCCATAAAAAGGCTTTCATATATACATAGCCTAAACGTACTTAAAACAAATATCGGCAGTTTTTTCAGGGGTTTATCGGAGTATTTTGAGATTATGTAATCAAGGGTAATTTTTCTTTCGATTACGCCGTAAAAAGCGCGAGTTATAAAGGCGGAATTTTTGCCGGTCATATCGCTTAACAAATTATTAAGAACAATCGTAGAATAACTGCCTTTTTCAACCTTTTCGAGCAGTTTTATCACGCACAAACGGTCAGACATTTTTGAAAATCCTGCCTATTACGGCGTCTTTGCCGCTCATTTTTTTAGAACCTTCGGGGCAGACAGATACAAGCTCTATCGTTTGCCCGTCGCCGCAAACTATATGAGGCTTACCGTGAATTATTTCTATACTGCCGCATGATTTAGAAGAGAATACACCCATTTTAGCGGATAAAACCTTTATGCGGCGATCGGTTTCAAAAAATGTGCAGGGCCACGGGTAAAAACCGCGTATAAGATTGTAAACTTCTTTGGCAGGTTTAGTAAAATTAAGCCTGCCCATCTCTTTGGTGATAATGGGTGTGTAAAAATTACACTCGCCTTGAGGTGTCGGTGTAATTTTACCGTTATTGAGAGCGTCTATCGTGTCTATAAGAAGATTTGCGCCCAGTTCTCTCAACTTGTCGTGCAAAGTTTCATAGGTGTCGTCATCGGCAATTTCGCACTCTTTTTTAAGTAAAATATCGCCTGTGTCAACACCGCAGTCCATAAACATAGTTGTAACACCGGTTACCTTTTCGCCGTTGACAATCGCCCACTGAATAGGCGAAGCGCCGCGGTAGTTTGGAAGCAGCGAACCGTGAACGTTAACACAACCCGATTTCGGCAAATCGATAATGCGCTCGGGCAAAATTTTACCGTATGCCACAACCACGATATAATCGGGTGAAATATCGCGAAGTGTTTTATAAACGTCGTCGGTTTTAAGGGATACCGGCTGATAAACCGCAATATTATGCTCGTTAGCGTAAACCTTTGTAGGCGGAGCGGTTAAAACGTGTTTTCTGCCAACCGGTTTATCAGGGTTGCAAAAAACCGCGCAAACACCGTATTTTTCATGCAGCGCTTTAAGACACGGCACCGAAAAATCGGGAGTTCCCATAAATACTATCTTCATTTTTCGAGCCTGTCCTTATATAAAATTCCGTTAAGGTGGTCAATTTCGTGGCAAAATGCCCGTGCTTTAAGTCCTTCGCCTTCGTAAAACACCGTATCACCGTAGCGGTTTTGAGCCTTAACTTTTACATACATAGGCCTTACGGTTATGCCGCTTTCGTCGGGTATTGAAAGGCAACCTTCAACCTCGTGCTGTTCACCTTTTTCTTCAACTATTACTGGGTTGATAAGTTCGATGACTCCCTCGTCCTCGTCGAGTTCTACAATACAAACTCTTCTTAAAATACCCACCTGCGGCGCGGCAAGACCTACGCCCTGCGCCTTATGTAGGGTGTCTTTCATATCCTCTAATAATATATGAAGTTTTTCATCAAAGTTAAGCACGCTTCTGCTTGTTTTTCTTAAAATCGGGTCGCCGATTTTAACAATATTACGAATCGCCATAATGCCTCCGCTAAATAATATTTGATGGGTTAATATCGCAAACTATGCTGCAGTTTTTAACCGTATTGTGATAGATTTTCAGTGATTCTTTAATAAATTCCCTGAATTTTTCATTATTTTTGGCTTTTATGATTATACGGTAACGGTATTTACCGTTAACAACCGGTACACTCGCCGCAGACGGCTTTAAGACAATTATTTTAACATCTTTGTGTTTAGTCAATAATTCTTTAAGTATCGTCATCATTTTATCGGCGCCGCCGCTTGCCGCCGCTTTTGAGTCTGCTGAAAATGCAAGCATTACAAGGTCGCAGTAGGGCGGATAAATCATTACTTTGCGGGTTTTGATTTCGGTATTAAAGAAGGCTTCGTAATCTTGATTTTTAGCCATATCAATAACAAAATTTTCGGGGTCGTTGGTTTGTATTACCGCCTTGCCCTCGTTGTCTCCCCTGCCGCTGCGTCCTACTACCTGAGTAATAAGTGAAAAGCATCGTTCATATGCGCGGTAGTCGTCAAAATTAAGGGCGTTGTCGGCTCCCAGCACACCTACAAGCGTAACGTCGGGAAAATCAAGTCCTTTGGCCACCATTTGAGTACCCACCATAATATCGTATTTATGGTTTGCAAAGGCGGTAAGGTTTATTGAAAAACTGTCTTTTTTAGTGGTGCTGTCGGCGTCAAGTCTTAATATTTTGGCGTTTGGAAAAACGGTGCTGAGTTCTTCGACCGCCTTTTGGGTACCTATACCCGAATACCTTATAACCTCATTACCGCACTGCGGACAAATATGCGGGACAGGTTTTTCGGCGCCGCAGTAATGACAAACAAGTCTTTGCCGGTCGGAGTGGTAGGTTAGCGAAATACTGCATTTATCGCAAGAAAAAACATATCCGCATTTTGGACAGGTTATGTAGGTATTATGCCCCCTGCGGTTCAATAACAGAATTGTTTGTTTGCCGCAATTTAGGGTGTGGCTTATTTCATCAAGCAAAAATTTGCTGAATACACCGCGGTTACCGGCGTTGTATTCTTTTTTCATATCTACTGTATAAACGCTTGGAAATACGGCGTTACCGTAACGGTTTTTAAGTTCAAACAGTTTATAGTTACCGTTCTTTGCTTTGGCAAAACTTTCAAACGAAGGCGTCGCTGAAGCTAAAAGAAGTAAAGCTTTATTATATTTTGCGCGAAAAAGCGCTAAATCTTTGGTGTGAAAATGCGGCGATTGGTCTGATTTATAGGTATGCTCCTGCTCTTCGTCTATAATAATTACGCCTAAATTTTTTAATGGTGCGAAAATTGCCGAGCGCGTACCTATGGCGACCTTAACAAGTCCATCTTTTGCTTTTTTGAACTGGTCCATACGCTGACCGTTAGAAAGCGAACTGTGAAAAACAGCCACCTCGTCACCGTATTTTGAGTAGAATATCGAAAGCGTTTGCGGTGTAAGAGCTATTTCGGGTACCATCACAATAGCGGTTTTATTTTTGCTTAAAACATAGTCGACAAGCTTTAGGTATACGCTTGTTTTACCGCTGCCGGTTACACCAAACAGAAGCGATGTTTGAGGGTTTTTGCTTTTAAGTTCACTAACAAGACCTTTATAGACCTTTTCCTGCTCGTCGGTAAGTTCAATTTTAGCGTCTTTTTTAGGAATATTATGGGTAACGCTGCGATAGTAAGGTTCATCCGAAACCG
>CADBUL010000031.1 GCA_902797875.1 Oscillospiraceae bacterium | reverse complement strand
TCGCCTTCGACGAGTTATATTGCTACGCAGTTATATTCGGCTGACGCCGAGTGATATTGCACTTCGTGCAGTTAAAAGGCGAATATAGTATCACTTTTCGCGTCAGCGAAAATATCACGTTTGCCGTAAGGCAAACATATCACATCGAGCAAAGCTCGATATTTCACTTTTACGATTTCGGGCAATAATCACAAATGATTGATTACATCCAACGCTTCGCGTTGATTTATTATAATAAATTTACTTCCAAAAACCTTGAAAAATTTTTCGCTTTTTAATATAATGTATAAGTAATATTTGATAAAGGAACTAATTATGGTATACAAAAATATTCTTGAAGCAATCGGTAATACGCCAATAATTAAATTAAATAATATTGTGAACGATGAGTGCGCTGATATTCTGGTCAAGTTTGAAGGTCTTAATGTTGGCGGTTCGATTAAAACGCGTACGGCGCTTAATATGATAGAAGACGCAGAAAACAGGAGAATACTTAAAAAAGATTCTGTAATTGTAGAACCTACAAGCGGAAATCAGGGAATAGGTCTTGCTCTTGTAGGCGCAGTTAAAGGGTATGAAACGGTTATAATTATGCCCGATTCGGTAAGCGAGGAACGCCGCAAAATCGTAAAACACTACGGCGCGAAGGTTATACTTGTTCATGATTCGGGCAATATAGGTTTGTGCATCGAAAAATGTCTTGAAACCGCCCTTAATATGCAAAAAGAAGATAAGCGAGTATTTGTCCCGCAACAGTTTGAAAACCCCGCGAACCCTCAAATACAAAAATATATGACCGCTCAAGAGATACTAAACGCGATTGACGGCCCTATACACGGCTTTTGCTCGGGAATTGGTACAGGAGGTACCATTACCGGTATAGGTGAAGCGCTTAAAGCGGAGAATCCCGATATGGTAATATGGGCGGTTGAACCCGAAAACGCCGCGATTTTATCGGGCGGGTCTATTGGCACCCATGTTCAAATGGGTATTGGCGACGGGGTAATTCCTAAGGTTTTGAATCAAAATATTTATGACGACATTTATATTGTTAAAGATGAAGACGCTCTTAAAATGTCTCGTGAACTTGCGCGTAAAGAGGGAATAATGTGCGGCATAAGCAGTGGCACAAACGTTGCCGCCGCGCTGGCGCTTGCCAAAAAACTCGGTAAAGGCAAAACGGTTGTAACCATTTTGCCCGATACAGCCGAGCGCTATTTTTCAACCCCGCTGTTTGACGAGTAAGTTATGGATATTTGTAAAGAAATACAAAAATCATTATTTGATTTACAAGACCTTAAATACCGCGATTTTACTGCAAAACTTACCCCTAATATTAACCCCGAAACTATTATAGGCGTTCGTATGCCGTTGCTTCGAGCGCTTGCAAAAGAATATGAGAATAATAGAAATATAGATAAATTTTTATCGGCGTTGCCCCATAAGTACTTTGAAGAAAATAATTTACACTCATATCTTCTTTGCAATGTTAAAGACTACGACAAGCTCATAAAATATCTTGAAGATTTTTTACCGTACATAGATAATTGGGCCACCTGCGATATATTAAGTCCTAAGGTGTTTGCCAAGCATAAACAAGAGCTTAAAAGCGAAATTATCCGATACATAAATTCAAATAAAACCTATACGGTACGCTTTGGCATAAAAACGGCAATGAGTAACTTTTTAGACGATGATTTTGATAAATCATTACTCTGTAAAATTGCCGCCATAAAAAGCGATGAGTATTATATAAATATGATGATTGCCTGGTATTTTGCAACTGCGCTTGCTAAACAATGGGAATACGTTACAGAATTTATTACAGATTACCGCCTGCCGGTTTGGGTACATAATAAAACCATACAAAAGGCGGTAGAAAGCCGCCGCATAACCAACCGACAAAAAGAATTTTTGCGTACCTTCAAAATTAAAAGCAAATAATTTGAAAAACTTGTAAAATCTGCTTGAACTTTTACTTGGTTTTTGATATAATATTCTACACAAATCGTAAGGACGACTTTGATGAAAGACTGGTTTGCAAATTTTTGGTATCATAACAAGATCAAATTTCTTGCCGCGGTTTTTGCGTTGGTGCTTTTTACGGTAGCTATATCGCAGTGCGTTATGGTAAATAATTTCGATTATAAAATAGTAGTTTATCTTAATAACACCGCGCTAAATGACCGTCAGCTTGAAGTCGTTAGAAATTATTTTGCAAAATACGGTGAAGACCTAAACGGCGACGGCAGGGTAAACGTCGGTACAATTAACTGTACGTATTACAAAAACGGCGACCCCAATATGGCAATTGCGGTTAAGCAAAAACTTATGATAACCGCAATGGGCGACCCGATGGGAATATTGTATTTAACCGATAAAGACAGTTTTTCGGACGTCGATAAGGTTAAAGAAGATGTCGGCGGATTTTTTCTTAACAAAAACTTAGGCGAACAAGAGGGTAAAGCCTATTCACTCGAAAATTCCGAAGTTTATGCTTATTTTTACGATAATCCCGCAATTCAAATTAACGGTTTGTATTTGTCCGAAAGAATGGTAGAGGACACTATTATTGAAAAAGATAAAAAAATAGACATCTACGTTTCTTCGTCACAAAAGATGTTGGATAAAATTATAAAATCGGGTAAGTAATTATCCGCATACGGGCTCGTAGCTCAGCTGGGAGCCCAAACGGCATCCTTACACACCCCCATATAGATTTAATCGTTTTAGCCGCTAGAATTGCATATTTTTACTCGGGTTCGTAGCTCAGTCTGGGAGCCCAAGCGGCACCTTTACACACCCCACAGTTTCATACATTTGACAAGGGCTTGTAGCTCAGTTTGGGAGAGCGTACGGTTCGCATCCGTAAGGTCGAGGGTTCGATCCCCTTCAGGTCCACCACGCATTTTAGCGCAGTAAACCCCGATTGTTCATTTGAACAATCGGGGTTTACTATACCTATTTTTCTATGCGGACTTTTGGAATTCAAGGCTTTCTTTTTCACTAATACCTTCAAAGAACTGCCTGATATTAAAATTAAACTCAATATTCAGTTGGTAATCTCTATACACATCTATTCTTGTGATCATGGCATTAACAATCATCTTTTTCTGTTCGATTGAAGCACTGTCGTAAAGTTCTGCCCATGAGATAATCTCATCATAACTGTCGCCGAGGTCTTTCATAAGAATTTGCTTTTCTGCCACTTCTTGTTCTGCTTTCACGCAAAAGTTTTCAAGTTCTCGAACTTTTGAGTCAGTCTCATTCACAAGTCCGGCAAGCAGTTCTTTTGAATAGACACTTTCACCTTGAATAGATTTAATGACCTCCGCACGGAGTTTGGACAACTTTTCCTGTTCCTTTGCAAGATCAGATCTGGCTTTAACGAGGTTACTATTACGAAGCGACAATTCCTTGTCGTATCTTGAAGCGATCATTTCCTCTTTGGAGATACCTCGCATACGCTCAAAGACTTTCTTAATGATCTGTTCAACCATTCCGTCCAACTTTGCCGCCGAGTAGCCGGATTGACCGTCACAGTCTGCCAACTTCCGTACCTTCTTGTAGCAGGCATAGCGCATACGGTGCTTTTTTACAAGGGTTCCGTCCGATTTGGTATATTGCTTGTTTGCTGTTGTAAGATGAAGTCTTGAACCGCAATGTCCGCAAAACACATTTCCGGACAAAAGCGAATTGCCTCGCATATTGATTGGCACTCTCGGTATATTGGCTTTGGCTTCGGCACGTTGCCGCCTAATTTCTTGTGCTTTATCAAAAAGTTCTTTTGATACAATTTGTAGTTCCGGTAAATACGGGGAACGGGTTTCACCGCTTTTAAGAATACCGATATAAGTCTCGTTTTGCAGGATGTTTCTGATTGTATTGTGCGACCACCTGCCACCGTTTGGATTTTTATATCCATTATCAAACAAGTAATTTGCAATTTTTTGTACGCCGTAACCCTCGTTAACATATTTTTCAAAGATTAAACGCACAATGGCGGCATCATCTTCCTTTATTTTAAGATCATATAATTCATGCTTTTTCTTATTAAATCTTCCGCTTTTAACAAGTTCATAACCGATTGCTGCCTTTCCGCCTTTGAAATGCCCTTCCTCTACCATTTGACCAAGACTGGTTTTAGTTCTAATAGAAGTTTTCTCACTTTCGCCGTCTGCCTGCCAGAAACGGATATAGTTTAAGAGTTTATCGATGTGATTATCAAACCGCTGTTCGCCTTCTTGTGTGCTCCATACCTGTATGCCGTTCTTGACAAACCACTCTACGACGAATGGCGTCTCATCGGCAATACGACCTATACGGTCAAACATAAAGACAAGAAGGATGTCGAACTTGCCCTTGCGGGCAAGTTCTTTTATTGTCTGGATTTTATCTCTGTTTTCTGCTCGGACTTTATGACCGGACACGCCGTCTTCCTGCTCTTCGTGTACGATATTCCAACCCATTTTCTCGGCAAATTTATGGCACGCTTTTCTCTGCATGGGAATATCTGCTTCGTGATTGTTGTCGTAATCTACCTGCTTATCTGTGGAAACACGGTATAAACAACAGACTCTGTTTTGTTCCATATTTACGCCTCCCTTTGTTTTCGCATTTTACCATTAAACATCGGGTTTAGACGATTCTGCGGAATAGAACCGGAAGACAATAAAATATCTTTAATTCGACCAAACAAGTCATAGTTAGGTTCTTTTGAAAAAGAAAGTGTGATGAGATGACCGTCAATGACCATATATTTTTTGTTATGATCCATAGGCAT
>CADBUL010000030.1 GCA_902797875.1 Oscillospiraceae bacterium | reverse complement strand
TCTCGTATTTTTCTCTTTTTCAGGTGCGAAGCAGTTTTGTAAGATGCGATTTTTGCTGTCGGTCGAAGCCGAGAAACGCAAGGCTCTGTCGTATGGCAAGGCTTTGAGGCGATGACCGCAACAAAAATCGCCTTCCAAAACCGATTTGTCCTTATCAACAATAAGTCTTGACTTCAATAACATAAGAAAGTATGCTACAAGGTCCTCATACAAAATCAAAGGGAGAAAACGACCATGGCGAAGTACTACATAGCGGCAAACGTATTTTGCATTATAATATTCGCTTTGTTCTTTGTATAAAAGCATTAAAAAGATATATGGTTTTCAGCTTTGAAAATGAAAAAATCGGGCGGATGCCCGATTGAAATGATGTAGGTGCGAAGCTCAATACGTTTACGGCGAAAGCCGTAACATCGTTGCGACGCCGGAGCACATCATTTATGCCAGAGGCATAACATCATTTGCCGAAGGCAACTTCGTTTTGTGTCCGCAGATTATAACGATGTTTGCGGCAAGCCGCAAAATGATGTTGACCGCACACGGTCAAAAGATGTTTTCGCTAACGCGAAAAACGAAGTTGTGTCCTTGCGGGCACAAACACAACAAAGAAACCTCTTTTGGTAGACAAAAGAGGTTTCTTTGTTGGCGTTCCCGAGAGGATTCGAACCTCCGACCTACCGCTTAGGAGGCGGTCGCTCTATCCGACTGAGCTACGGAAACACAAAAAATTCTTAGCGCGGCAAAAGTTTACCGCAAAAATAGTTTATCAAAACTTTTCGGCTTTGTCAATATCACAAGGTATTTGCGGCGCCGTTAATTAAAACGGTGAGCAAAACCGGCGCCGGCGCAGCCGTCAAAACATCGCCGCCCGCCCGCATAAATTGACCTTCGAGCATGATTGGTACCTTCGGGGGCATAACTCGCCCGGGAAAACTGCATTTTTTGTTATAATGTAATTGCAATATTAAAAATGTTGTGTTATAATAGGGGAGCATAGACGAATATCGTCAAAATCCGGAAACTTTACGGAGGTCATTTTTATGTGCGGAATAGTAGGATTTGTAGGCGAAAGCCAGGCTTCGCCGATACTTTTAGACGGTCTTGAAAGACTTGAATATCGCGGTTATGACTCGGCGGGTATCGCCGTAATTAACGACGGCGTTATGCAGGTTGAAAAAACCGTTGAAAGAATTAAATCGCTTATAGACGAAACCCAAAACGGCGCGACCGTTAAAGGTAATATAGGTATAGGACACACCCGTTGGGCGACCCACGGCGCGCCTTCGCACGCCAACGCCCACCCTCACCTCAGCGGCAACGGCAAAATTGCCATTGTTCACAACGGTATTATCGAAAACTATCTCGACCTTAAAAACGAGCTTATCGCCGAAGGGGTTAAGTTTGTAAGCGAGACCGACACCGAGGTAGTCGCTCACCTTTTGCAAAAATATTACAAGGGCGATATGCTTGACGCGGTTAAAAACGCCGCAAAGCGCCTCGAAGGTTCGTACGCGCTGGCAATAATCAATACCGACACACCCGACACCCTTTACGCGGTTCGTCATTTCAGCCCACTTATTGTGGGACTCGGTAAAGACGGCAACTACGTAGGAAGCGACGTAGCCGCCATTATAAAGCACACCAAAGACGTGGTTTATATAGACGACGGCGAAATCGCCGTACTTACTAAAGACGGGGCGAAATTCTACGACGGCGACGGCAATCAAATCGAAAAGCCCGTATCGGTTGTAGACTGGTCGATCAACGCCGCCGAAAAGGGCGGTTACGACCACTTTATGCTTAAAGAAATCATGGAAGAGCCCGAAGCGCTTCGCAAGACCATCGAACCGCGCATTAAAAACGGCGAGGTTTATTTTGAAGGTCTTAAACTTACCAAAGAAAAGGTTAAAAATATTAAGCGCATAGTTATTACGGCTTGCGGCTCGGCTTATCACACCGGTATTGTTGCAAAATATATGTTTGAAGAAATTTTGCGTATTCCGGTTGAGGTTGACCTTGCCAGCGAATTCCGCTATCGCAATCCCATCGTAAATTCCGAAGATCTGGTAATTATCATAAGCCAGTCGGGCGAAACGGCGGACACCCTTGCCGCCCTTAAAGAGGCAAAGGCCCGCGGCGCCCACGTATTGTCCATAGTAAACGTTGTCGGCAGTTCCATTGCCAAAGCGTCGGACGACGTTATTTACACCTGGGCTGGTCCCGAAATCGCCGTTGCTACCACCAAGGGATACACCACCCAGCTTGCGGTACTTTATCTGTTCGGCATTTACGCCGCAACCCTTAAAGAAAGCTGCGACAAGGCGCTTATAGACGAGCTTATCAGCGAGCTTTCGACCCTTAACAAAAAAATCGAAAAGATACTCGAAAACAAAGAAGAAATCGCCCGTCTTTCCAAAAAATTCTGCACCGACGACTCGGTATTCTTTATCGGCAGAAACATCGATTTTGCCGTATCGCTTGAAGGCTCTCTTAAGCTTAAAGAAATTTCTTACATCCACTCTGAAGCCTATGCTTCGGGCGAGCTTAAACACGGTACCATTTCGCTTATAGAACCCGGCAGACTTGTGGTTGCTCTTAACTGCTACGAAGCGTTAAGCGAAAAAATTTACAGCAACATTAAAGAGGTTACCGCCCGCGGTGCCCAGGTTATGGCGACCGCCTTTGAAGGCAACGAGGAGATTAAAAAATACGCCGACGAAATCTTCTATCTGCCTCGCATACATCCGCTTCTTTGCGCGGCGGTCGAGATTATTCCGCTTCAATTGTTTGCCTATTATATGGCACTTAATAAGGGCTGCGACATAGACAAGCCCCGCAACCTTGCAAAAAGCGTTACTGTTGAATAACACCAAAAGCGGTTAAGGGTTGCCTTTGACCGCTTTTATTTGTAAAAGAAAGGTCGTAGATTTATGCAGTTAAACACACTTAACATAGGTTTAGACGGCGGCAGTATGCTGCAAAGCGCCAATCGCTGTCCCTACCAAAGCATGAGCTACCTGCTTACAACCCCCGAGCAAAAGGTGGTTGTAATCGACGGCGGCGACACGCACGACCCCGAACGCGACTATCTTTTAGACCTTATAAAACAGCGCGGCGGCACGGTGGATTTATGGCTTATAACCCACGCCCACCGCGACCATTTCGGCGCGCTTTCTAAAATTTTGCAAGATTACCCCGGCGAAATAGAAATTAAAGACCTGCGCTTTACCTTCCCCGACCTTGAGTGGATTTACGGTATCGGCCGGCAGGAGGGCGACCTCGCCAAAGACTTTTTGCAGGCGGTAAAGGCGCAAAACATAAACTGCAAAGAACTTAATTTCAAAGACAGCATTGACGTCGGCAGCGTAAACTTTGAAATACTTAACGACCCGCACGACTACAAAGATTATCACAACCTTAACGCCACCACCGCCGTAATTTTGGCGCATTACCCCTCGCGCGATATTCTGTTTTTGGGCGACCTTGATAAAGAGTCGGAACCCCATATGCTTAAAATATGCGACAAGAGCAAGCTTCGCTGCGACGTGGTACAAATGGCGCACCACGGACAAAACGGCGTCAGCCGCGAATTTTACGAACTTGTTAAACCGAAACTCTGTCTTTACACCGCACCCGATTGGCTATATGACTGTGACAATGGCGGCGGTAAAGGCAGCGGCCCCTGGGCAACGCTCGAAACCAGGCGCTGGTGCAGGGAGCTTGGCAGCGTAGCCGACTGCCCAACCGCATACGGCGACTATCTTTTCTATTAAACCAAAAAACTAAACCAACATAAAATAAAAGGGAGGTGCAATATATGAAAAAGCTTATATCGGTAATACTGTGCGCGGTAATGGTTGTTTGTCTTGCGGCGCCCTGCTCGGTTTCGGCTTTAAGCCAAACCTATGAAGATACCGCCTACGTTTATACCATAATTCAAAAATATTGCACGCCCGACCTTTACTTTACGGTGGACGGCTGGGGGCTTACAACCCAGCAATACAATGAGCTTGCCGCCGTAGCGCGCGCGCAGACCGCCAACTGTACTACCGACCGCCAGCGCATAAAAAATCTTTATTTGTATGTCGCCAGAACGCTATATTACAACTACGACGAATTAGGGGATTCCGAATATCTGCCCTACCAAGTTTATCAATGTAAAAAGGCGGTTTGCGACGGTTACTCCAACCTGTTTTCCACCCTTTGCAATATGATAGGCATAGGTTGTATGAAACTCTACGGCACCAACCACGCCTTTTCCGCCGCTTATGACCGCGACCAAAAACACTGGATAGTGCTTGACGCTACCTGGTGCAGCGGAAACGAAGTCAGAAACGGTCAGCTTATTCAAGGCGATCTATACGATATTTTCTTCGATTTAGAGCCCGAAGCGTTAGACACTATAAAGAACCACGAAATGTACTTTTATTTCCAAATACCCTATAGCCACGTTTACTACGGCATGGCAAACGACGGTACCCTGTATGTAAACGGGCTTATCGACGAGAGCTATCAGGGCGAAATCACAATTCCGTCGCAAATCGAAGGCCGACTGGTTAAAAGAATAACCGACGGCGCATTTGACGGTTGCAACGGTTTAACCAAAGTTACGGTTGAAGAGGGAGTAACCGATATCGGCATAGCCGCCTTTGCCGACTGCCAAAACCTGAAAAGTATCACTCTGCCTTCCACCCTAAATCACCTTGGCGCCAGCGCGTTTTACAGCTGTGCCAACCTGCAAACGGTTGACGCCGGGGGGGGACTTCCCAATATCGACGACTCGGCATTTTACGGCTGCTCGTCGCTTAAAAGCGCTGTCGTTAGAGAGGGCGCAACAACCATTGGAAAAGCCGCTTTCGACGGCTGTACGTCGCTTGAAACGGTCGATATTCCAAACAGCGTGACCAATATCGGTCAGTACGCGTTTTTTGATTGTACTTCGCTTAAAAACGTCAGTATTCCAAGCGGTCTGCAAACACTTGGGCAATGCGCGTTTTACGACTGCCAAAAAATCGAAAGCGCCAACCTGCCTTCCACCCTTACAACCGTGGGCGACGCGGCGTTTTACGGTTGTTCAAGCCTTAAAAAGGTTACCCTTTCAAATCAAATAACCTCTATTGATTCGGCGACCTTTTATAACTGTACATCGCTTGAAAGTATCGACATTCCAGATAGCGTTACGTCCATCGGCGAATACGCCTTTGCATACTGTTCAAGCCTTGAAGCCCTTAATACGGGAAACGGCCTTAAAACGGTCGGCAATTACGCCTTCGCAAACTGCACGGGTCTTAAAACCGCCCGTTTTGGAAGCAATATTAAAACCATCGGCAATTGGGCGTTTTACAACTGTTCTTTTGAGCAAGCCGACCTGCCCGACGGTCTGCAAAGCGTGGGCGAGTACTCGTTTTATAATTGCAAACAGTTAAAAAGCGTGCAACTGCCCGACAGCCTAACCGCTATGGGCAAGTTTGCCTACTGCAATTGCTCAAGTTTACAAACCC
The DNA here is from genome assembly GCA_902797875.1 of Oscillospiraceae bacterium. Classification (GTDB taxonomy): domain Bacteria; phylum Bacillota; class Clostridia; order Oscillospirales; family Acutalibacteraceae; genus UMGS1279. The sequence continues at coordinate 1,535 of CADBUL010000030.1, read as the reverse complement.
TCACCATTTCAAGCGGCTTGCAGGTCATACCGGAATCCGCCTTTAACTGGTGCACAAGCTTAAGTGAAATAACCATACCCGCAAGCGTTACCGCCATAGACGACCGCGCCTTTTACAACTGCAACAGCGTTACAACGCTTAATATCGGCAGCGGACTTACCACGGTCGGCGAAGACGCGTTTGCCTTCTGCTCAAATCTTAGAAAGATAAACTACGTTAAAAGCGCCGATGACTGGCAAAAAATTACGGTCGCCGACGGCAACGGACAGCTACAAAACACCAGCAAAACATATTATTATCTTTGCCAAAACGGGCATACCTTTGGCGAGTGGGCGGATATAACCCCCGCAACCTGCACCAAAGCGGCAATTCAAGGCAGAAGCTGCGTTAACTGCGCTTATAGCCAAAAAAGAATAGGCGCCGCCGCCACCGGGCATACCTTTGGCGAGTGGACGGTCACCACCCCTGCCACCTGCACCGAAGAGGGGATCGAAACCCGCTCCTGCACAAAGAACTGCGGCGAAACCGGCTGCGTCGAAACAAGGACGATACCGGCTACCGGGCACTCTATGGGCGAGTGGACGGTTACATCCCCCGCCACCTGCACCGAAGCGGCCATCGAAAGCCAGTTTTGCGCTAATTGTGATTATATAAGAAGACGGATAGGCGCTCCCGCCACCGGGCACACCTTTGGCGAGTGGACGGTCACCACCCCCGCTACCTGCACCGCCGAAGGTACCGCGACGCGAACCTGCCTAAACTGTGATTACAGTGAACAAGAGGCGATTCAAATAGACCCGTCCGCCCACGAGTGGGGCGAGTGGACAATGACCGTAAGACCTACCGCGGCAGGTCCGGGCGAAGAAACCCGCTATTGTGTACACAACAGGGAACACTTTCAAACAAGGGAAGTAAGCTACATACCGGGCGATTTTGATATAGACAATAGCGTCACCGACGCCGACGCGGTGTATCTTTTAATGTATACCTTCTTCCCCGAAGACTACCCCATTAACCAGCCCGGCGACCTCGACGGTGACGGCGAGGTTACCGACGCCGACGCGGTGTATCTTTTGATGTACACCTTCTTCCCCGAAGATTACCCCCTTTAAGAAACAATAACGGTTACTAATAAGCCGTAACTAAAAAACGCACCCAAACGGGTGCGTTTTTTTATTGCAATTATGTACCAAATATGGTACAATATATACGTTACAATGGAGGTGCAAATATGGAAGGCATTGAACCGAAAAAACTCGCCCTTTTGCGAATTTATCAGATTTTGCAAGAGTACAGCGACTACAACCACCCGCTAAAACAAAGCGACATAGCCAAAAAGTTAGAGGACGAATACGGCATTTTCCTCGAGCGCAAAGCCATCGGCCGCCAGCTTTCTTTACTTAAAGAGGCGGGCGTTGAAATCGAGTCCCGCCGCGCGGGCAGCTACCTGGCGGTGCGCGATTTTGAAGACGCGGAGCTTAGAATGCTTATCGACGGCGTTCTTTCAAGCAAGTATATAACCGCCAGGCACTCTA
>CADBUL010000029.1 GCA_902797875.1 Oscillospiraceae bacterium | reverse complement strand
CCGGCTCTTTTTTGCTTGTTGTCCTCGCAAGGCACAAAGCCTTGCTTCGTCCTTCGCACCAAAAATTTCTCGTATTTTTCTCTTTTTCAGGTGCGAAGCAGTTTGGTAAGATGCGATTTTTGCTGTCGGTCGAAGCCGAGAAACGCAAGGCTCTCTCGTATGGCAAGGCTTTGAGGCAATGACCGTAACAAAAATCGCCTTCCAAAACCGATTTGTCCTTATCAATAATAAGTCTTATCTGATTGGTGAAGGACACAAAGAGTTTTTATCCGCCAAGGACAACAAGCCGAAAAAGGCCGCATTAGTCCGCTTATCCGGCGTTTTGTCCTTACCACGGGTCAGCCAAGACCAAATTTTACTATTATTTACAAATCGGAAAATTCGGCATTTTGATATAAAAAATATGGCATTTTTCGTTTGAATATGTTATAATATATAAAACGAGCCTTGACTGCGGTTATGAAAAATCCATCCGGCAGGCAGGTGTTTTTTAATGTTTTAATTAAACTATATTATCCTAAACGGAGGTAACCAACCATGGAAATTCTGCAAAACAAAAACGGCAACACGCTGAACATCACGCTTCAGGGACGGCTCGATACCACAACGGCGCCGCAGCTTGAGGAGGTAATTTCGACATCGCTTGAGGGTGTGACGACCTTGATCTTCGACTTTTCATCGCTGGACTATATTTCTTCAGCCGGTCTTCGTGTGCTTCTTTCGGCTCAAAAGCAAATGAACAAGCAGGGCGAAATGAAAATAATGAACGTGAACGAGACCATCATGGAAATTTTTGAGGTCACCGGTTTCAGCGACATTTTGACCATTGAATAAAAAGCGGAGTATATGAAAATGGAAACGATCATCCAAAAACTGCAAAGATATACAAAAGAGGACCCAAACGCCGTCATCCTTTACGATGAGGCGCATTCAAACGGCATCTCCTACGCCAAGCTCGACGATATGTCGGGCCGCGTATACGCATATCTTAAAACACAGGGGATCGGCAAAGAGGATTTTGTCTTAATCAACCTTCCGAGAGGCGTACTGCCGGTTATAGCCATGATAGGCGTTTGGAAAGCCGGCGCGGCGTGGTCGTTGGTTGAAGACACCTATGCGCCCGAGCGCATCGCATTTATTCGCGAGGACTGCAGCTGTAAACTGGAACTGTCCGCCGCTAACTGGGACGAGGTTATGCGAACTGAACCGCTGACCGGCTATGAGGAAGTGGACGCGCACGACGCGGCTTACGCGATATACACTTCGGGTACCACCGGAAACCCCAAAGGCGTTCTGCACGAATACGGCAACCTGGAACGCGCCATTGAGTCAATCAAGGTCGGCGGCGTGATCCCGTTTTCCGGCAAAGACCGTCTGGCGACACTGGCACCGATGAACTTTGTGGTAACGGTCATCGTGGTTCTGGCTGGCTTGAACGTTTTTCGCGGTAAGAATTTTATCGTCTCCTACGCAACCATTAAAAACCCTGCCGCGCTTGCCAAGTTCTTTCTGACAAAGCGCATTACCATTACCTTTTTGACCCCGTCGTACGTTCGCAAACTCGGCAACCAAACCGGACCCTTCCTGCGGATGCTGTTTGTCGGTTCAGAGCCGGCCAACAATATTTACAATAAAAACCTTGAACTTATCAACATCTATGCATGCTCTGAATCCGGATTCGCGGTTGGCGTTTTCCCCATTGACAGAGCCTACGAGACCTGCCCGGTGGGTAAACCTGAGATAGATACTAAAATTACGCTGATAGGCGAGGACGGAAACGAAGTGCCCGACGGCGAAACCGGCGAGCTGTGCTTTGATAATCCGTATGTACGCGGGTATATTAACCTGCCCGACGAAACTAAAAAAGCCTTTATAAACGGCGTCTATCACACCGGCGACCTTGCGCGCAAGGATGAAAACGGCAATTACGTGCTGCTGGGGCGCTCCAACGACATGATAAAAATCAACGGTAACCGTATAGAACCGGCCGAAATCGAGGCGGCAGTCAAGCAGGCGCTGGGACTCGACTGGACGGCGGCAAAGGGTTTTGTGGAAGGCGACAAGAGTTATTTGTGCGCCTACTACACGGAAGATATAACCCCGGATACCGAAGCGTTGCGGCAGGAACTTCTTAAGCGTCTGCCGTACTACATGATCCCGTCCTACTATATCAAGATCGACGAGATCCCGCTGAAACCAAACGGTAAACTGGACCGCAAGGCGCTGCCAAAGCCTGACGTGAGCGACTTTACCGGCGACTACGTGGCGCCAAATAACGAGATCGAGGAAAAACTGTGCAACGCCATGGCGAAGGTGCTTAAATTTTCGCGGGTGGGCATTCACGACGATTTTTACGAAATGGGCGGCGATTCGCTGGCATCCATAGAACTGATAACCGAATGCGATTTGCCCGGCTTAAACGCCAGCGAGGTCTTCCGCGGCAGAACACCCGAGAAGATTGCGGCGCTCTATGAAGAACTGCACGCCAATGACGACGGTGTGGATATCGACGAGAAAAACAAGCAGGCGCTTGCAACCGAGCATCCGCTTACGGCTGAACAGCTTTATATGATTGATTATCAGTTGTATACGCCGAATTCCACCATGTACAACCTCTTCTCGGTTATGAAGGTCAGCAAAGAGATCTTTGATCTCGAAAAACTTGCCCGTGATATGAAGACGGCGATTGCGGCGCATCCGGCGCTTCTGACCACATTTAGATATAACGATGACGGCGAACTGGTACAGCGATACTGCCCCGAAACGCTGTCCGACATCCACGTGGAAAAATTGACCGAGTTTGAGTTCAAATTTGTGAAGGATACGCTGGTTTATCCTTTCAAAATTATCGGCGGCAAGCTTTACCGATGTCGAATTTTCGAGACCGAAAAGGCGGGTTATATCTTCTTTGACGTGCATCACTCGCTGTTTGACGGTACCTCGCTTAAGGTATTTCTCGCCGGGGTCGGCAAAGCGTATATGGGCATACCTAGCGATCCCGACTATTATTATCTGATGTTGAAAAACCGCGAAGACGCCGTTAACTCGGACTTTTATGAAGAGAGCAAACGCTACTTTGAAGACCGTTACGACAATGTTGAGTGGTCAAGTCATCCGGACATCGACCATGAATCGCGAAACAACGAAATGGGCGAACTGTTTGTGCCGCTGGGTATCGAACAGCCGCAGATGGCGGCAATGGAACGCGCATACAAAATAAGCCGTAACGAATTCTTTATCGCGGTGGCGGCTTTGGCGATTTCTGTTTATAACAACAAGCCGGATATAAAACTTTCGTGGATCTATAACGGGCGCGAAGACGTACAGATGATGTCGAGTGTGGGTTTGATGTTCCGCGATCTGCCGGTCGGTGTTCGCTTTAAGGATACCGATACGCTGCGCAGTGTTTTCAACGACATACATCAGCAGGTTCAAACCGGCATTAAGCACAGTTGCTATCCTTATGTGGATCTGCACAACCAGGTGGCTCAAGAGGAAAGCGCCTATCTGTTGTATCAGCAGGACATTCGCGATATGGGCGGCCTTGAAGGTTTTGACGTTGAACCGGTTGAGGTGCGACAGAATCAGGCGGCCTCGCAGACCATCCTCGATATGGAGATTCTGGACGGAATGGACGGACTGCAACTGATGATTGATTTTGCCGCCAGCCGTTACGAGGAAGCGAGTATCGAACGGTTTAAGGACATCTATGTGAAACTGGCTCAGTGCATGGTAACACATAATTCGCAGACCGACGTGACCATCGGCGAGATTAAGGAAAAGATCAAGGACAAAAAGGCTTTCTTCGAGATGGTCAAAGGTATTTTCTCAAAAAAGAAATAAAACAAGCGATTTCGCGCCGGCAACAGATGTTACCGGCGCGAAATGACAGGAGACCGGTATGACAGAAGTCTATCAGCAGAACCGTCCGATCGAAGGCGGGTATGACGCCGCGCTCGGAGCTGTTTGCAAAAACGGTACCTTTATCGGATGTGAAAGTGAAGGAGTGACCTCGTTTAAGGGTATACCTTTTGCCAGACCGCCGATAGGAGATTTGAGATGGAAAGAACCCGTGATCGCAGACGATCGGGACGGCGTATTCGAAGCACTGCACAACGGACCCTCCGCGATTCAGACAAAGCTTGATTCCGAACGCGCCTCGTTTTATTTTCAAAGCGAGGACTGTCTGTATCTAAACGTCTGGACAGCCGTGGGGTTTGCGCAAGAAAAACGCCCCGTTATGGTCTTTATTCACGGTGGCAACTACGGTTGGGGCGGCACGGCGGATCCGCTTTATGACGGTCATAATTTTGTAAAAGCGCATCCCGATATTGTGCTTGTTAGCATTGCTTACCGTTTGGGAATATTCGGCTTTATGGATTTTTCCCGTGTTCCCGGCGGTGAGGATTACACCTTCAGCGGCAACCTCGGTTTGCTGGACCAGATCTGCGCCCTGCGATATATTAAAGAAAATATCCGCGCTTTCGGCGGCGACCCGGAGAATGTGACAATTTTCGGGGAATCCGCCGGCGGCAGCGTTTCGCTCCTGCCGCTGATTCGGTCGGCAAAGGGGCTGTTTAACCGTGTGATCGCCCAAAGCGGCTCGGTTGCGCTGACCTACAGCCGTGAAGAGACCCTGCCGCTAACGAGGGATCTTCTAAAACAGACCGGGGCGAAATCGATGGCTGAATTGTGCGCGCTTTCGGAAGAGGAACTGAAGTCGGTCAACGAAAAAGTAGGACAAATCAACAATTTCCCGGAACGCGACGGAGTCATACTGCCCGAAGATCCGTATGCGGCCTACCAAAAAGGCGAGGCACTGCCGGTGGATATGCTGATCGGAACCAACGCCGATGAGCTTCGTTATTGGATTTTTGATATTGGCGGTATAGGCCGGTACCGGTTTGCAAGCGAAGTGTTGCTCAATAACATTCTTAAACAACTCGGCAATACCGACCGTCAGCGGGTCAAGACCTTTTTGCAGACGCAGGCGAAAAAGGGAATAAGCGAAAGAATGTTTCAGATTACGGAACTTTTCAACGAACTTTTATTTCGGCTTCCGGCGGTCGCGCAAGCCGAAGCTCACGCCGCCAACGGAAACCGGGTGTACCAGTATTATTGGACCTACCCGTCGTCTCTGCCGGATTTGAAAGCTTGCCACGCGGTGGAACTGTCATATGTGTTTGGCAACACGGATGAAACAATTTATACCGGTCCTGACCCAAACCGGCAACTTGCGGCGCTTGTCCAGCAGATGTGGGTCAACTTTGCCAAAACCGGCAACCCCTCTGTAAAAGAGGCGAAGTGGACGCCGTATACGAAGGACAATCGCAATACCATGCTGATAGGTGACAAAACCGTGGTCAAATCAAACTGGCGTGAAACCGAGAGGGCTTGTCTTGAACCGCTTCTTAAATACCGCTTTAACGGCAATTCGGCAAGTTCAAATCCCGGCGTATTTTTGATACTCAAAACGGCGGCAACCGCCCTTGCAGCGAGAATCGCCTCATGGTTTAGCCGTCCAAATCGAGAAGTTTGATAAAATCTTTCCGCCCAAACTAAACTGAAAACGACGGGGCAAATTTTCGGGTAATAAATCGGATTCTGAACGCGGCTACGACGTGCTTAACGGCATATCCCTCATGCCCGAAATCGTCATCGGCGCACAGTTTCATCATGAACGCCCCGACGGCAACGGTTATCCCCAAGGGTTAAAGGGCAATGAAATTCCCCGTGTCGCGCAAATTATTGCGATTGCCGACACGTTCGACGCTATGTATTCCAACCGTCCCTACCGTCAGCGTATGAACTTTGATAAGGCGGTTGAAATTATTAAGGACGCGTCGGGAACACAGCTTACCAAAGACGTGGTCGACGCATTTTTGCGTCTTGCCAAAAAAGGGGTCTTACGCGCGCCCGACGATACAGGCGGCGGATCCCTTGACGACATTTCTAATATTCATAAAAAGCAGGAAGAATAAATAATTAACGGTAAAAGCCGACTAAATAATTGAGTATCGCCTTTACTTGGTCGGTTTTTGTTTATATTTAGCACAAATATTAAAAAAACTGTATACAAACCGGGAATTATTTGATACAATATGTTTTGTGAGTTTTGCGGCGGTGCTAAAATGCACGGTCACCATACGGAGGTATTATTTATGCCCGACATTAAAAAATACGATATTGTCATTATAGGCGGCGGCATAGGCGGCCTTATGAGCGCATACCGTTTGCTTAAAAAGCAGCCCAAACTTCAAATCGCCATTACCGAGTGCGGCAATGTTTTGGAAAAGCGTGTTTGCCCGGCAGGTAAAAACAGCACCTGCGTCCATTGTAAAATTTGTAATATTACCAACGGATTTGCCGGCGCCGGCGCTTTTTCGGACGGTAAGTTTAATTTAGGCACAGCCTACGGTGGAACGCTGGGCGAGGAGCTTGGCGAGGAAACCGCCGATAAATATATTAAGGAAGTTGACAATATTCTTAACGAGTATTGCACGTCCGATATTCCCAAAGTTTACAAATCAAACGACGCGCTGAAACTAAAATGCCTTCAAAACAATCTGCGTCTACTTGATATGAACGTTAAGCACCTGGGCACCGATAATAACTTTTTGACCATGCAGAATATCATCAAATCGCTTGCCGATTTCGGCGCAGACCTTCTGCATTTTTACAATTGCAAAAGCATTGAAAAACAGGGTGGCGATTATATCCTTACCTATGAAAACGGTAAAACCCTGTCGGCTAAAAAGGTTATCATCGCAACCGGGCGCTCGGGCGCGAATTTCGTAAACGATTTTTGCAAAGAGCACGGCGTAAAGACCCATTCAAACCACGTCGATATCGGTGTAAGGGTCGAAATGAAAGACATTATCTGGCGTGAGTTTTCCGAAAAAATTTACGAGCCGAAAATTCTTTACAAAACCAAAACCTTTGAAGACAGATGCCGTATGTTCTGCTTTAACCAGGGCGGTCTTGTTTCTGCCGAAAACAATCACGGTATTATAACCGCAAACGGCCACTCGTTTGCGCAGAAGGAAAAAAAGACCGAAAACTGCAACTTTGCTATACTTTCGAGCATCCGCTTTACCGAACCGTTCGACCAGCCCACCGAGTACGCCGAAAATATTTCTCGTCTTGCCAATATGATAGGCAACGGCAACGTTTTGGTGCAGCGTTTCGGCGATCTTATCCGCGGCAGGCGTACCAACGAACACCGACTTATGCAAAACACCGTAACCCCGACCCTGAAAGCTACTGCGGGGGATATATCGCTTGTTTTGCCCCACCGTATACTTACAAATATTATCGAAACCATCTATGCGCTTGACAAGGTTGCGCCGGGTACCGCCAACGACGATACGCTGCTTTACGGATGCGAAAGTAAATATTATTCGATACGCCCCGTTTTTATGAACAAAAAGTTCGAACTTATCGACGGCGTATATATAATAGGAGACGGCAGCGGTATTTGCCGCGGTCTTTCGCAGTCGGGCGCTATGGGTATATATGTAGCGGATTGTATTTTAGATAACCTCAACTGATTGTGTTTTCACCCCGGATTTTCCGGGGTGTTTTGTATTATTTACACAATTTTTTACAATAAATTGCGTGCAAATTGTCAATATATACAAACCGAAAAAAGTTGGTCAAATTTTGTTGACAAAGATAATTTTATGTGATACGATTAACACGTAAACTTAATAGCTTACCAATATAGGTTTGGATTAACGGCCCAAATGTTTCTACCGCAGAGCCATAGATGCGACTATTGGTTAAGATAACATATTCACTGTTTTATTGACGGTGATGGTTTTCGTTTTTGGTAAGCAGACTTAATTGTCTGCTTTTATTATTTTTTTGGGAGGCGATTTTTTGAAGGCGCTCGAACAGAGAATTCTTAGTGAAGGCACTGTTCTAAACGGCGATATTCTAAAAGTCGGCTCTTTTCTTAATCAGCAGTTAGATGTTGATTTTCTGCTCGAAATGGGAAACGAGGTTAAAAACCTCTATGACGGTCAGGAAATCACCAAAATTTTGACCATCGAGGCTTCGGGTATTGCCATTGCGGTCGCGATTGCGGCGGTTATGCACAAAAAGGTTGTTTTTGCCAAGAAAAACAAATCGGCAAATGTGTCGGGCGAGGTTTACAGCGCCAACGTTCACTCCTATACTCGCAACGTCGATTATTTAATCTCGGTCCCAAAGGATTATTTAAATGATAAAGACAAGGTTTTGATTGTCGACGATTTTTTGGCAAGCGGCAAAGCGCTTGAAGGTCTTGTCGATATAATAAATCAGGCGGGCGCAACTATAGTCGGCTGCACGTGCGCTATTGAAAAGGGTTATCAGGGCGGCGGCGACAAGCTTCGTAAAGCGGGATATAAGGTACAGTCACTTGCCGTTATAGACAAAATGAGTTCGGATGGAATAGAATTCCGGCAGTAAATTCGGTGTAAATTAAATTTACATATTAAAAAAATTGGAGGAAACGAAAATGAAAAAAGTTCTAAGTGTGATCCTTGCTGTAGTAATGCTTTTTAGTCTTGTAGCATGCAACAGCAACAATGCAGCTACCGACGGTAATGCTGCAGCAGACGTTAAGGTAGGTCTTATCTGTTTGCACGACGAAAACTCAACCTACGATAACAACTTCATCCAGGCTCTTAAAGAGGTACAAACTGCTTTAGGTCTTAAAGATGATCAGGTTCTTATTAAAACCAACATCGACGAGAGCGATGCTTGCTATAATGCAGCTGCCGAGCTTGTAGAAGCCGGTTGTGACATCATTTTTGCCGACTCTTTCGGTCACGAGTCTTTCATGATTCAAGCCGCTAAAGAATTCCCCGAAGTTCAGTTCTGCCATGCTACCGGCACCAAATCTCAGACCGAAGGTCTTGCTAACTATCACAACGCTTTCGCAGCTATTTACGAAGGCCGTTATCTTGCAGGCGTAGCCGCAGGTATGAAACTCAACGAAATGATCGAATCCGGCAAAATCACCAAAGAACAGGCTGTTATCGGTTATGTTGGCGCATTCAACTATGCCGAAGTTGTTTCGGGTATGACTTCCTTCTTCCTTGGCGCACGTTCCATCTGCGAAAGCGCTACCATGAAGGTTACCTACACCAACTCCTGGTTCGATATTGCCAAAGAAAAAGAGTCTGCTCTTAACCTCATCAATTCGGGCTGCGTTCTCATCAGCCAACACGCCGACTCTGAAGGCGCACCTAAAGCTTGCGAAGAAAAAGGCGTTCCGAATGTTGCTTACAATATAAGCACCATTTCCATGGGCCCCAATACCGCTCTTATTTCCTCCAAAATTGACTGGAGCGTATATTTCAAACTTGCTATCAATGCTGTTGTTAACGGCGAAAAAATCCCCACCGACTATTGCGGTACCATGAAAGAGGGCGCTGTTAAACTTACCGAACTCAACGAAAAAGCAGCAGCTGCCGGCACACAAGCTAAGATTGACGAAATCAAAGCTAAACTCGAAAACGGCGAAATCAAGGTATTTGATACTTCTAAATTTACCGTAGGCGGTAAAACACTCACCACCTATACTGCCGACGTTGTAGACAACGGCGACTTTGTTCCCGAAACCGAAGCTATTGAAAACGGTCAGTTTGCCGAGTCTTCTAAGAGATCCGCTCCTTACTTCGACATTAAATATATCGACGGCGTTTCGGAACTCTAATCATTAGTTTTTACAGATGGGCGGAGTGCAAACTCCGCCTAATCTGTTTTTGAAAAAACGAACAGCAACTGTTCGCTTTTTCAAAAGCAGAAAAAGAAAGGTTGTGTAAAGCATGGCTAAGCCGGCCATAGAGCTTAAAAATATTACTAAGCGGTTTGGCAGCAAGGTTGTCGCCAATAAAAACGTTTGCCTTAGTGTTTACAAAGGCGAAATACTTTCACTTTTGGGCGAAAACGGAAGCGGTAAAACCACACTTATGAATATAATTTCGGGTATATACTATCCCGATGAAGGCAAAATTTTCATCGACGGTGAAGAGGTTGTTATCCGTTCACCCAAAGACGCTTTCAAATACAAAATCGGCATGATTCACCAGCATTTCAAATTGATTGACGTTTTTTCGGCGGCTCAAAATATTGTATTAGGCCTTAAAGAAGAGGAAAGGTTTGATATTAAAACGGTCACCGCCAAGGTTAAGCAGATAAGCGAACAGTACGGGTTTGACATCGACCCGAATAAAAAAATATACGAAATGTCGGTTTCCGAAAAACAGACGGTTGAAATTATCAAGGTACTGTACCGCGGCGCAGATATACTTATACTTGACGAACCCACGGCGGTACTTACCCCGCAGGAAACTCAAAAGCTTTTTGCGATTCTTCGCCGTATGAAAGAAGCCGGTAAGGCAATTATAATAATTACCCATAAACTTCACGAGGTTTTGTCATTGTCCGATAAGGTAGCAGTACTTAGAAAAGGCGAGTATATAGGTACTGTAGTTACTGCGGAAACCAACGAAGCACAGCTAACCGAAATGATGGTAGGCAAAAAAATCAGTCTTAACATAAACCGCAGTCTTCCCAAAGACCCCGTAGACCGCCTTGCGGTTAAAAATCTGTGCTGTGTAAACGCCGAAGGCGTAAAGGTGCTCGATGATATTTCTTTTTCGGCGCGTTCGGGTGAAATACTCGGCATTGCGGGTATTGCCGGCAGCGGTCAGCGTGAACTGTTAGAGGCCATCGCGGGACTTCAACCGGTACAAAGCGGCGATATAATATATAACAACCCCAAAACCGGCAGTCAGGACGAACTTCGAGGAAAAACCCCCATACAAATCAGGGAGCTTGGCGTACGTCTTTCATTTGTCCCCGAGGATCGACTCGGTATGGGACTTGTCGGTAATATGGATATAATCGACAATATGATGCTTAGAAGTTACCGCAAGGGTAAAACAATGTTTTTAGAGCGCAAAAAGCCAAAGGACCTTGCCGAGCGCATCATAAATGATTTAGAGGTTGTAACCCCAAGCGCCCAAACCCCGGTTCGCAAGCTTTCGGGCGGTAATGTTCAAAAAGTACTTGTAGGACGCGAAATTGCCGCGTCGCCGACCGTTTTGATGGCGGCATATCCGGTCAGAGGACTTGATATAAACTCTTCTTATGCAATATACAATCTTCTTAATCAGCAAAAAGAAAACGGCGTTGCCGTAATATTTGTCGGCGAAGATTTAGACGTTCTTATTGAGCTTTGCGATAGAATTCTGGTTATAAGTTCGGGCAAGGTAAGCGGAATAGTTGACGGCCGCAAAGCCGACAAAGGCGAAATAGGACTTATGATGACCAAGGCAGGCGGAGGTTCAAAGAATGAAAACTAACGAAAAAACCATTAAAGAGCCGTTGTTTCACATAACCCGGCGCACCGATATTCCAAGACTTCGCGCGTGGGGTATAAGACTGATTGCGATTTTTTCGGCTTTAATAGTGTCTGCTTTGGTTATAGTTACAATAACCAATTACAACCCTGTCGAAGTTTATGTAAAAATGTTCGAGGGAAGCTTTGGTTCGCAACGTAAATTTTTTATTTTGCTTCAAAATACCGCAATGCTTTTGTGTGTTTCACTGGCTGTAACCCCCGCCTTTAAGATGAAATTCTGGAACCTCGGCGCGGAAGGTCAGGTGCTTGTGGGCGGTCTTGCAAGCGCGGCGTGTATGTTTTATGCAAAAGACAGTATGCCTTCGTGGCTTCTTATACTGGTAATGCTTGTTACAAGTATTTTAAGCGGTATTATCTGGGGCGTTTTGCCGGCAATATTCAAGGCAATTTGGCGCACCAACGAAAGTCTGTTTACACTAATGATGAACTATGTTGCAATGCAGCTTGTTTCGTTTTTCATTATGGTTTGGGTTCCTAACGGTTCAAGCGTTATGGGAGTTATAAACCAGCAGTCGGAATGCGGCTGGCTGCCCACCATATTCGGTCAAAGGTATTCAATAAATATTATTATTGTGGCGCTGTTGACCGTATTTATGTTTATATATCTGCATTTCAGTAAGCAGGGCTACGAAATATCGGTAGTAGGCGAAAGCGAAAACACCGCCCGTTATGTAGGCATAAACGTAAAAAAGGTTATTATCCGCACCATGATAATTTCGGGCGCTATTTGCGGCCTTACGGGTTTTCTTTTGGTTTCGGGCACAAACCACACCATTTCAAGAGAACTTGCAGGCGGTATGGGCTTTACCGCAATTATGGTTGCCTGGCTTGCTAAATTCGAGCCTACCATGATGATACTGACCTCTATGTTTATAGTATTTTTGCAAAAGGGCGCGGGCGAAATTGCCACGGCGTTTAGATTAAACGAGAGCGTATCCGATATCATTACCGGTATAATAATATTCTTTATAATCGGCAGCGAATTCTTTATTAACTACAAGATAAATATGCGCTCCAAACAAAAGGAGGCACAGGTATGATAAATACGATTTTTGCCTTTATAAATGCGGCGATTATTCAGTCTATCCCGCTTCTTTTCGGCGCCACCGGCGAGATAATAACCGAAAAAAGCGGCAACCTTAACCTCGGTATACCGGGCATTATGTATGTGGGCGGTATTTCAGGTATTATCGGCGGCTATCTTTACGAAAATTCTACCGAGCACCCCGTGGCGGCGTTATGCATAATTATACCGCTGTTATCTTCGCTTATAGGTTCAATGCTTTTAGCGCTTATATACAGCTTTTTAACCGTAACTCTTCGTGTCAACCAAAATGTTACCGGTCTGGCGCTTACCACGTTTGGTATTGGCATAGGCAACTTCTTCGGCGGTTCGCTTTTAAGCTTCTTTGGTCAAACCGGCTCGATTTCTCTTATCGAAACCGGCAAATGTTTTAAGGCAAGTTTGCCGTTCGCCGATAAACTTGGTATTTTCGGAAAAACCTTTTTGTCTTTCGGATTTTTAGCATACCTTGCAATTATTATTGCGATCGGCACGTCCTATTTCCTTAACAACACCAGAACGGGCCTGAACCTGCGCGCCGTGGGCGAGAATCCCTCGACCGCCGACGCAGCCGGCATTAACGTTACCAAATATAAATATCTTTCAACCCTTATCGGCGGCGCCATAGCCGGGCTTGGCGGACTTTACTTTGTTATGGACTACACCGGCGGCGCCTGGACCAACAACGGATTCGGCGACCGCGGATGGCTTGCTATAGCAATAGTTATCTTCGCTATATGGCGGCCCACAACGGCGATTTTCAGCTCCTTCCTTTTTGGCGGTTTGTATATTCTTTGCATTTACATCCCCGGTCTTTCAAGCAGCGCAAAAGAGCTTATAAATATGTTGCCTTACGTTGTTACAATACTAGTGCTTGTAGTCATAAGTATGCGCAAAAAACGCGAGAATCAACCCCCCGAATCCCTCGGACTTTCATATTTTAGGGAAGAACGGTAAAATAAAAACTACGGCGGTGAACTTCACCGCCGTTTTTTTATGTATCGCGATAAGCCCGTCAAGGACAACAAGCAAAAAAGAGCCGGATTTTTCCTTTTCTCAGTCGTTTTGTCCCTATCAACAATAAGTCAAAGTTGATTATTCGTAATGCGTATAGTATAATGATTTATGGAAGTGATTTGAGTGCAAAAAGTTTTAGAGGTTAAAAATTTAACCAAATATTACGGCAAGACGCTTGGGGTACAGGACCTGAGTTTTGAACTGTACAAGGGCGAAATTTTCGGCTTGTTGTCCTCGCACCAAATATCGCCTTCCAAAACCGATTTGTCCTTATCAACAATAAGTCTTGTATAACAACTAAAAGGGGAAAACTATGGAAAAGAACCGACTTGAAGCGTTCAGCGACGGCGTTCTGGCGATAATTATTACTATTATGATTCTCGAATTAAAACAGCCCGTAGGCGAAAAACTCAGCGACTTTTTGGCGCTTTGGCCCACCTTGCTTGCATATATGCTTAGCTTTTTGTTTATCGCTATTTATTGGGTTAATCATCATATAATCATTCATAGCGCCACGCGGGTGAACTACCCCATTTTGTGGTGCAATATCGTATGGCTTTTTGCTATGTCGTTTATTCCGTTTGCAACGGCGTGGGTGGGTACGTATCCAACCGCGTTTGCGCCGGTATCGCTATATTTTGCCGATATGCTTCTTGCCTGCCTGACCTTTCACCTTATGGTCTATCTTATCGCGCGCGAAAACGGTACGGCGGCGCAGTTTAAGCTAACGGCACGTAATATAATCAGCATTATTACCTACGCGCTGGCGACCGTCCTGGGCGGTTTTTGTCCCGTCGCCGCTTATATAGTGGTGGCGATAGTGTCTTGCTGGTGGATATTCCCCGAAAGGACAAAAGTGGGTAAATAAGAATTATATGGAGGTCAATATGTCAAACCAAACTGTAGAAGCGCTTGCCGCTAAAAGAGAAAAAGCAATAGTTAAAACAAGCATTATCGGTATAATAACCAACGTATTTCTTGCCGGCTTTAAGGCGGCAGTGGGGCTTATTGCCAATTCTATCGCCGTAACGCTTGACGCGGTAAACAACCTGTCCGACGCGCTTTCGTCGGTAGTAACCATTATCGGAGCAAAGCTCGGCGCAAAAATGCCCAACAAAAAGCATCCGCTGGGCTACGGCAGAATAGAGTATTTAAGCTCTATGATAGTCGCCGCTATCGTGCTTTATGCCGGTATTACCTCTGCGGTGGAATCGGTTAAAAAGATAATCTCACCCGAAACACCCGATTATAACACCGTTTCGCTTATAATTATTTCGGTTGCCATCGTTGTAAAAATAGTGCTTGGTCAGTATGTAAAACGGCAGGGCAAAAAGCATAACTCGGGCGCTCTTACGGCATCCGGGTCGGACGCGCTGTTTGACGCCGTTTTGTCCTCGTCGGTGCTTGCAAGCGCCATCGTATTTATGATTTGGCACATATCTCTTGAGGCATACGTCGGCGTAATAATTTCGATATTCATTATAAAAGCGGGTATTGAAATGATGGTCGAGACGGTCAACGATATTCTCGGTCAGCGCAGCGACAGGGAAGAGCTCGACCATATCAAAAGCCTTATATGTGAAGAACCGCAGGTGCGCGGAGCTTATGACCTTTTGCTGTTTAACTACGGCCCAAGCAAAAACTACGGCAGCGTGCATATCGAACTGCCCGATACCATGGACGTCAACGAGGTCGACAAACTCACCCGCCGTATCGAAACCAAGGTTTATAAAGAAACCGGCGTAATTTTGACCGGTGTGGGCGTTTATTCCTATAATACGACAGACGATGAGGCGGCGAAAATTCGCAACACAGTCCAAGAAACCGTTCTGTCGCACGATTGGGCTTTGCAGTTGCACGGATTTTATGTCGACACCCAAAACAAAACCATGCGGTTTGACGTAGTAATCAGTTTTGATATCGAAAGGGCGCAGGCGCTTGCCACCCTGACCGAAGAAATGAAAAATCTCTACCCCGATTACACCCTGCAGATTGTCCCCGATATCGACGCGTAAAAATAAAATATACAAAAAACAACCCCGAACCGCAATTGCAGTTCGGGGTTAATAATTTAGTCCTCTTTGTAGGTCATAATGTCTTCAACATCGCATTTAAGTATTTTGCAAAACATTTCTATGGTGTGGGTGCTTACGCTTTCGTTCCGCTTAAGTCTTGTGATTTGTCCGGGACTTATGCGGTATTCTTTTATAAGTGTATACTGCGAAACGCCCTTTTTCTTCATAGTTTCCCACAGTTTGTCATAGGTAATCATTTTTTACATCTCCCTATTGACATATTAACCGATTATGGTATATAATAGTATTAACCAATATCGGTTAATATATTATGCTGCGACAATGAAAAGATTATAGGTGAAAAAACTATGAATAATATAGATACAAATATGCTGAAAAAATATTGCTATGACAGTCAAAATAATAGAGAATGGTTAGAGCATCTTAAAACATCCCATTTGAATAATTCAAGTTTAAAAGTTGAGGAATACGAAAATGCTATTATTCTTCCGGATGCCGGAAAACTACCTTGCTTTGCTGGAGGAATAGTAGATTCTTTAATACAACCTATACAAATGTCATTTCAGCGATTCGGATTACAAACAACACAAGAGTTAATCAACAACACAGATTTTAATAATATAAATGTAAGAAATGAAACAGTTTATTACATAGGACAATACAGAAACCACTGGGGAAGTTTTTTGATAGATACTATCCCACGTCTTTGGAAAGCCATAGATCACCCCGAAAAATACACTTATGCGTTGCTCGGCACACAAACCGATTTGGGCGGAATCCACGATAATGTGTATAAGTTTTTTAGTTTGTTTGGGATAAAAAAAGAACAAATAATTTATATAACGGAACCAACACAGTTTACAAAAATAATTATTCCCGAGCTTTCATATGTTCCAAATCGGGATTGGCACATAGAATACCTTGATATTATTAAAAAGGTCGTTGATAATTGCAAATGCACTACGGTAAAAGCTCACGAAAGAATATATTTTTCGAGAAGTCGTTTTTCAAAGAAATCAAAAACGGATTTTGGGGAAGAACTAATAGTAAAAATTATGGAAGACAATGGGTTTCATATTGTTTATCCCGAGGAGTGTACACTTGAAGAACAAATAGCTTATGTAAATAATTGTAAAGTCTTTTCCAGTGTTTGCGGCTCGTGCGCGCATAATATTATTTTTTCTTTTAATAAACCAAAAGTATTTTTATTTAGCAGAATGAATGGATACGGGTGGCATCAGTGGATGCTTAATGAAATGGCGGCGGTTGACCCTATTAATTATGTTGATGCATATCGTGAGCCATATAAATGGATATTCAATACCAGTGTTTCCGGTCCATATTTGTATTGTATAACCAAGAAGGTAATAAACTTTTTAAAAGATAATGATTATGTGTATTATAACAAATATAAAGATCGTATTTTGCATATAGGCATTTTTATGCGGTATTCTGTCAAGGTTTTCTATATTATCGGAGCGCGCATAAAAAGTGTCTTTTTGGGTAAAAAACGAAAATAAAAACTGGATTATCGGTTTTATTTAATAACGAAAAATAATAATTATGATACAATTACAAAGCACTTCGTTTGAGGTGCTTTGTTTTTATCTGTATGTATTTTTTCCTTGATTAACCCTAAAATTTATGCTATTATTAAATTGATAGGGGGTATCATTATGTGGATCTACATTGCTCTTGGCGTGATAGTTGCAGTAATAGTTTGCGTCATTATATACACCGCAAAGCGCAACAACGAAATTATGCGCGACGGCGTTGAGACCGACGCGGTGATAAGCCGCGTTAAAGAGGTTGAAAATACAGATTCAGACGGTTTTACGACCTTTTCGTATGTCTATTACGCAACCTACCGCACCACCGACGGTCAAACCGTAGAAGCCAAGCTTGGAAGCGGCAGGAGTCTCGATAACCGCATTATCGGTAAAGCGTGGGACAGCGACCTTGAACAAGGTAAGCAAATTCGCATTAAATACCTGCCGCAAAAACCCAACTACGCAATACGTATTTTACCTTAAAAAAGACAGACTTTATGAACATTGCACAACTGAAATATGTTTTAACCATTGCCGGGTCGTCCTCCCTGCGCGAGGCGTCCACCAAACTGTATGTGTCGCAGCCCGCTCTATCGGCAAGCGTGCGCGAACTTGAAGAAGAACTTGGTATTCTTATCTTCGAGCGCACCAACAAGGGCATAAAACTAACTGATGACGGCAGAGAGTTTTTAACCTATGCAAAAAAAGCGGTGGGGCAGTACGAAATACTCGAAGACCGCTACGCGACGGGTGGCGATAAAGAAAAGTTTTCGGTATCGACCCAGCATTACAACTTTGCCATAAAAGCTTTTACCGACCTTATAAAAAAATTCGACCCGCAAAAATATGTTTTTTCGATTCACGAAACCAAAACCAAAGAGGTGCTCGACGACGTAGGCAGTCTTAAAAGCGAGGTCGGAATAATTTCTTTTTCGGGTTCGAATGAGTCCATAATAAAGAAAATTTTCCGAGATTATCAACTTGATTTTGTACCGCTTATGCGCAGAGAAACCTATGTGTATGTTTGGAAAAATCATAAGTTTGCAAACAGGAAAGAAGTTTCGATTGAACAAATGAAAGATTATCCGTGCGTTTCGTTCGACCAAGCCGGCGAGGGCAACTTTTACCTAACCGAAGAAGCGATGGCGGATTACTCGTTTGATAAGATGATTAAATCCGACGACCGCGCGACCACCATGGAAATCATAGCGGAACTTGGCGGATATTCGATAGGCTCCGGCATGCTTTCAAAAGAAGATTCTATTTTGCAAGGACTTGTTTCCATAAAACTTAAAGAAGAAGATCCGCTGATTATAGGATATATTACAAGGCAGGGAAGCGCCCTTTCAAAATACGGTAAAGAATACGTAAATGAATTATTAAAGTATAAAGAATTATGATGAAATCGCTTGTGATAACTAAAACTTATCGCAAGCGATAATTTTTTGGGATTTTACAAATCACCAACCGTGTAATATAATGAAGACAAAGAAAGAAGGAGGCACCAATAATGTTATTTTTAACAGAAACCAAATCTTATTTTTATATGTGTTGTCGAATGTTTAACTTCCGGGCATTTGGCTGTTTTCGTGCGTGCCAAAACGCGGATTGATACACTTTTTGTATCGACTGCCACCTGTCCGGGAGCTTCAAAAAGTAAGCCCCGGTTATTTTATTACAAAAAGGAGAAATATTTATGAGTGAATATAAATTTGAAACGTTGCAATTACATGTAGGTCAGGAACAGGCCGACCCGACAACCGATTCACGCGCCGTACCAATTTATCAAACCACCTCGTACGTCTTTCATAACAGTCAACACGCCGCCGACCGTTTCGGACTTGCCGACGCGGGTAATATATACGGAAGACTCACCAACACCACCCAAGAGGTACTCGAAAAACGTCTTGCGGCACTTGAAGGCGGAAGCGCGGCGTTAGCGGTGGCTTCGGGCGCGGCGGCAATAACCTATACAATACAAGCCCTTGCCGCCAACGGCGGTCATATCGTAGCCCAAAAGACCATTTACGGCGGCACCTTCAACCTTTTATCACACACCTTACCGCAGTACGGTCTTAGCACAACCTTTGTAAATATCCACGATTTAAGCGAGGTCGAAACGGCAATAAACGATGATACCCGCGCCATATTTATTGAAACCCTTGGCAACCCAAACAGCGATATCCCCGATATAGACGCGCTGTCATCCCTTGCCCATAAATACAGCATTCCGGTGGTGGTAGATAATACCTTCGGCACGCCCTACCTTATTCGCCCGATAGAGCACGGCGCCGATATTGTGGTGCATTCAGCCACCAAATTTATAGGCGGACACGGTACCACCCTTGGCGGTATAATCGTGGAATCTGGTAAATTTAACTTCAAAGAAAGCGGCAAATACCCAAATATTGCCGAGCCAAATCCTAGCTATCACGGCGTATCATTCTACGATGCCGTAGGCCCTGGCGCATTTGTTACATATATTAGGGCTATACTTCTTCGTGATACAGGCGCTTGCGTTTCACCCTTTAACGCGTTTTTACTTCTTCAAGGGGTTGAAACTCTTTCGCTTCGGCTTGACAGACACGCCGAAAATACCAAAAAAGTTGTTGAGTTTTTGGCTAATCACCCGCTTGTGGAAAGGGTTAATCATCCGTCGCTTCCCGAACATCCCGATCACGCGCTTTATAAAAAGTATTTCAAAAACGGCGGCGGATCGATATTTACCTTTGATATTAAGGGCGGACAAAAGGAAGCATGGGAATTTATCGACCACCTTGACATTTTTTCACTTTTGGCAAATGTTGCCGATGTTAAAAGCCTTGTAATTCACCCGGCTTCTACAACCCACTCGCAGTTATCTTCAGAAGAACTGCTTGAAAGCGGCATTAAGCCCAATACCATAAGACTTTCAATAGGTACCGAACATATCGACGATATTATAGCCGATTTGCAAAAAGGCTTTAACGCCGTTAAAAAATAATTATTATATTCTTGCTTTTTATAAATAAACCAACTAAAATATATTTGAAAGGAAAATTATTATGTCAAAAATCTACACTTCAGCAGATCAACTTATAGGCAAAACCCCGCTTTTAGAACTCACCCACATCGAAAAAAAGTATGACCTTAAGGCAAAACTTGTTGCAAAACTCGAATACTTTAACCCGGCAGGCTCGGTCAAAGACCGAATTGCCAAAGCTATGATAGACGATGCCGAGGCTTCGGGAAAACTTAAAGAGGGGTCGGTAATAATCGAACCCACCTCGGGCAATACCGGTATCGGTCTTGCCTCGGTAGCGGCGGCAAGGGGTTACCGTATAATTTTAACCATGCCCGAAACCATGTCGGTTGAACGCCGCCAGCTTATAAAGGCATACGGCGCCGAAATTGTGCTTACCGATGGCGCAAAGGGTATGAAAGGCGCGATTGAAAAAGCCGAAGAACTTGCCGCCGAAACAGAGGGCAGTTTTATTCCCGGTCAGTTTGTAAACCCCGCCAACCCCGACGCCCACCGTCAATCTACCGGTCCCGAAATTTGGGAGGATACAAACGGTGAGGTAGACATCTTTGTCGCGGGTGTTGGCACCGGCGGCACGGTTACGGGTGTTGGCGAATACCTTAAATCGAAAAATCCGAATATTAAGGTTGTGGCGGTTGAGCCGCAAAGTTCAGCCGTACTTTCTACCGGTGTTGCCGGTCCGCATAAAATTCAAGGTATTGGAGCGGGCTTTGTACCCGATGTTCTTAACACCAAAATCTACGACGAAATCATCCCCGTATCTAACGAAGACGCATTTGCCACCGGCAAGGCTATCGGCGTAAACGAGGGGGTGCTCGTGGGTATTTCGTCGGGCGCGGCCGTCTTTGCGGCAATAGAACTTGCCAAACGCCCCGAAAACGAGGGAAAAACCATTGTGGCGCTGCTTCCCGATACGGGGGATAGATACCTTTCCACACCGTTATTTGCGGAATAATCGGTTTTATTATCGGCATCCGTGCAAAACGGATGCCGTTTTTACACATAGGAGGATTTTGGATGAAAAATGAAAGATACTTACTGAAAGTTACCATAACTTCGGTAATGATAGCGCTTACCTGTGTTTTGACCATGGCGGTTAGAATACCTTCCCCTACCAAAGGATATATGAATCTTGGGGACTGCGCCGTTTTGTTTTGCGGCTGGCTTCTCGGTCCTGTCTGGGGTACGGCGGCAGGCGGCATGGGTTCGGCTTTTGCAGACCTGTTGTCGGGATATCCGGTTTATATCCCCGGAACACTCATAATAAAGGCGGTTATGGCTTTTATTGTTTCACTTTTACCCCATTTTGTGCCAAATAGTAAGAAAAGCCGCTTACATATAGGATTTGTCATTGGTTCGCTGTTTGCCGAAATATGGATGGTCGCCGGCTATTACCTTTATGAAGCGCTCGCAATCGGCGAGGGGTTCATACCTGCGCTTGCAGGCGTTTGGGGAAATGCCGTACAGGGGGCAGTCGGTATAGCGGGCGCATATTTTCTTGTTGCAATTTTCGGTAGAACTGGTATTATTAAAAGTATAAGATAATATCATTTTGAAAGAAGATGTAAGTATGGACGATAAAATGATTTACAACCGGGTAAAACAGGCGGTCGAAGAACTGATAACGGTCGCAAAACTTGAACAAGGCGATCTTTTGGTAGTGGGATGTTCTTCAAGCGAGATAACAGGTTCCAAAATCGGGACCGATTCCAAACCCGAAACCGCGGCGGAAGTTTTTTCGGCGATTTATGACGTTATTAAAGATAAAGGAATTTTTATTGCCGCCCAGTGCTGCGAACATCTCAACCGCGCAATTGTTATAGAAAAGGCTTTTGCAAAAGCGCACAATCTTGAAATCGTAAACGTAGTGCCTCAGCCAAAAGCCGGTGGTTCGTTTGCCGTCGCGGCGTATAAGGGATTTGAGCATCCCGTGGTCGTCGAAGAAATAACTGCCGACGCGGGACTTGACATAGGCGGTACGCTTATTGGAATGCACCTTAAAAAGGTGGCTGTTCCGGTTAGGCTTTCGGTAAACAAGATAGGCCAAGCAATGTTGCTTGCCGCAAGAACAAGACCGAAATTTATCGGCGGAGAAAGGGCAGTTTACGACCAATCCATATCTTAGATAAACTATTTTATCGGCGGGCTTAATAACTTGAATTTATACTATGGCATTTATATAATTATACTTGTAAACGTAAGCTGTAATATATCTTAGCGCGGTATGTATTATATGACCCGCCGCGCTTTGTTTTACCGCCCAAATAATAAATTTCACCAAAGCATAAATCGCAATTATCGGTTGACACAACCGGCAAAATGGTTTACAATATTATCAGTAACTAACAAAGGAGTTTGCAATGAGTTACAGAATTATCACCGATTCTTGCGCAAATCTAACCGACGAGCTTATAGAATCACTTGATTTAGATATAATCCCTCTTTCGTATTATATAGGGGGGAAAGAGTACATAGGTTACCAAAAGGGCGTCCCGACCGACTATAAGACCTTTTACGACCTTGCGCGCAAACGCGAAAAGATAACCACCTCGCAAATCACCTACGAGGCGTTTGAAAAGGCTTTTACCGAGGTTTTAGAAACCGGTAATGACTTTTTATATATCGGCTTTTCTTCGGGGCTTTCGGGTTCATATCAGGCTGCTTTAAGGGTGGCAAATGATTTACAGAAGAAATACCCCGACCGCAAAATGATGGTGGTAGACAGCCTTTGCGCCTCGATGGGACAGGGACTTCTTGTTTACCACGCGGTACAACGAAAAAACGAGGGCAAAAGTTTAGAAGAAGTCGCCAAGTGGGTCGAAGACAATAAATTAAGACTTGTCCACTGGTTTACGGTAGACGATTTATTCTTCTTAAAACGCGGCGGCAGGGTAAGCGCCACTTCGGCGGTTGCAGGCACAATTTTAGGCATAAAACCGGTACTGCACGTCGACGACGAGGGACATCTTATTTTAATGGAGAAGGTGCGCGGCAGAAAAGCCTCGCTTAACGCGCTTATCAACCACATGATAGAAACCATTCAAGACGCGGCGCAGCAGGTGATTTTCATTTCTCACGGCGACTGTATTGAAGACGCCAAATATATTGCCGAAAAGATAAAACAATCCATAAAGGTTAAAGATATAATAATAAATTATATAGATCCGGTTATAGGCGCCCATTCGGGCCCCGGTACGGCGGCGCTGTTTTTCCTCGGCAGTAAAAGATAATAATAATCATAATAAAAAAAGGCATTTTCGAGTGATCGAAAATGCCTTTTTACTATTCTTTGTTATTCTGCTTTTTTGAACATGTCTTTACCAACCGAGCAAACCGGGCAGGCAAAGTCTTCGGGCAGGTCTTCAAATTTGGTGCCGGGAGCAATTCCGTTATCGGGATCGCCCACAGCCTCGTCGTATTCCCATCCGCAAACGTCGCATACATATTTCATAACATTTATCTCCTTTCTAAAGATTTATTCTATCGGCTCAAAATCTGCAACACCGTGTTTACACAGCGGGCAGATAAAGTCTTCGGGCAGCTCGTCGCCCTCGTAGACATAGCCGCATACCTTACATACAAATCCCTTTTTACCTTCGGTTTCGGGCTTCGGCTTAACGTTTTTCTGGTAATAGGTGTAGGTCATGGTATCCTTGTCCGAAATCACGCGGGCCTCGGTTACCGAGCATATAAACATACCGTGTGTGTTAAGGTCAACGTACTGTTCAACCTTAAGCGACATAAACGAATTAATATACTTGGGTAAGAACACAAGCCCGTTATCTGCACGCAACGGGGTGAAGTCGGCAAATTTATCGGCGGTTCTGCCGCTTTGGAAACCAAAGTTTTCAAATACCGAAAAGGGCGCCTCAACCGAAAGACAGTTGACGTTCATAACGCCGGTCTGTTTAATAACATGGTGCGAGTAGTTTTGTTTGTTAATGCAAACGGCAACCTTGTTGGGCGAATCGGACACCTGCGATACGGTGTTAACAATTAAACCGTTATCCTTGTTGCCGTCGTTTGAGGTAACAACATATAGTCCGTACCCTATGTTAAACAGCGCAGCCATATCGTTTTTGTTGGCGGTTTCGCCGTTTTGTGCTATATAATCTTTGGTAAGTTCTTTGGCAAGATTTTCGATTTGTTCCTTGCTTTGTTCGTTTAACGCCGACATAATTCTAACGGTGGTATCGGTATAGGTTATATCTTTACACGGCTCTAACATGGATTTCATTGTTTTTGCCGCCAGAGGAGCCCAGGAACCGTTTTCTATAAGCGCAACCGTCTTTTTCTTAAATCCGCGCTCTGTAAGGTGGTTAATAAATTCGCGCATAAAGGGGAAAATTTCAGCGTTATATGTAGTGGTGGCAAGCACTATTTTTCCGTAGCGGAAGGCGTCTTCCACACATTCGGCCATATCTTCACGCGCAAGGTCGTTTACCACTACCTTCGGGCAGCCGTTAGCCTTTAACTTTTCCGCAAGCAGTTCAACCGCCTTTTTGGTGTTGCCGTAAACCGATGTATAGGCGATTAAAATGCCTTCGCTTTCAACACCGTAAGAAGACCAGATGTTGTAAAGGTTAATATAATAACCGAGATTTTCTGAAAGCACGGGACCGTGCAGGGGACAGATGGTCTGTATATCAAGCCCCGCCGCTTTTTTAAGAAGAGCTTGCACCTGCGCTCCGTATTTTCCTACTATGCCAAAATAATACCGTCTTGCTTCACAGGCCCAGTCTTCATCAACGTCCAGCGCGCCGAATTTTCCAAACCCGTCAGCCGAAAACAAAACCTTGTCGGTGCTGTCATAGGTAACCATAACCTCGGGCCAGTGTACCATCGGCGCGGCGACAAAGGTAAGAGTATGCGTACCGAGATTTAGCGTATCACCCTCTGCAATAATCAAACGGCGGTCGGCAAAATCGGTGCCGAAAAAGTTATTCATCATAACAAACGCCTTTTCGGACGATACAATGGTAGCGCCCGGGTAGGTGTTCATAAACGAAACAATATTTGCCGAGTGGTCGGGCTCCATATGTTGAACTATAAGGTAATCGGGGTTTCTGCCCTCAAGAACCTTTGCAAGATTATCAAGCCACTCGTGGGTGAATTTGCGGTCGACCGTATCCATAACGGCAATTTTTTTGTCCATAATCACATACGAATTATACGCCATACCGTTTGGAACATCATACTGACCCTCAAATAAATCAATCTGATGATCGTTTACACCAACGTATTTAATGTCTTTGGTTATTTCCATGCTGATTTCCTCCTTAGATTTCGGTTATTTATTCTCCAACGGCAATAAAAATGTTCATATTGCGAATATCGCCGTCGGTAATTTTATCGTTAAGACTGTATGCGTGTTTTTCAAGGTCGCCGCATACAGCGCCGGTCATTCCGCTGTCTTTAAGCCGCTCTATTATGTTTTGGGCAATTTTTTCAATGGTTAGGTACTTTTGTTTACAAACCGACGGGTCGCCGTTATCGCCAAACATCAAAAACGAAAGCTTTTGGCACATCTCACGCTCGCCCAAAGTTTCGCGCATAGCCCTAAAACTCCACTTATAGTAGGGCATGTACCGTCCGTTTAATAAAAAAGTAACCTTCATGGCGGCGTTTACAAATTCCGTAACCGCAAACTGTGCCGCCTGCGGCTCACCGTGATTTATACAGCGCATAAAATTGTACTGCCCTGACTGTCCCATAACCAAAAGATTGCCGGCAATGCGTTTAAGTTTAATATCTCGGGGCATATTTTTAAGGTGTTCTCTTATCTTTGTGAATTCGCCGTAATTATCGAAAAACACCTCGCCGTTTACCGCCTCGGCAAGAGCGT
>CADBUL010000028.1 GCA_902797875.1 Oscillospiraceae bacterium | reverse complement strand
GCACAAAAAGACAGTTTACCGCGTTATAAAGGTCTGCCATTTCTTCACGCGGGACAATGCCTAAAAACCTGACGTTTTTCGGCGGGTTTTTAACGATTTTTTTCAGTTCTTCGTAGCCGTCGGTTATGGCGCCAAAGGAGAAACCGCCCGCCCAAATAAACTGAACGTCGGGTAGCAGTTCGGCGGTTTTTACAAAGTCTAAAACCCCTTTGCGGGTTTGTACCTGACCTGCGCCAAGCACAGCAAAACCGCCCTTTTTAATGCCGTATTTTTGGCGAACCTGCTCGGTTTTTTGAGGATCGTATTTATGAAATTTTTCTTTGGAAACAAAGTTGGGGATATAGACGATTTTGTTTTTGTCAAGTCCGGCGGCAACCATATCTTTAATAAATATGGGGTTAACCACCACCATTTTATCCGCCGTTTTATAAAAGGCGATAACATACCTTTTGAAAATTTTGAACAGTGGTTTGGGTAACTTGATTGAGCCGTCGAGTGTGGTGGGTAAAAAATGCACGTAGGCTACCGTTTTGCCCTTGGTTAACTTCATTTTGAAGAAGAAGGGCAAATCTACCGTGTGCGCATGCAAAATATCGTATTTAATCCCTTTGTTTATGTAAATATCAAATTTATCGGCAGCGTCTTCTTGCAGCAGTTTAAGCAGTTCAATGTAGGCCGAACCTACCCCCTGACCGTCGATTTTATCGGCAGATGATAACATATTTATCGAGATTTTTTTGCTCATTTTTCGGCTGCCTTTCTTAATTCTCTTATATCTATGATATTAAATTTATTACCAAAAGTCAAGTGCGCACAAAAGAAAAGGCACCCGCTGTTGACGGATGCCTTTTTTGCAAAAAACTATTTAACTTCGGCGATAAGATTGTTGAGCTGTTCTCTGAGCTGCGCGGGGAGTTTGTCGCCGAATTTTTTGTAATGCTCCTCTATTTCCGCCGCCTCTTTTTGCCAGATGGATTTGTCGACCTCTAAAATAGATTTTAGGGTGTCGATAGACATATCAAGATCGGTAAGGTCGATATCTTCGGGGTGCGGAACATAACCGATTGGGGTTAAGGTCGCGTCGGCTTTGCCCTCGCAACGGTCGATAATCCAGTTAAGAACGCGCATATTATCGCCATAGCCCGGCCAAATGAAGTTGCCGTCGTCGTCGGTTCTGAACCAGTTAACGTTAAAGATTTTAGGGGCTTTATCGCCAAGTTTTTCGCCCATTTCAAGCCAGTGTTTGAAATAGTCGCCCATATTGTAGCCGCAGAACGGCAGCATTGCCATCGGGTCGCGTCTTACAACGCCGACCGCGCCGGCGGCGGCAGCAGTAGTTTCGCTTGCCATAGCCGAGCCTATGAACACGCCGTTAACCCAGTCTTTGGACTGATATACAAGCGGAGCGCACTTAGCGCGTCTTCCGCCGAAAATAATCGCCGAGATGGGCACGCCCTCACCCTTATCGAACTCGGATGAGAGGCAGGGGCAGTTTTGCGCCGGCGCCGTAAAGCGGGAGTTGGGGTGAGCGCCTGCGGTTTGCACCTTGTTGGCTTTATCGTATTTGGTGTAGTCCCACTTTTCACCGCGCCAGTTAAGGGCGTTTTTGGGCGGGTTATCATTAAGGCCTTCCCACCAAACAGTGTTGTCGTCAAGGTTAAGCGCAACGTTGGTGAAAATAGCGTTTTTCTTGGTGCTTTCAAGTGCGTTGAAGTTGGATTTTTCGTTGGTGCCGGGGGCAACGCCGAAGAATCCGTTTTCGGGGTTGATGGCGTAAAGACGACCGTCGGGTCCTATCTTCATCCAGGCGATATCGTCGCCGACCGTCCAGATTTTATAGCCTTTATCGCGAAGATATTTTGGCGGAATAAGCATGGCAAGATTGGTCTTGCCGCAGGCAGACGGGAAAGCCGCCGCGACATATTTGATTTCGCCTTTGGGGTTCTGAAGTCCCAAAATAAGCATATGTTCTGCCATCCAGCCCTCTTTCCAACCCTGGTAAGAGGCAATGCGCAGCGCAAAACATTTTTTGCCCAGCAGTACGTTTCCGCCGTAGGCAGAGTTAACCGAAATAATGTAGTTATCCTGCGGGAAGTGGCAGATATAACGGTTTTCGGGGTCGACGTTTACCTTGGCGTGAAGACCCTTTACCCAGTCGGTGCTATCCCCGAGAGTATCGAGCACCTTTTGACCTACGCGGGTCATAATCGCCATGTTAAGTACAACATAAATCGAGTCGGTAATCTCGATACCGATTTTGGCTATGGGCGAACCGATGGGGCCCATCGAATAAGGGATAATATACATGGTCCTGCCCTTATAACTGCCGCGGGCTATGTTATAAAGACGTTCATACATCTCTTGCGGGTCGCACCAGTTGTTGGTGGGGCCTGCTTCCTCCTTAGTGGGGGTGCAGATAAAGGTGCGGTCCTCTACACGGGCAACGTCGTTGGGGGCGGTGCGGTGAAGGTAGCAACCGGGGAGTTTTTCCTCGTTAAGCTTATGCATTTCACCGGTTTTTACGCCTTCGGCGCGAAGCTGGTCGAGCTGCTCTTGCGAGCCGTCAATCCACATAACCTGGTTGGGAGTAAGCAAGGCTTTCATTTCTTCCAGCCATTTTAATACGGTTACATTGTTAGTCATTGCAATATTACTCCTTTTAATAATTTCATAAGAATTATAACACATAAATATCATCAATTCAATATAAATGTATGAATTTTCCGCAAACAATTTGCGTTTTCTCGGATTTTTAATCTCGGCCGGTAAAAACGGCATAAATTCTTTTTTGATGAAAAAGTTAATCGTTTATGTTGTAATCCTGCGGATAACAGGCGTTGGTGTAAGCGGTTTTACCGTCGGGCCCCGTTACGGTAAGACGGAAATATTTATCGTGGTGCAGCACTTCAAAAGATGCTGCGGTAACGGTGTTTTCACCCTCTTTCGGGTATGCCGCGCCGGCGTGGCGTATACCGGTGTTAAAGGTTATTTTTTGCGCCGGCGAACAGGTTATGTAAACCCGGTTGTTTTCAACGTAAAGCTCATTAATTTCGGGTCCTTGCGAGGTGTAAAAATTGCCGTTTTTTAAGGCGGCGGCAATATCTTCGTAGCACAGATTTCCGGCGCGGATTACGGTATATGCAAGCCCTGTATCGTAGGTTTGATGGTTGTCGTCCCCCGCTACCGCAAACAGTTTTTTACCCTGACGCAAAAGTCCGTCGTAAACTATATGGCTCTGGTCGCAAAAACCCTCTCTTATGCTGCCTCCGTTTAGTATTTCAATGGCGTCCATTTCGCTGTACTGCGACCAGTCGGTATAATCGTGGAGCGACCATGCCGGGTGGTTGTAAACGGCGAAGAATCCGCATTTTTTGCACTCTTTCATAAACTCGTTTACGCACTCCCCCGAATACTCGCGAATAAAATCAGGTTTTGTGCGGTCGAATTTTACCTGATTTTTGGTATTGCAGGCGTTAGAAAACTGATATAGGCTGCGGTGCCAACAGGGTTGGTTGACTATATTTTTATCGAGCGCGATAAAGTTCATATGCACCGATTTTATGTTTTCAAAAGCCTCGTTTTTGGGCTCGTTTATTTCGGCTTCGAAGCCGTTAAGCGCCAAAAAGTTTTTATCGTTCAATTCGGGGTGCGGGATAAAAACGTCGTGGTCGGTAAAAGCGACGATGGAGTACCCTTTTTTAAGGTAGAGTTCTTTAACCTGCCGTGGGGTTAAGACGCCGTCGGACAGGTTGGTATGACAGTGTAAATTCGCCTTGTAATTGTTACCGCTTTGCGATAAAATCCAATATTTCATATAGATGACCTCCGGTTTGTTATTCGGCGTAATCCGGTAATATTTCGACCCTTTTGGGGATAAAATCTATTCCCGCTTTGCGCGCTTGCGACATTTGTGAGCGCCGCGGAATATTATAAAGCCTGTCGCCCACAAACAGCCGCGCTCCCGTTTGGTGATAGTGAAAAGCGATATTGTATTTTACGCAGCTTTCACGCAATGAGAGTACCCAATCGTACTCGCAAAGGCGCGCCTTATCGCCCGATTCGCCGCCCGCGGTTATACATTCTATTTTACTCTTATATTTTTCAAAAAAGGGCGTAAGGTCGACCTCTTCGAGCATAGGTTCAATTACTATGCTTTTGTGTTTTACGGGTAAATCGAGGTAGACGGGCAGCCGCTTATGAGCAAACTCGTTATTTTCGACCGTACAGCTTATATAGACGTTATCATAGCCCTCACCCCAGTCGTTCGGAAGCACCTTGTAAAAACGTTCGGGGCGTTTGGTGATAATGTAAAAAAGCAGGTCGCTTCGCTCTTTCATAAAAGAGTAGACCTGCAAGCGCCACTCGTCGGCCTGCGGTACAAAAAAGTCGGACGTAAAACAGGTATAACAAAAATCACCGTCGGGCAAAAGTTTGTACTCGCCACTACGGTTTCGTTTTACGGGCAGGTCAAAATCGGCAGTTTTATACACCTTGGTAGCGTCCTTATCAAAGGACTCATCGCGGCGGAAAACGTAACAGTTACGGCATCCCGGCGAAATCTTGGCGCAACCGTGCCATGGGTTCCAGCTGCTCATAGCACACCCTCCTCCCCTTTTTGTTTACACTTTTATTATACGCCCGAAAATACAAAAAACAAGACTTATTGTTGATAAGTCAAGGTCTATAAAAAAATAAAACGGCAGTAAAAATACTGCCGTTTTAACAGGTCTGTTTTTATACTTTGGGAAGTTGCTTGAGGTTTTCGGCGATTTCCTCGTCGGTAGGAATATAGTTTTGCATTTTACCGTCGTGGAATTTTTCGTACGCCATCATATCAAAATAGCCGGTACCGGTAAGACCGAATACGATGGTCTTTTCTTCGCCGGTTTCTTTGCACTCGAGCGCCTTGTCGATAGCCACCTTAATGGCGTGGGCGCTTTCGGGCGCGGGGAGTATTCCCTCGATACGCGCAAACTTTTCAGCCGCCTCGAATACATCGGTTTGTTTTACCGATACGGCTTCCATAAGACCGTCGTCATAAAGCTGAGAAAGTACCGGGCTCATTCCGTGATATCTGAGTCCGCCTGCGTGGTCGGACGCCGGAATAAATCCGCTGCCCAACGTGTACATCTTGGCAAGCGGGCAAACCATTCCGGTATCGCAGAAATCGTAAGCATACTTGCCCCTTGTAAAGCTCGGGCAGGAAGCGGGTTCTACGGCAATTATCCTGTAATCCGCCTCGCCCTTGATCTTTTCGCCCATAAACGGCGCTATGAGTCCGCCCAGGTTTGAGCCGCCGCCGGCGCAACCGATTACGATATCCGCTTTAACACCGTACTTGTCGAGCGCGGCCTTTGTTTCAAGCCCAATTACGGACTGGTGCAAAAGTACCTGATTCAAAACGCTTCCGAGAACATAACGGTATCCTTCGCTGGTAACCGCTTTTTCAACTGCTTCGGAAATAGCGCAACCAAGACTGCCGGTGGTTCCGGGATGCTGCTCAAGTATCTTTTTACCAACCTCGGTCTCAATTGACGGAGAAGGTACAACCGAAGCGCCGTAGGTGCGCATAACTTCGCGTCTGAAGGGTTTTTGCTCGTATGAAATCTTAACCATATAAACCTTACAGTCAAGGTCAAAATAGGAACACGCCATTGATAAAGCGGTGCCCCATTGACCTGCTCCGGTTTCGGTAGTTACGCCTTTAAGACCCTGTTTTTTTGCATAATATGCCTGAGCAATAGCAGAATTGAGCTTGTGGCTTCCGCTTGTGTTGTTGCCCTCAAATTTATAGTAAATTTTGGCCGGGGTCTGAAGCATTTTTTCAAGGAAGTAGGCGCGCACGAGCGGAGACGGGCGATACATCTTGTAGAACGACAATATCTCTTCGGGAATGTCAAAATAAGCAGTAGTATTGTCAAGTTCCTGTTTAATGAGATCATCGCAAAATACGGGAGCGAGATCGGCGGCAGTCATAGGTTGGTGTGTTCCGGGATTTAAAAGAGGCGCCGGTTTATTTACCATATCCGCGCGAAGATTGTACCATTGCTTGGGCATTTCGCTTTCTGAAAGGTAAATTTTGTAGGGAATTTTTTCTGACATCTTTCTTCTCTCCTTTTTGCTTACTTTTGTAAGCCGTTTTTTCGGGGGCTACAAAAATAAAAAAAGCCCCCTGAATTTTACAATTCAAGGGCGAATAATCGCGGTGCCACCTTGCTTTTAACTTACGGAATACCAACATATTCCTGACCACTTACGTAGGTCTTACGTCGCAAACTACTAAGGAAAAACCCTTTTCATCGCGCCCTCAGCGGCCCATTTGATAATCTGTGTTCTGCCCGCATTCCAGCACCGCGGACTCTCTGTAAGAGCATAACTACCTTTACTCCCGCTTCAACGGTTTATTTTTGTACCCTCATTATAGCACCGGTATTTGTGGTTGTCAACACATTTTTTATTGAAAATTTTGCGTTTTTGTGGTAAAGTTTAGGTAGAAATACAGAAAAGAGAAAATAAATGAATATTTTATGTATAGGCGACGTGGTCGCCGCAGGCGGCTGCGAAGTTCTAAAAGCACAATTGCCCAAATTAAAGCGCGAATTTTGCGCCGACCTTTGCATTGTAAATGCCGAAAATTCGGCGGTGGGCAACGGTATTTTACCATCAAGCGCCGACGCGCTTTTAAACGCGGGCGCCGACCTGTTAACCGGCGGAAACCACTCGCTTAAAAGGTCTGAGATTTATGATTATATTGACCGAAGCAGGCTTGTAATACGCCCTTTTAATATTACTAACGCCCCCGCCGGGCGCGGATACGCCATTATTGATATGGGGCGGTGCAAGGTGGCGGTTATAAACCTTATGGGACGGCTTTATATGGAGGGCGCAAGCGACCCGTTTTTGGCGCTTGACCAACTTGTGAATATGGCAAAAGAGGACGGCGCGGCGATAACTGTAGTGGATTTTCACGCCGAAGCCACGAGTGAAAAGAGGGCGCTTGGGTTTTATGCCGATTCAAAGGTTTCGGTCTTTTTCGGCACCCACACCCACGTTCAAACGGCCGATATTCAGGTTCTGCCGCAGGGGACGGGTTATATTACCGACCTTGGTATGTGCGGCGGAAAACACTCGGTTTTAGGGGTGGAAAAGGAGCGCTCGATAGCCCGATTTATGGGCGATACCGCCGTTAAGTTTAAGGAAGCGCCACCGCCCTATCAAATATGCGGCGCGGTTTTTGAGGTGGACGAAAAAAGCGGAAAATGTCTTTTTGCAAAAAGTTTTGTCCGCGACGTCGATTTACAGTTGAAATAAATGAAATAATAGTATATAATATACTAAATGTTTAGTTTAGTGGAGGCGAAAGCGGTGGTACGCAAAATATTATCGGTATTGCTTTGTTTTGTAACCGTTTTTGCGCTTTCTTCCTGCCAAAAGGCCGACACTTCGGGTAAATCTTCCGACAGTAAAAACGCCGTAAGGGGTACGGCCAGCGAGTTTGACCTTTTGTACTGCTCGAAAGACACGTTTGACCCCTACTCCTGCAAGACCAAACAAAACTTTGAACTGTCTTACCTTTTGTTTGACCCGCTTGTAAAACTGAACAACGAATATAAGAGTGAGTACTGCCTTGCGCAGTCGGTAACGCTCGAAGGCGACCGCTGCAGCGTAGTACTTAAAACGGTTAAGTTTTCGGACGGCTCGGCGCTTACGCCCGACGATGTGGTTTTTTCGTACAAGAAGGCGATGTCAAGCACCACGACCTACAAGTACGCCCTCGAAGACGTTAAGTCGGTAAAGATTACGGGGGATAACTCTCTTGTGTTCGAACTATCGAAAAAGGACCCCTATTTTGTATCGGTGCTCGATTTTCCCATCCTGAAAAAGGGAAGCGACGCCCTTAAAAACTCGGACAATAAGCCGCTTCCTCCAATAGGAACCGGAAGATATATATTATCCGAAGACCTATCTGGGCTTATATGCAATAAAAACTATTTTGCGGGCAAGGTGGGTCTTTCGAAAATAGGACTTGTGGATTCGCCCGACGAAGAGTCAAACTACCAAAATGCCGAAGCCGGAATAATTGACTATTACTACTCCGATTTATCGACGGCGCACTACCCCAAAATGAAGGGTAATACCGTATCGGTCAACCTTTCAAATCTGGTATTTTTGGGGGTAAACAAAAACAGGCGCTATCTTTCTCAGGTGTTGTTTTTGCAGTCGATTTCCTCTATTTTAGACCGCAGCGATATTTGTAAATCCTCTTATTACGGCAACGCCTCTCCCGCTTTATCCCCCTACCCCTCTTACTTCGCGCCGGCAAAAGATTATCAGAATCTGCTTGCCACCCCTAACCTTGAAAGCGCCGAACAGAATTTTGAAAAGATGGGCTATACCAAAAAAGACGGAGAGGATTACTACCAAAGCGGTGATCGGGTTGTATCGGTCA
Source organism: Oscillospiraceae bacterium (assembly GCA_902797875.1). Taxonomy (GTDB): domain Bacteria; phylum Bacillota; class Clostridia; order Oscillospirales; family Acutalibacteraceae; genus UMGS1279. The sequence continues at coordinate 1,173 of CADBUL010000028.1, read as the reverse complement.
GCTTGCTTGTTAACAGCGATAACAGTGTGCGGGTTGCCGCCGCACAAAATATTGCCGCCGCGCTTAACGGTTTTGGCGTAAAATGCACCGTTATACAAGAAAAATACCCCGTTTACACCTCAAAGATTTCTTCCGGAAATTACGATTTGTATTTGGGTGAGGTTCGGATCCTCAATAATATGGATATATCCAAACTGCTCGGTATGGTAAAAAGCAACGCGGAAAAAACCGGCAACACCTCTTCGAACAGCTCCAAAACCGCTAAAACCGATAGCGCTAAAGAGGGTTCCGTAAAGCAGGAAAACACCGACCACGCAATTACGGTACCGCAGGCGATCACCAAGTTTTATAAAGGCGAAATTACTTTGGGCGACCTTATTACGGTTTGCAATTCCGACCTATTTATAATACCCGTATGCCACCGCAAAGGGCTTGTATCTTACTCACAAAGCGTAAACGCAACCCTGGCGCCAAGCGCTTCGGATTTGTTTTACGGTTTTGAAAACATCACAGGTTAAGGAGATAGAATTATGATTTCTTATGAAACAATGCACGGAGAAATAAAGGTTTCTAACGAATATTTCACCAAGCTTATAGGCCGCGCGGCTACCTCGTGTTTTGGTGTTGCCGGCATGGTACCGACCGGTAAAATGCAGTTTTTGCGCAGCCTTTTAGGTCAAAAAAAGCTTTCTACGGGTGTTGTGGTGACCGGCGATATAAACTCGATAAATATAGAATTGCACATTATTGTTTTGTACGGTATGAATATAAGTGCCATAGCCCAAAGCATTATGCATAAGGTTAAATACACCGTTGAAGAGGCTACCGGAATAACCGTAGATAAAGTTACCATTATGGTTGACGGCGTTAAAGATTAACGCAAAGTAAGGAGTGTACTGAATTGTTTAACGGAAATACCTTGCGCGATGCGATAATCTCGGGCGCAAATAACATTTATAAATATCGTGGTTATGTAGACGGGCTTAACGTCTTCCCCGTTCCCGACGGAGACACGGGCACTAATATGTCGATGAGCATCGGCAACGCTGCAACGGCGCTTGAAAAACTGGACGATAATACTCCCGCAGGTGAGGTCGCCGCGGTAGCTTCCGGCGCCATTTTAAGGGGCGCAAGAGGAAACTCGGGCGTTATTACCTCGCTGCTGTTTCGCGG
>CADBUL010000027.1 GCA_902797875.1 Oscillospiraceae bacterium | reverse complement strand
CTTTTTACCTGTGGGGTTGATTCTTTCTCCGATAATGATCGGCTTGCGGTCAAACACAACCGCTTTTGCGTAAGAGCAGACGACCGTATGGTCTTTTTCGGCAATCTGCTTTACCTTAATATTTTTGCAGGCGTTTACAACCTCTTCGATATATTCGGGGGTGGTTCCGCAGCAGCCGCCTATAATTCTAACGCCCTTTTTTGCAAGGGCGGCGCACTCGTTTGCAAAATCTTTCTTGTTTACATCAAAAACGGTTTTACCGTTTCTTACCGCGGGCATTCCGGCATTCGGCTTAAAAATTACCGGAATAGAAGCGTACCGCAAAAACTCTAACGCCGTGGGACAAAGCGCCTTAGGTCCGTACGAACAGTTAAGCCCTACCGCGCCTGCACCCATACTCTCGCAAAGCGCCACTACCGAAAGCGCGTCGGCGCCGGTCATAAGTTTTTGGTCTTTTGAAAATGCGCAGGAAACAAAAAAAGGAAGCTCGCAGTTTTCTTTTACGGCGATAATGGCCGCCTTTAATTCATACAAATCGTTAAAGGTTTCAAGGGTTATAAGGTCGGCGCCGTATTTTGCGCCAAGACGAACGGTTTTAGCAAAAATCTCTACCGCGTTCTCAAACGGCAAATCGCCAAGCGGCTCTAACATCCTGCCGCAGGGCCCTATATCAAGCGAGATAAACTTTTCTTGTTTGCCGCCGCTTTGCTCTTTGGCGTTTTTGGCGTTGTCTATGGCGGCGGCGATAATTTGTTCAAGTTCGCTATCCGAAAATTTAAGCGAGTTTGCGCCAAAGGTATTGGTATTTACGATATTACTGCCGGCGTCAAAATAACTTTTGTGTATATCGGTTATGGTATAAGGATCGGATATATTTAATTTTTCGGGGTGGTCGCCTGCCGCAAGACCCTTTTGCTGCAAAAGGGTACCCATGGCGCCGTCTAAAAAGACGGTGCGGTTTTTAATAAACTCCAAAATGTTCACCCCTAAACCTCCTTAATGCCTATTACCGCCGTAACCGATTTTTGCGGCGTCATCAAAAGGCTGTCGTTTAGCGTTACGCCTATTTGCTTTTCACAGCAAAGCGCCCTGAAAATATCGGTTTGGCAGAACAACTCAAAGTCGCCGTACCCCGGGCTGAAACGCGGACGGGTAGCGTTACCCTCGGCGGCCTGACACTCGGTTATCTGTTTGTTAAAGGTATCGCACAGCGCTTCGATACGTTCGTTGCCGAAGGCTTGCAGACAAAGGGATTTTGCAGGCGATACAGACGAGTATTTTTTAATAAGACGGTCGATTTGCGCCCCTACCGTCGCGGCGAAAATTACGGCGGTCTTACAGCCGCTCAGGTTTTTTGCAAGGTCGCCGCTTTGCACCGAAAAGGTCGAAAAATCCACCGTTTTACCGGTAGTTTTAATGTTAAAAACATCAAAGCAAACAAGGTACGAAAAAGCGTCCTCGCACTCTTTTTCGCACTCGTTTATAAGTTTTGCCGTAGCGTCGTCGGCAGTCGCGGCGCCCATATACCGCAGCACCTCTTTGCGGTCAATTTGCGGCAAATCGTATTTTGTAAAGGTTAGTTTTGATACCATTATTTGTTACCGATAATATTTGAAAGATTGTTCATAATAGCGGCGGCTACGTCGGGTTTATTCATTGAATATACGTGAACGTGATAAACGCCGTTTGCAAAAAGGTCAATTATCTGGTCGGTCGCATAGGCGATGCCCGCCTGTTTCATAGCGTCGGGGTTGTCGCCAAACCTTCGGGCTATTGCCAAAAACCGCCTTGGCACATAGGCGCCCGAAAGCGATACGGCGCGTTCAACCTGCGCAGCGCCTGTTATAGGCATAATGCCCGGCAGTACCGGAACGTCTATGTTTTTGGCGCGTATGTTTTCTAAAAACTTGTAAAAAAGGTCGTTTTCAAAAAACATTTGGGTGGTCAAAAAATCGCACCCTGCTTCCACCTTTTCCCTAAGGTGCAAAATATCTTCTTCCTTGCTCTCGCTTTCAGGGTGCATTTCGGGGTAACACGCGCCGCCAATACAAAAATCGTGGTTTGAAGCTTTCAACTCTTTAACAAGGTCAATGGCGTGTCGGTAGTCCCAGGCGGTACGGTCGTCGTTTTGGCGGTCTTTCAAAATATCGCCGCGCAGAGCCATAACGTTTTGTATGCCCGCCGCCGCAAAATCGTCAATTCTTTGCGCCACCGTTTGGCGTGTAGATGAAACGCAGGTAAGGTGCGCCAGCGACGTAACGCCGAAATCGGCTTGAATTTCGCGGGCGATTTCAAGGGTATGCGCGCTTGTGCCGCCGCCCGCCCCGTAGGTTACACTTATAAACGAGGGACTAAGCGCCGCAATATCTTTTACGGCCGCTTTTACGCTTTCGAAGGACGTTTCGGTTTTAGGCGGAAACACCTCAAACGAAACCGAAAATATTTTTTGATCAAGTTTTTCGGATATTTTCATAATCGATCACCAAAAAATCTTTATTATTCAAGACGATTATAACATATATAAAATGATAAAACAAGCGCAAAAAAGGGCGGTTTTTTTACTTAACTGTTGCAAAATAAAACGGCTTAATATATAATTGACTTTTGAAGGGAAAGCGAAAAAAATGGATGTTTTAATAAGTATTGCAATCGCCCTTTCGGCAGGGCTTTTAATGACGCGCGTTATAAAGCCGCTGGGGCTTCCGGCTGTTACCGGTTATCTTGTTGCAGGTGTTTTAATAGGGCCGTACGGTCTTGGTATACTGGGCAATTTTTTATCGGTACAGGGTCTTGGCTTTACAAGCATGCAGTATGCCGACCGTTTCAGGGTTATTTCGGACGTTGCCCTTGGATTTATCGCCTTTTCCATCGGTAACGAGTTTCGCATTTCACAAATTAAACAGATAGGCAAAAAAGCGGCGGTAATAGGTGTTGTTCAAGCGCTTTCGGCGACGGTTTTTGTAGATATTGCGCTTGGCGTATTAAGCCTGGTTTTAGGCGAGGCGGTCTTCCCGATGTCTGCGGCCATTACCCTTGGCGCGGTAGCCACCGCCACGGCGCCTGCGGCAACGCTTATGGTTGTAAGGCAGTACAAAGCTTCCGGCCCGCTTACAAACATACTGCTGCCCATTGTAGCGCTTGACGACGCGGTAGGCCTTGTGGTTTTTGCGGTTTCGTTCGGTATAGCAAAAGGTATGATAGGCGGCCGGGTCGACGTCGTTTCGGTGGCGGTGAATCCGATAGTCGAAATAGCCGTTTCGCTTGTTTTGGGCTTTGTAATGGGCTTTTTATTTTCCGAAACCGAAAAGCTTTTTCACTCGCGAAGCAAACGCCTTTCGGTTTCGGTAACCTTTGTAATATTAACCGTCGCGATTTCAATGTTAAAATTCAATATCGGCGCGGTAAAAATCGGCTTTTCGCCGCTTTTATCGTGTATGATGCTGGGCACCGTGTTTTGTAATATGTGTGAATCGAGCGAAGAGCTTATGGACAGGGTAGACCGCTGGACCAACCCGCTGTTTATACTCTTTTTCGTAATAAGCGGCGCCCAACTCGAGCTTTCGGTTTTTACCTCGCTGTCTATAATCGGCGTGGGACTTGTCTATATAATCTTCCGCTCCCTCGGCAAAATGGCGGGCGCACATTACAGTGCAAAACTTATGAAATGCGATAATAACATAGTAAAATATTTGGGAATAACCCTACTGCCGCAGGCGGGGGTTGCGCTTGGTATGGCGGTATCGGCTATGCAACTTGGCGAAGACGTCGGCGGACTTGTTCGCAATATTATACTGTTTTCGGTACTTATCTACGAACTTATAGGCCCCGTTTTAACCAAAACCGCGCTTATTAAAGCGGGCGAAATTATCCCCGAAAACAAAAAATCCGCTAAGGTGCTAAACGCCGGTAACGCAAAATAGGGAACAACCAAAAAATCATCGGGCGCAACCGTTATGGCTGCGCCCGATTTTATATCCGCGCCGCGCACCGCCCCGCACACCATCTTTCCCCCGACGCACACACCACCCCGTGCCACGCGCCGCACACCATCTTTCCCACCGCCACACTCTCACCCCGCGCCGCACCCCGAGAACACCGCCACCGCCGGCGCATCTTTTGCCCTTTGCACCGCCCCCGCGCCGAACGGGAGCACGTTTTTTGTGCCGCCCGCCTCTGCACCTCCCACCGCTCCAACCACAGCGCCGCCGGGCGAACATTTTTCTCGCTGCCACCCCCGCGGCGACCGAAAAATGTGTAAAAAATAGTTAAATTCCAATAATTTTCACAAAAAATATTGTGCAGGTTGCCCATTGACAATATTTTTCACAATTACTATAATGTTTTTCGTCGATATTTTTCACAAAGGCGGCGAACTTATGGTAAAACTGAGCAAGTCTGTAGTTATATGCAAAAAGGGAATCTTCATTTTTTACGGCATAAAAACCGCGCGCAGGCACTATTTCGAAATTTCGCAAAGCCGCAAAGAGGTGCAAAAACTTGTAAACGCCGTAAATTCGGGGCAGATTACCGAGCAAGAACTCCCTCTTTTTATAGAGGAAATGCTGTCGTAAGTATATATGTAAGATATGAATATAAACCGCTGCATAGCGGAGCGGCATGCGGCATATAGTGAATATTTATGCAAAAATCATTGAATAAAAATGCCGCCACCTCGCCGATGAATATGCATAAAATAGCGAATATTATGCATATTTTGTGCAAATTAACCATAATAAAACGGCAGATTTATATGTTTTTGTTGAATATTTATGCAAAAAACCTATTGACATTGCATATACACCGTGTTATACTGTGTACACAAAATCAAAGAAATGAGGAAACAAAAATGAAAAACTTAAAGAAAATTCTGGCTTTGGCTCTCGCGGCTTTGTGCGTATTCGCATTTGCAGCCTGCGGCAGCAAATCGTCGCTTACCGTTGAGCAAGGTAAACTTATCATGGCGACCAACGCTACTTTCCCTCCTTATGAGTTTTACGAGGGCGATAAAATCGTAGGTATCGACGCCGAAATCGCCGGCCTTATCGCCGACAAGTTAGGTCTTACGCTTGAAATTGCCGACATCGAGTTCGACTCGATTATTCCCGGCGTTCAATCCAATAAATACGATATGGGCATGGCGGGCATGACCGTTACCGAAGAGAGAAAAGCAATGGTTAGTTTCTCTGATTCGTATGCCAAGGGCGTTCAGGTAGTAATTGTTAAAGAAGACAGCGCCATCGTTTCGCTTGACGACCTTAAAGGTAAGAAGATCGGCGTTCAGCAGTCCACCACAGGCGACATTTACGCTTCGGATGACTTCGGCGAAGAAAACGTAACCAAATACGCCAACGGCAACCTGGCTGTTGAAGGTCTTAAAGGCGGCAAGGTTGACTGCGTTATCATCGACAACGAGCCCGCAAAGGCTTATGTAAAAGCCAACGCCGGCCTTAAGATTCTCGAAACCTCTTATGCCGACGAAGACTACGCTATTTCGTTCAACAAGCAGAACACCGAACTGCAAGAGAAGGTAAATGCCGCGCTTAAAGAGCTTATCGCCGACGGCTCGGTTCAAAAGATTGTTGACAAATACATCTCGGCACAGTAATTTATTTAAGATAATAAAAATTATGGGCGGTTGAAATACACCGCCCGATTTTCCTTATATACAGGGGTTAAAACATGCAGAATATTTTTGACTATTTTGGTTCTTTGGGAAAAAGTTTTAATACGGTCTTTATAGCAAAAGACCGTTATATACAATTGTTTACCGGTCTTTTTAACACGCTTAAAATAACCGCCGGCGCGTTGTTTATAGGTTTAATTATAGGCGTCATTGTGGCGGCTGTCAGATCCTCTTACGATAAGAACTTAGAATCCCTTAAATTAAAGGGCGGCATAGGTTATATCGTAATGTCGATATTAAACGGCATTTGCAAGGTTTATCTTACCATCATAAGGGGAACACCGGTTGTTGTTCAACTTATGATTGCCTATTTTGTAATATTTGTGTCGGTTAAAGACGGAGTCCCCATCGGTATTTTCGCCTTTGGTATAAACTCGGGCGCCTACGTTGCCGAAATCTTCCGCGGCGGCATAATGTCGATCGATAACGGACAGTTCGAAGCAGGCAGAAGTCTTGGCTTTAACTATGTGCAAACCATGTGGCATATCATTATACCGCAGATGTTCAAAGCGGTGCTTCCCACGCTTTGCAACGAGTTTATAGCACTTCTTAAAGAAACCTCGGTTGCAGGCTATGTCGGCGTTATCGACCTTACCAAGGCGGGCAACTCTATAGCCGGCGTTACATACAACTATTTTCTGCCGCTGCTTACGGTTGCGGCCATTTATCTGGTTATGGTATTGATATTAACCTCGCTTGTAGCACGTCTTGAAAGGAGGTTGCGTAAGAGTGACCACTAAAACCGATATTCTGATTGACGTTAAAAATTTGCAAAAATCTTTTGGTGAAATAGATGTTCTTAAAGGTATAAACACCCAAATCAAAAAGGGCGAAGTCGTGGTAATCATCGGGCCGTCCGGTTCGGGCAAATCTACTTTTTTAAGAACCTTAAACCTACTTGAAATGCCCACCGGCGGCAAGATATTTTTTGAGGGGGTAGATATTACCAACCCTCAAACAAATATAAATCTCCACCGGCAAAAAATGGGTATGGTGTTCCAGCAGTTCAATCTTTTCCCCCATATGACCATACTTAAAAATATGACCATCGCGCCCATAAAACTGCTGGGTAAAACCAAGGCGCAAGCCGAAAGCGAAGCTATGGACCTGCTTAAAAAGGTCGGACTGCAAGATAGAGCGGACGCCTATCCTTCACAGCTTTCGGGCGGACAAAAACAGCGTGTAGCCATTGTGCGCGCGCTGGCGATGAACCCCGACGTTATGCTGTTTGACGAGCCCACAAGCGCGCTGGACCCCGAAATGGTAGGCGAGGTACTTGCGGTTATGAAAGAGCTTGCCGCCAGCGGCATGACCATGGTGGTTGTAACCCACGAAATGGGCTTTGCCAAAGAGGTTGCCGACCGCGTGCTGTTTATTGACGAAGGCGTAATTATGGAAGAGGGCACCCCGAAAGAGGTTTTTGAAAACCCGAAAAGCCCGCGCCTGCAAGACTTTTTAAGCAAAGTTTTGATATAAAAGCAAAAGAACAAAGCAAAAGACCTGCGAAAATTCGCAGGTCTTTTATTTTACGCTGTTTCTAAAAATCGTCGTCCCCGTCAAAGGAATCAAAATCGTCGTCTGAATCATCATCAAAAATGCCGTCAAAATCGTCGTTTGCCGTTTGACCAAGCGAGGGATCAAGCGCCCCCGTCGCCAAAAGAAACTCCAATTCGTCCATCTTCCCGTTCCCGTCAAAATCAAATAATGGTTTCATACTAACCCCTCCGTTTATTTCACCTAAACCTATTATAACATATTCAAAATAATTATGGTAGGTTTTTATTCAATATGTATTCTTTCTATCTCTTTTTCTGTAAAATCTATCAGTTCCTCGGCTCCGGTTTGGGCTTTTTTGGGCAGGCGGTTTATTCGCGGGTAACCGTAGCAGTTAAACAAAAGGTGCGGTCCCACCTGCGATCCTTCTAAAGGGTGGCGCGCGAGTATATACGCAAGCGCAAGCGAAGATTTTTCGGTCGAATTAAAAAGCTTTCCGGCAACGGCGGAAAGCCGCTTTCCCCATTTGCCGCAGGCGTTTAACGTGAGCGGCGTTATGGTAATACCCGGGTGGCTCATAAAAACCTGTACGCCGCTACCGTTCATCCGTTTTGCCAGCGCGAAGGTGTATTTTGCAAGACAGAGTTTCGAGCGCGCGTAAACGGTAAAATGTCCGGGTTTTTTAAGGCAGTAAAAATCACTGTAATCAATAGGTTTTGCCGCCATAACGGCGACCGACACGGTGTTGATATACACTACCTTGTGCGAAAGCCCCGCCAGATAGGGCAGCGCCAGTTCGGTCAAATAATACACCCCGATGTAGTTGGTGCCCATAACCGGGTCAAAGCCGTCGGCGGTTTTGCCGCCGGGGGGAGCGAACGTCCCCGCGTTGTTGACAAATGCGTGTATATCGGTGCCGGTTTCTTTCAGTTCTTTTACAAACGCGGCGACCGATTTAAGGCTTGCCATATCAAGACGCATAATGCGGATGTCGGCGTCGGGATAGTCTTTGAGCAAACTATCGCGCGCGGCGGCTGCCTTAACTGTGTTTCTGCAGGCGAGGATGACCCGCGCGCCAAGGTATACCGCCACCTCGGAGGTCTTAAAACCTACGCCGCTGTTGGCGCCCGTGACAAGTACCGTCTTACCCGCGAGCGATATATCGCCGTTGGCTTTAAGCCACCTTTTTGTTTTTGCGCAAAGGCTCATTTGCCCGTTCGCCCCCAATCTTACGAAATCTAATGTAATTGCATATAAAACGGGCGGAGGTGTTCGTGATGCCGCTTTCGTTATCGGTTTAAGCTTTTCCTTGTTTACGGTCCGCCGCGCTCATGCGTTCAAAATAATCGTATGTATCGTCCCGTCGGACAAGGGCAAATCCGTTTGTTTCGATCATACGGCGTGACGGTATGTTTTTTTGAAAGCATCGCGCCGTAACTCGCGTGTTCAGCGTGTGCTCCGCATAATCGGCGATCAACCCGAACGCCAGACGTCCGTACCCCTTGCCCTGGTAGGCGGGGAAGAGCCGACAGCCAACCTCGGCGGCGCCGTCAGAGGTGAAGTTCCAAAGGATTGTTTCTCCGATCATTGGCCCGTCTTCGCTCTTTCGGACGGCAAAATTCACCGAATCACCCGCCTGCGTATCGTATAATACCGACCTGTAAAAAGTATCTTCGTCTGGCTCCCCGGTAATAGCGGGATCCTCGCGGTAATCATACCCCCAAAAACGGTTGTTTTGCTCGTCGGTATTTAATTTTAGGTACGCCTGCTTGTCGCTTTCCGAAAATTCGGTTAAAACAATACCCTTTGCCGAAAGCACGGTTTTGCGCTCGACTTTGGCGGCAGGGGTGCCGACATGTACGAGATATTTGTGTACCAGCGCCATCGGATGATACTGCATTTTAGAGGTGCGAAGCCCCAAATCGCCCGAATCGTCTTCTCGGTTGATATATTTTGGCATCGGTTCGGCGTTATGGTTTATAAGACCGACGAATCCGGAAAACATAGTGGGATACGCTCCCTCATATTTTCTCAGCGCCTTTTCCACATGGATAAGAAGCATATTACTTAAAATCTCTCCGATGCTAATCGCCGCAAGGTTATTGTCGACAAACAGTCCCGCGCAGTAAAGTCCAAGCTTACCGCCAACCTCAAAGAGTTTTCCGGTTTGTTCAAATTCGCGTTTTTCAAGAGTATGCCAGTCGCGATGCTCTTTGGCGTACTCCTTCAAAAACTCCGCCACAATTTGGCGGTCGTCTTTTGTTAAAAGGCGGATTTGAGGCTCTCCGTAAAGCTTTTTGAACCGGTTGACGTGATTGCGCTGCCCGCTGAATTTCTTTCCTTTGAAGGTCAGTATATCTTCGGTGTTGTAGACGTAGTCGCTCCAACGCCTTTCGTATGCCCACATGGCCCCCGCAAGACGTCGGTCTTTCCGTATCTTTTCAAGAATAGACTCGTCCACGGCAAAAAAGCGCAGCGGCAGTCGATTTTTACAGGCGTACTCTTTCAGTTTATCGATCATCCCTTCGGGATTTGCGCCGATCGGATAACTGAAAGCGACCTGCCCCCCGACGGTCTCGCTTATCGACAGGGTTTCGTTCCACAGACAGACTTGAACGTCGGTATATTTGTTCCACATATACAGGCTTCCCGCGGAAATCTCACTGCAAAGCGACGGGTTCTTGCGTATATACGGAAGAATTTTTATAAGTAATGATTCAGAAAAAGGTTCAAATTGCAGCATATATTACTTTGCAAGCTCCGTTTCAATAGCTTTTTCCAGCGTTTTCGGTTTATCGGTTGGAGCAAAACGTTCAACAACGTTACCCTTACGATCGATCAAAAATTTAGCAAAATTCCACCCGATTCTTCCAGGCTTTTGTTCTTTCAAATAAACGTATAGCGGATCGGCGTCGGCTCCGTTGACCTTAATTTTGGCGAAGCGCGGAAATTTCGTGCCGTAATTAAGCCTGCAGAACGAATCGATCTTTTCCGCGTCTCCCGGAGCCTGAAAAGCAAACTGGTTGCAGGGAAAATCCAAAATCTCAAATCCCTGATCGCCGTATTTTTCGTAAAGCGCTTCAAGTCCGTCGTACTGCGGCGTCAGACCGCACTTAGTCGCGGTATTAACTATCAGCAGGACCTTTCCTTCGTATTTTTTCAAAGAAACGTCGTTTCCCTTGTTGTCTGTTACGGTAAAATCATAAACGTTCATTTTTCAATCCTCCTTACGGTTTTTTGGTCGCGCGCAATTATTGTTGATATACTTTACCGCCTCTGTAGCGGCCATCGCGCCGTCCGCCGCGGCGGTTACAAGCTGCCTAAGCGCCTTTGTGCGGTTATCTCCCGCGGCAAAAATACCGGCGCAGCTTGTATGACAGTCTTCACCCGCTTGCACGTATCCGGCGTCGTTCAGCTTTATAAGCTCGGCGAAGTTTTGGTTTTCGGGAACGCGCCCTACCGCTACAAACAGTCCGTTAATTTCTAATGTTTTAACAGATCCGTCAATCTTGTTTGTAACCTCGATCGCGCTAAGACGTTTATCATAGATAAGCCTTGTCACGTTGGAGTTAAAGATGAATTCCACATTATCTTTTGCAATTAGGCGGTTGACGCCGGTTTCTTCTCCGCGAAAACTGTCCCTGCGGTGGATAAGATATACCTTTTTTGCAAGATTCGAGAGGTACAAAGCGTCCTCAATGGCGGTATTACCTCCGCCCACGACCGCAACGACCTTTTGTCTGTAAAAGTTACCGTCGCAGGTCGCGCAGTAGGATACACCCTTGCCTAAAAGCTTTTCTTCATCAATAATACCGAGTTTGCGGTTGGCGGAACCCGTGGCGAGGATAACGGCTTTTGCTTCATAGCTGTTTTTTGCCGTCACGACGGTCTTTTTGCCGTTACCGTCTTTTATACCGACCGCCTTTTCAAAAATAAACTGCGCGCCCAGCTCCTTTGCCTGTTCATATAGAGTTGTGGAAAAATCGTATCCCGAGATATGCGCCCGTGCGGGATAGTTCTCAATATCCGGGGTATTCAGAATCTGTCCGCCGTAGTTCAGCGCTTCAAGAACCAGCACCGACTTTGCGGCACGCCGGGCGTAAATGGCGGCGGTCATTCCGGCGGGTCCCGCACCTATAATTATAATATCATACACCATTTAATCCTCCATCAGGGCCGCTATGGAATCCTTCGGGATAAGCCCGACGCCCCTGTTGGTCTCTTTGCCGTTTTTGAATACGACCAGGCAGGGAATTGACGCTACTTCATATTCTTCGACAAGTTCATCCTCTTCATCGATATCAACCGCGACAATCTTGTATTTATTGTTGTTATCCGCAAGTTCGTCAAGCATGGGTCTCATTGATTTGCAGGGGCCGCACCAGCCCGCGTTGAAATCGACGAGCACGGGGATCTCCGACTGCAGAACTTCTTTTTCAAAATTTTCCTTTGTTACTTCAATCACTGCCATTGTTTTATCTCCTTTAATTATTTATAAGCGAATAAGCGGTTAAATCAGCGCCGCTATATCGGCGTTAAAATCAGCGGGATCGCTGGTGGGATCGTAACGCTTAACCACATTGCCGTTGCGATCCACGAGAAATTTGGTGAAATTCCACTTAATATCGGACGGCTTTTTATATGTTTCGCTGATTTTTTCTATCTTATTCATAATTAACTTGTTCTTGAAGCCCTTGATTTCTTCATCGGGCGCCTGCGCTTTAAGGAAGGTGAACAGCGGCTCTTCGTTTTCGCCGTTAACGTCGATTTTGGCGAGCTGATCGAACTGCGTTTTGTATTTCGCCGTGCAGAATTCATGTATCTCATCTTGGTCTCCAGGCGCCTGATGACCAAACTGGTTGCAGGGAAAATCAAGGATCTCAAGACCCTTGTCGTGATACTTCTCATAAAGAGATTCAAGCGCTTTATACTGGGGGGTAAAGCCGCATCCGGTGGCTGTGTTTACGATAAGCAAAACCTTTCCCTTAAGGTCTTTCAGATTGAGCGTCGCTCCTTTTCTGGCTTTTACGGTAAAATCATAGACATTCATTGTTTTTCCTCCTTAAAAACTATAAAGTATTATTGTTTACGCTTGTTTTTTTACGGCTTTTGCGGCTTTTTATCCAAAGCCAGCTCTTGATCGAGCATTTTGTATAAAACGGTGTATAAAAAGGCCGCTTCTTCTTTTGAAAGATGAAACTCTTTTGCCATGCTTTGCGGCACGCAGAGCGCTTTATCCTGCAGTTTTTCGCCGGATTTGGTCAGGGTTATCACAATATTGCGTTCGTCGCTTTTATCTTTATCTTTATTAATATACCCTTTATCTTTAAGCTTTTTAAGCAGCGGCGCAACCGTGTTGGATTTAAGGCACAACGCTTTGCAGAGTAGTTTTTCGTTCACCTGCTTTTGTTCCCATAAGACCATCATCACAATATACTGGGTGTAGGTCAGGTCAAGGCTGTCAAGCAGGGGCTTGTATTTTCTTGTTATCATGTTTGACACCGCGTAAAGCGGAAAGCACAATTGGTTTTTTAGTCTGAGTGAAGCATATTTATCGGTCACTTGCTTTACCTCCAAATGATATCGCGTGCGATATTTTCAAACATATTATATCGCACGCGATACGATTTGTCAACTGGTTTTTTTCAAAAAAGCGCGGCATAAAACCGCGACGGTTATCGGATTATTAGACGCAAGCAATTTGAAAGGATGTATTCTTCCGCGCCGCAGACCTACCGTTTTTTTGACGGCGAAAGCCCCCCAACGCGCTTCAAGCCATTCAATTATATACAAAAAATATGAGCACACCAAACGGTGTGCTCATATTTTTGGTCGGAGTGTTCATAACGCAAGTTAAAAACGCGAGAATAAAAGCTGCAAAAAAGAAGAACCTCAACGACGCGTTTGCGTGTCGAGGCTCTCGACTGGGATTAACAAACAAAATAGCCCAACAGTATATCCTCGATTCATTTATCCCGACAAACCGATATTTATACTATTGTATATCCTTCGAAAGCCAAAATCTTTAATGCCTTTTCAAAGTTTTCTTCTTTCACAAGAATATAATCCGTGTTGTACGTTGATATAGCAAAGATTCCTATTTCATGATTGGCGAGAATTCCTGACAGTTTTGACAAAACACCAACCAATGAAAAATCCAGCGTTCCCTGAATACGAATGCTTTTCCACCCGTCGTTTCTCTCAATAGTTTCTTTTGGAGTATCTTCCGTTTTACAAACTAAAGATAATTCTTCATCCGTTTTCCCGATAAAAAGGAACTCGGTTGTCATGTCGATATTTGATATATCCGTCACTTTGCAAACGGTAAGATTATACTCTAATTTTTTTAATTCCATTTGTCCTGCTTCCTCCACGGATTCCAACTTCAATATCTTTTTTATTATCATTATACTTGAAAAGTTTGAACTCTTCAATCTTTTCCCGTTCTTTTACCGGATAACACAACGTTAGCGATGATTCCAAGGATGAGAGCTGTTGCGATTTCCGTCAGCGTGACTGCACCTATCGTCAGTTCCAATCCGCCGATACCGACTATTAATATGATCGACACCACATATAGGTTTTTGTTCTCATTCAGATTAACCGCCTGAATCATTTTCAAACCGCTGACGGCGATAAATCCGTACAGAGCAATACAGACTCCGCCCATTACGCACGGAGGGATTGAATCCACAAAGGCGACGGCAGGAGTTATGAACGAGGACAGGATACACAGGATCGCCGTTGCAATGATAGTAGTTATCGATGCGTTTCCTGTCAGCGCAACACAGGCGACCGATTCACCGTAAGTTGTATTAGGACAGCCACCGAAGAACGCTCCGACTGCCGAACCAATGCCGTCGCCGAAAAGCGTTCTGTGCAAACCGGGATCTTCAAGCAGTTCGTGACCGATTATTGAAGACAGGTTTTTGTGATCGGCTATATGTTCGGTAAAGGCAACGAACGCTACTGGGACGTAGGCGATAAGAATGGTCAGGACGTAACTCCAGGAAAGCTCGTTCAGCGCTCCAAAAGCTTTCAAAAACGTCATTTCGGGGATACTAACGAACGTTTTTATTGAAAATCCG
>CADBUL010000026.1 GCA_902797875.1 Oscillospiraceae bacterium | reverse complement strand
CGGCTATAGACAAAGGCATAAAAAGAGCAACGAACAGCAAAAAATCGGCGGTAAATACCACCGGTGAAACCCTTGATACGCTTTGTCAAAAGTATATCGTTAATGACCAGCCCGTAATTGTTTGGGCTACGGTCGATATGCAAGAAAGTACCCCCGGCACAACCTGGATGCTTTCTGACGGCACCGAGTTTGTTTGGCCTTCGGGTGAACACGCGCTGCTGTTGGTTGGCTACGATAAAGACACATATTCTTTCGCCGACCCGATGGTAGGGGAGATTGTTCAATACGATAAAGCCTTATCTACTCAAAGATATGAGGAACTTGGCAGTCAGTCGGTAGCAGTTACCGCTTCAAAAGACTAAAATTAACCGCCGAAAGATTTTTCTTTCGGCGGTATTTTTATATTGTTTGAGGTTTTTGCCTGCGAAATATTATAACCAAAAATGCAATTGATATTACGCTTGCGGCCGCAAAAGTAATAAATATTGTATTATACCCAAGCGATTTTACGCTATATCCGAATATAAGCGAGCCTATACTGCCGCCGCCGTATGTAAACAAATCGAGTATTCCGCTTACCGACGCTATATTGCCTGTCTTAGCATACTGCAGGGGATATATCGATAAAAACGTAGTGTTTGAAATCGAAATAGCGGCGTATATAATTCCCATTAAAAATACATCTGCGTACATATTATTGACATTCACACAAAGAATTACCGACGATAAAATGGTAACGACAAAGCCTGTAATTGCGGCTTTATGCTCGTTATGTCCGCAAAGATTAAACACAGGGGTGTAAACCATACGGCCGACAAAGCCGATAAGCGGTACGAACAGTAAGTAATAAATCGAGCTGTTTAACCACGAAAACGCATAGCGGTTAACTATAAACAGCGCCATCCAAATGGTTATATTCTCTTTGACAATTCCGTGCAGTATGGTCGGGATTAAAATTAGTCGAAATTCGTCATCTTTGAAAATTGTAAATATACTTAGATGGCTCTTGCTGTCGGCTTTTTTAACCGGTAGTTTATACAGAGCCAAAAAGCTGAATACGGCAAGCACAAGCGTTATTGCGCCCGGTATTATAAACGCGAAAATAACACCGTAGGTTTTAATTAAATATGAGTTAAATATTATTGAAATAACATTTCCAAACGCCACCGACGTTACCATTATAGGTGCTAACCTTTTTGCAATGTCGGGTGGATATACGGCCGATACGACCACCAAAATGGCGCTCCATAACATTGATTGCGCAAAAGCGTTGACCGCCCACAGAAAAACCATCGCGGCAAACGGCGGCAAAAAGCCTATCAATACATTGGCAAGACCGCACAATACAAGCCCTGCGGTTATCATAAATCTCGGATGTATTCTATCGGTAAGTGTGCCGTTTACAAATCTGCCTACAGCAAATAAAATAGAAAACGCCGCCCCGAGAATACCAAGCTGCTGTTCGGTGATCATACCAAGGTCTTTAAGGGCCGGCGAGGCGGCGGTAAGATTAAGCCTGGCTATATAAATAGCGGCATAGGCAAAATAACAGATTAAAATTGTTATTATGTTTCTTGTTTTCATATTTTAGCCGTAAAAATTGCTCGAAATAATTCGAGCAAACTTTTACAATATAGCATCTACCTTTTTAGTGATTTGTTCAATGTCTTTGCGGTTTTGTTCAACCGATTCGCGGGTTTTGTTTAAGCTGTCTTCGGCGTTATCAATAGTGTCCGCAAAACTTGAAGCGGCGCTGTTTATTAGTGCCTTGATTCTTTGGAAGTTCTCTTGGGCGGACTCGATAATTTCAAGATTATTCTTAACAGCCGCGTCGGTTGCGTCTTTGTTTTGCTTTGCCTTTTGGGTCATAGCTTCGGCGTTGCTTTTGGCAACCATATATAGGGTGCCTATGGTGTTTGCTATTTCGTTGATTTGTTCCTCTTTAGCTTTATACTTTTCAATTTCTTCCTTTAACTGCTCAATGCTGTATGTAAGCGATGCGTTGGTTTGATTAAGGGTGTCGATCTGTCCTTTAAGATCATTGATTTTTTGAGCGGAGTCTTTGGTTTGTTGTTCGATAAAGCTGTTAACATCGTCGCGGTTAAAGCCAAACAGGGCACTGCGAAATCCCGACATTTTTACACCTTCTTACAATTTTTTCATTATTATCCATTATATCAAATGTTTTTTGGTTTTTCAAGACTTATCAACAATAAGTCAACATCTATCCGTCATAATCTTCGGCAATTTGATATATTTTTTTAAGGCTATCGGCTCTTATGCCCTTTGACAGCTCCTTACGGTCACCGTACGGAAGCATGGAATACTCAACGTCAAACACCTCGATCGGTTTTGCATCATGGCCGGAAAACACCGCTATTTTGCCGTTGTACTCTTTTAAAACGTATTCTTCATTTGTATCATTTTTTGACAGACCGTCTTTTGTTTTTGCAAGGAAAAACGCGCAGACAACCATGCAGCAGAGTATAATTGCCGCACAAACATACAATACTATCGTTCCGTTTTTGATTTTTTTAATTATGAAAACCACCCGATTTCGCAAAAAAACTTACAACTTTGTAATTGTATTTTTTGCGAATATGTGGTATTATATACTAAGCAAAAAATAATTAATTGTCAATCCGGTTTGGAGGCACGCATTTAATGAGTGACGAATATAACAGTCCGTTTGGTTTTGACGACCATATAGAAGATATTTCAAGCGGACAGCCTGTTGACGATAACGTCGATAGTCTTGATAACGACATTTTCAGTTCATCCGATGATCAGATGGACCTTAATAAATTTGTCGTACATCGCGACCACGAAGAGAATACAAGTAACTCTCACACGGGCAAAAAGCGTTCCAAACGCTCAAGCAAAAAGAAGAAAAAGTTTTTACAAATTTTTCTTTCGGTCGTGCTTGTATTCGTTATTGCGTTTACTCTTGCAATTTCGGGTTTTTTGATTTATATCTTCGGCTTTATGAACAACGATATGCCCGAAGACCTCAACGAATTGCAGCTTAACTATACCACCACCGTTTACGTTAAAGATAACGCCACCGGCGAATATACCGAATATCAAAGGCTGCACGGGGAAGAAAACCGTATTTGGGTCGCTTACGATAATATGGGCGATAACCTTAAAAATGCCTTTGTATGCATTGAGGATCAAAGATTTTTCGAGCATAACGGCGTTGACTGGAAACGTACCATTTCGGCGTTTGCAAATATGTTTGTAGATGTGTACTCGTCTAATCAGGGCGGTTCTACCATAACCCAGCAGTTGGTTAAAAACCTTACCGGCGATAAAGAACAAAACGCCATGCGTAAGGTACGCGAAATAATGCGTGCAAGGTACCTTGAAGAGAATTACTCGAAGGACGTTATTTTAGAGTGCTACCTCAATACCGCTTCGTTTTCTAATGGTATTTGCGGCGTAGAGGTTGCTTCGAATTTCTATTTTAACAAGCATACTAAAGATTTAACGCTTGCCGAGTGCGCGACACTGGCGGCGATAGTAAAATACCCCGAAAAGTACCGACCCGACACCCATTATGAGGATAATGTGGCGCGCCGCAAGCTTGTGCTTGGCAAAATGCTTGAACTTGGCAAAATCACACAGAAAGAATACGAACAAGCCAAAAACGAAACCGTAAAAATAGTTGCCGACCACAGCGTTTTGAATGAAAAAACCATAAACAGCTATTTTATTGACGCTATAATCGACCAGGTCGTTGCCGACCTTGTGGAAAAATACGATTATGAAAAAACCCACGCCGAAAACCTTTTTTATAACGGCGGTTACAAGATTTACTGCACCATGGATCCCGATATTCAAAAAACGGTTGACACCGTATTTTCAAATAAATCGTATTTTCCTAAAAAGAAAGACCAGACCGCACAAGCTTCAATTACCATTATGGACTATGAAGGTCATGTTGTAGGCATAGCGGGCGGTTCAGGTGAAAAAACGGGCAACCGTTCGCTTAACCGCGCGACATCCTCACCGCGTTCGCCCGGTTCCACCATGAAACCCATGGGCGCTTACGCACCTGCGTTGGAAGAAAATATAATTACCTATTCGACCCTTATTGCAGACCAGCCCATAGGCAAAAATAACGGCAAAAACTGGCCGCCGAACTGGTACGGTCATTATGGCGGTTCGGTTACTGTGTCAAAAGCGTTAGAGCGCTCGATAAATACCGTTCCGGCGTATCTTGTAATGCAGTTAGGTCTTGAAAAATCGTTTGACTTTTTACAGAATAACCTGGGCATAACCACACTTGTTAATGAGGCAAACGGGGACCTTAACTATTCTTCGTTAGCCCTTGGCGGTTGTTCGGTAGGTGTTACCACCCTTGAACAATGCGCCGCTTACGCTACGTTTGGCAATCTTGGTTATTATTATAAACCCACTTTCTATACTCAGGTTACCGACCAGCACGGTAAGGTTATTTTAGAGCAGCAAACCAATCCCAAGGTTGCTATGAGTGAAGACACCGCATATATTATGAACAAACTTCTTAATATGCCGGTTTACGGCAGTCAGGGTACCGGTCGTGCGGCGGCTTCTTACGTGCCTAATCAGCGTATTTACTGTAAAACCGGTACTACCGACTCCACCCAAAACGTTTGGTTTGTCGGCGGCACGCCGTATTATGTCGCTTCGTGCTGGTACGGATATGATATGCCCCTTCGTATTTCTAATTCAGCGGCGGCACTTCAATTATGGGGTAGGGTAATGGGACCTATCCACAAGAATTTAGAGGCAAAAGATTATCCGCAAACCAACTATGTTACCATAAGAAGATATTGCGCTACAACCGGTCTTGTGGCAACTTCGGGTTGTCCCATAGGCGGTTCGGGTTATTATAAAAACAGTTATATGCCCCAGTGCACAACCCACGGCGGTAAGATGTTAGACAGCGTTTCCTCAATATTTACCCACGCTTCTTCCACTACTTCCTCAAGCACAAGCAGTAAGGTTTCCGCGTCTTCTAAAAGCGCTTCGTCATCCTCAACATCTTCTAAGTCGGTATCTTCCAAAGCTTCCGCTTCCCAAACACAAAGCACTGCCTCTACCGCAAGCACGACCAACTCTACGGTTACCGATAACAGCCAGTAAATTATATTAAACGGTCCGCTTAGTGCGGACTGTTTTGTTTCTAACACATTTTTTCTTTTTGCATATTATAAGTTAAAGGGTGCGGCGATAAACCGCGGTTTGTCCATAGAATTACCGCTAACCCTATCATATATGCGGACGGATAATGATGGTTATGCGTCCGCCTTTATTTTTTTGGTGATTATATGCGCAAATTGTAACTTTTTTGTAATTTTTTTGTCAAAATCGCAAATTTATACTTGATATTTTAGTTAATATTGTATAAAATATATATATTAGTACCACAGTATTCGGTGATAGATAAGGAGTTTCTTATGTCTAACAGATTGTTTCAAGGCGTTGTAAACCAGATGTACGATGTAATCGGACAAACTATCGGCGTAATCGACCAAAACGATATCGTTGTTGCCTGCAGTGATTCCACCAAAGTAGGCAAAACACACGATATTGAAGCAATAACCGTCGCAAGCGGTAATGAACCGTTTGTAGGGGGTCACTGCACCTATATGCATTTCGGTTCGGTCGGTGAAGATACCTTTACGGTTTTTGTTGACGGTATTGATTCCGATTCGGCTAAATACGCCAAAATGCTTTCGGTTTCCTTCAAAAACATAAAACTGTATTATGACGAAAAATATGACCGTCAAAACTTTATTAAAAACATACTGCTTAACAATATTTTTCAGGGAGATATTTATCTTAAAGCACGCGAACTGCACTTCAGCAACGACGAAACCAGAGTTGTTTTACTTGTAAGACTTTTATCTAAAAATGATATTTCGGTTTACGATATTATCGGTAATCTTTTCCCCGACAAAGCTAAAGACTTTATTATTAACATAAGCGATACCGATATTGCTATTGTAAAACAGGTTGAACCCGGCACCGATTCACCTACGCTTGAAAACCTTGCAAAAAGCATTGTGGACACCCTTGCGACCGAATTTTTCACACACGCGGTATGCGGTATAGGTACGGTAGTTAAAACCTTAAAAGACCTTTCGCTTTCGTTTAGAGATGCACAACTTGCACTTGAAGTCGGTAAGGTGTTTGACACCGAAAAGAGCATTATAAGTTACGATAATCTTGGCATTGCAAGACTTATTTATCAACTTCCGACCACCCTTTGCGAAACCTTCCTTGCAGAAGTATTCAAAAAAGGCTCGCTTGACAGCCTCGACCAGGAAACGCTGTTTACAATTCAAAAATTCTTTGAAAACAACCTCAACGTTTCCGAAACCTCGAGAAAACTGTTTTTACACCGTAACACACTTGTTTACAGACTTGAAAAGATTAAAAAACTTACCGGTCTTGATTTAAGAGAATTTGATCACGCTATTATTTATAAAATTGCTCTTATGGTCCAAAAGTATCTTAAAAGCAATCCGACAAAATTTTAAAGAAAGAGTTGAGTTAAAATAGAACCGCAAATTCAAAATTCACAACAGCCTCAGGAACACAAAACGCTTATTGAGTTCCGCGGCGTTTCAAAAACATATCCGTCGGTATCAACCCATGCGCTTACCGATATCAACATTAGAATTCACGAGGGTGAGTTTGTGTTTGTTGTCGGCGCTTCAGGAGCGGGTAAAAGTACCTTCTTAAAACTTATTATGCGCGAAGAAAAACCTTCGGGCGGCGAAATTATTTCCAACGGCTACAAATTAAGTAAGCTTAAACATAAAGATATACCCATGTACCGCAGAACTATGGGTATGGTTTTCCAGGATTTCAGACTAATTCCCACAATGGATGTTTTTGATAACGTAGCGTTTGCCATGCACGTTGTCGGCGCCGATAAGCAGACTATACGCAAAGAGGTGCCAAAGGTATTAAACCTTGTAGGTCTTCAGCATAAAGCCAGAGCGCTTCCGTTTCAGCTTTCGGGCGGCGAGCAGCAGCGCGTAGGTTTGGCGCGCGCCCTTATAAACCGTCCTAAAATCATTGTTGCGGACGAGCCTACGGGTAACGTTTACCCGAATATGTCTTATGAAATAGTCGAACTGCTAAACCGCATAAACAAAGCGGGGACAACCATTTTAATGGTTACTCACGAGCACAACCTGGTTCGCGACTTCCACCACCGCGTAATTATGCTTGAAAACGGCAGAATTGTTGCCGATAATGCGGAGGGTGTATAAAATGAGAAAAAGTACCGGTTATCTTTTCCGCGAAGGATTAAAGAACGTTTGGGCTAACCGTCTTATGTCAATAGCTTCAATAGGTGTTTTGGTAGCCTGTATGACCATTATAGGTCTTGCTATTTTAGTTACAAGCAACCTTAATAAAGGTATGAACGACCTTCAAAACGAAAACGTTGTTATGGCGTATTTTAACGATAAAAACAGCGTTTTATACCCTATAGACGGCTCGCAGATCCCAAAAGACAAGAATATTTCTGAAGACAAATATCTTGTACATAATGAGGAAGAGGCTAAGGCGGTCTGCGAAAAAATAAAAGCGCTTTCGTTTGTAAGCAATGTTGAATACATTTCTGCTGACGCCGCTCTTGAAAACTACAAAAACAATTATGTTGACGGCGATTCAGCCTACCTTGTGTATCTTGAAGGGGACGAAAACCCAATGTCAATGTGCGCAAAGGTTACCTTTAACAATCTTGATAATTTCGATAGCTATAAAGAACAAATCAAGGCTATTGAAGGCGTAAACGTTGTTGTAGGTGCAAGCGACGTAGCTAAAACGGTTAACAATATAAGCGACGCGGTAGCCGTTGCAGGATTGTTTATAATAGTAATTTTAATGATTATCGCGCTGGTTATTGTATCAAATACCATACGCGTTACCATGTACAACCGCAAACTTGAAATAAGCATAATGAAGGCGGTTGGCGCTACCGACAGTTTTATTCGTTTGCCTTTCCTTATTGAAGGTATTGTATTAGGCTTAATTTCGGCGTTGCTTTCACTTGGTATTACCTACGGCGTTTATGCGCTTGCGGGCGATAAAATTAAGCAGGCGCTGGGCGGTACGGGTCTTATTGCGTTTAGAACAATGCTGCCTCGCCTTGCCGTTATATATGTTTTGCTTGGAATACTTGCCGGCATAATCGGCAGCTTCATAATTTTAAGCAAATATCTGAAAAAAGAAGGCAGTGAATTTAGTGCTCTGTAAAAAACTTGTTGTTAGTTTTGTATCGGTTTTACTTATAGCGTCATTAACGCTTTCCGGTTTTTCGGTTAGCGCCGCTACAACATCAGAACTTAACGACAAAATAGCAAAACTTAACAAGCAGTCGCAAGAAACTAACGATAAAATCAAAAGACTCGAGGGCGATATTTCCAACGCTAAAGAGCTAAAGGACGAATATCAAAAACAGATCGATATTTTAGAAGAGCAGATTTCGTCCTATCAAGATTTTATTGCTTCGTGCGACAGCGAAATCGAACAAATCAAGGTTGAGATTAAAGAGCAGGAAGACTCTATCGAAGAAACCAAAACGCGCCTGAAATTGCGAATTCGTTTTGTAGTAGCTTATGGCGACAGTCCGCTGTCGATTCTCCTTGGTAATGATTCTTTTGCAGGATTTGTCGGTAAAGAGGCGACTGCAAAAAGTATGTCCTCGTACGAAAAATCACTAATTGAAGAGATAAATCGCAGCATAGCAAAGGTTAAAGAAAAACAAGCGCAAATCGAAAGCAAAAAACAGTCTGCCGATAAAGCAAGCGCCGAACTTATCGATAAACAAGACGAACTTGCGGATAAAGAAAAGGCAGTGGCGGCAAAAATTAAAGAATTATACGCCAATAGCGACGAACTTAAACAAGAAGTTAAGAAAATCGAGCAAGCTAAACAAGAAATTGAAAATGAAATTAACCGTATGATTCAAGAGCAAAAAGCTAAAGAAAAGGAAAAAGAGCAACATAACCAAAACAACGGCGGTTCGCAATCTCAAGAATCAACCTCTTCGTCTTCACAGCAGTATAATCAATCAACACTTTTACCGCTATCGTGGCCGACTCCGGGTTATACGTATATTACATCCTACTTCGGCGGACGCGACGACCCGTTTGCACCCGGTGTTTATGAAAATCACGGCGGCATAGATATTTCGGGCAGCGGTATTGGCGGTAAACCTATTATCGCTGCGGCTGACGGTACGGTTACAATGTCCCAGTTCAATCAATGGGGCTACGGTGAATATGTTATAATAAGCCACGGTTTGTATAACGGACAACTGTTTACTACACATTACGCCCACATGAGGGCGCGTAACTGTGTGGTGGGACAAATCGTAAAACGCGGAGATGTTATAGGTTATGTAGGTACCACAGGTTCATCTACAGGCAACCACCTTCACTTTGAAGTACGTCTTGACGGCGTTAAGAAAAACCCGCTATACTACCTGAACAGATAAGAGGAGTTATATGAAACGATTTATTGCTATTATTTTAGCGTTGACGCTTACGGTATCCTGCTTTACGGTGTTTTCGGCGTCGGCAGCTTCAACTTCTACACTTAAAAGCAAAATATCTGAACTTGAAAGTAAATCAAGGGATTTAGAGAAAAAAATAGCCGCCGTAAAGGCCGAAAAGAAAGAACCTCAAAAGGTTAAAGACGCGCTCAATGAACAAATCGCCAACCTTGAAGAACAAATCAGCATGTATGTAGACCGCATTGCCGAGCTTAAAGCTTCGATAAACAAATACCAAAAGCAGATAGATGAAAAAGAGGCGGTTATTCAAAACACTAAAGATACGTTAAAACAGCGTGTACGCCTTATTTCCATGAACAGCGCAGGCGGTAATGAGGCCATTATGATTTTAAGCTCTTCTGATTTCGGCGATTATCTAACAGGCAGGGGCTTTGTAAGAAGTATAACCTCTAAAGACCGTTCAATAGTCGACGAAATGAACGAGGCCATTTCCGAAATTAAGGAATCTAAAAGCGTGCTTGATCAGCAAATCGCCGAGCAAAACTCCTTAAAGGCTGAACTTGACACTAAAAATAATCTGATCAAGGCAAAAAGGGCGGAGGTTAATCAGGTTTTGGCTGAACTTAACAGCAAACAGGCCTCCCTTGAAAAACAAAACGGTATCACCGAAGCCGAAATTAATAGGATTACCAAAGAAATTCAAGCCGCAACAGGAAGCGGCTCGAGCGGTAAAGTTTCGGCCGATAAAAGCATAGTCTATAAAGGCGGAAAATTTGCCTGGCCGGTACCCGGCTATTACGGAATATCTTCATACTACGGTTACCGTTGGGGCAGTTTGCATGCCGGTATTGATATTTCCTCAAGCGGAATTAACGGCAAAGCCATAGTCGCAGCGGCTGACGGACAGGTGCTTGTTTCCGGATGGAGCAAAGGCGGTTACGGTTATTATGTTACCATAAACCACGGCTATATGGACGGAAAAAACTATACCACTCTTTACGGCCACATGAGCAGAACGGCATGTTCTGCAGGCCAGCGCGTTAAGAGGGGTCAGGTTATAGGTTACGTTGGTTCTACCGGTTGGTCAACAGGTCCACACTGCCATTTTGAAGTGCGTATTAACGGTTCGACAGTAAACCCGTTGCCTTATCTTAAATAATCTAATTGGGCACAAACGTGCCCAATTTTTATGGGTGAAGTTTATGCTTAAAAAGAAGATTCCTTTATGGATAGTCTGCATTGTTTGTGCCGTAAGCATTGCGGCAGGGGCGTTTGGTTATTATTACCTTTATCCACAAACACGCCTTACCAAAAACATTGCCGCACTTGAAAAAATCGTCAATGATAATTTCGACGGCGAATTTTCGGCAGATGAAGTTAACAATGCCGCGATTGCCGCATATATAAAAAAACTTGACGATGAATATGCGTCTTTTATTTCTGCGGAACACGCAAACGAATACAGTACCGCTTATAAGGGTGAAGATACAGGCATAGGACTAAACATTCTGCAGTATGGCAGCGGAAAGATGTTGATTACTGCCGTACACTCTAACTCACCGGCAGATAAAGCGGGCTTGGCGATTTTTGACTATATTTTGTCGGTAGATGAAACTATGGTTACTGCTGAAAATTATACCGGCATACTTAATAGTATAAATTCCAAGAAACCAGGCGACAAGGTTAAAATTACGGTTAACCGCGGCGGAAAAAATATAGATTTTGATATTACTGTCAGTGATTATGTAAAACAGACGGTTTTTTACGAAAAAACTGGTAATATAGGTTATATCAAAATAACACATTTCGAAGAATACACTGTAAAACAATTCAAAGACGCACTTATGGATTTGCAAAACTCAAATGTTAAAGGGCTTATTTTCGATGTACGATCAAATTCGGGCGGTCTTGTGAATTCGGTTAGTCAAATTCTTGACGTTTTGGTACCGCAGTGTGATATAATTTCCGCTAAAGAAAAGAACGGCGAAAGTGTTGTTATGTATAAGTCTGACGATAAAGAGGTAAATCTTCCGATGGCCGTTCTCGTTGACGGCGAAAGCGCGTCGGCAAGCGAACTGTTTACCGCCACACTTAAAGAGATGAAGAATGCGAAAATCTACGGACAAAAAACCTATGGTAAAGGGGTTATGCAATCTACCTTCAACTTGCCCGACGGCTCGCTTATAAAAATTACTACCGCAAAATATTACAGCGCCAAAGGTAATAACTGGGACGGCGTAGGCATTAAACCCGATGTTGATGTGTCGCTTGAAAACGGAAAAGAATATATGGCGTACATTATTTGTATTGATGACGATCCGGTTATAAAAGCGGCCTTGCAAAGCTTTAATAAATAATTTTGATTAAATTATCTTGTATTCAGCAAAGATTTTTGCTATAATCTTGATAATAGCCGCCCGTGGCGCAATTGGATAACGCAACAGATTCCGATTCTGGAGAATGGGGGTTCGACTCCCTTCGGGCGGGCCAGAAAAAACCTCGTCTTACGGCGAGGTTTTTTCAGTTATATTCGCCTTCGACGAGTTATATTGCTACGCAGTTATATTCGGCTGACGCCGAGTGATATTGCACTTCGTGCAGTT
>CADBUL010000025.1 GCA_902797875.1 Oscillospiraceae bacterium | reverse complement strand
ATTGTTCCGCTACCCAACATCAGAAAGGTTATCGCAAAATCCATGATGACCTCTCTTACAACCACAGCACAGCTTACCAATAGCTCGTCGTTTGACGCCACCGCAATTATGAACTATCGCAAGTTATTAAAGGCTACCGACGAATCGCTTGGGCTTAATAAAATTACCATTAACGATATTATTCTGTTTGCCTGTTCGCGCGTACTTAAAAACCACCGTTCGCTTAACGCCAATCTCATAGGCGAGGAAATGCACTATTTCAACAGTGTCAACCTTGGTATGGCGGTTGATACCGAACGCGGTCTTTTAGTTCCCACCATCTTTAATGCAGATAAAATGACACTTGCCGAGATTTCCGCAAAGAGTAAAGAACTTAGTGCGGCGGCTAAAAGCGGCAACCTTTCTCCCGACCTTATGAGAGGCGCTTCATTTACCATTTCTAACCTTGGTACTTTGGGTGTTGAATCCTTTACACCTGTTATCAATCCTCCGCAAACCGGTATTTTGGGCGTATGCACCATCGTTGACAAGGTGAAGATGGTTAACGGTGAAATTAAGGTATATCCCTCTATGGGTCTTTCGCTTACCTACGACCATCGTGTTGTTGACGGCGCACCTGCCGGTCGCTTTGTGCAAGAACTTAAACAGGTACTTGAAAATTTCACGGCATATCTTGCTAAATAAGAGGTAGTATAAATGGAAAAGGTTTATGATTTAATAGTTTTAGGCGGCGGCCCTGCGGGTTATCTTGCGGGTGAGCGCGCCGGCCACGCGGGACTTAAGTCGCTCGTTATTGAAAAACGCGCTCTTGGCGGTGTTTGTCTTAACGAAGGCTGCGTCCCTTCAAAAGCGCTTTTGAACTCCGCAAAGATTTTCGATTATTGTAACGGCCACGGTGAAGCCTACGGCGTTACGGCGCAAAACGCGAAGATTGACCAAAAGAAGGTCATAGCCCGTAAAAACAAGGTTGTTGCCACCCTTGTTGGCGGTATTGGAATGCAGATGTCTAAAAATAAGGTTGATGTCGAAATGGGCTTCGGCGAAATTTTAGGCAAGGACGAAAACGGTTTCAAACTAAAGGTCAACGATAAAGAGTTTGTCGGTAAAAAACTTTTAATCGCTACCGGAAGTGAGGCTGTGCTTCCTCCGATTCCCGGTCTTAAAGAGGCATACGAACGCGGTTTCGGTCTGACTAACCGCGAGGTGCTCGACCTCGAAGAAATCCCAAAAGACTTTGTGGTTATCGGCGGCGGTGTAATTGGTCTTGAAATGGCTTCTTACTTTAATTCGGTAGGCTCTAAGGTTACCGTAATTGAAATGCTTGACCATATCGCCGGCAATACCGATGCCGAAATCGGCAAAATACTGCAAAAGAATTACGAGAAAAAAGGCGTAACCTTCAAACTATCCTGCAAGGTTACAAAAATTGGCGACGATTATGTAGAGTATGAAGAAAACGGCAAGCTTAATAAAGTACATGCAGATAAGGTGCTGTTTTCTATCGGGCGCCGTCCGGTTACAAAAGGGTTTGGTCTTGAAAAACTTTGCCCGGAAATGGACCGCGCCGCTATCAAAACCGACGATCACGGCAGAACCAATATTTCCGGTCTTTATGCCGCTGGCGACGTTAACGGCGTCTTAATGCTCGCTCACACCGCCTACCGCGAAAGCGAAGTTATTATCAACAACCTTTCGGGCAAAAAAGATATTATGCGTTACAATGCAATTCCTTCGGTTATTTATACCAACCCCGAGGTTGCATCGGTAGGTTACACCGAAGCCGACGCAAAAAAAGCCGGCTTTAATGTAGAAGTTAAAAAAGTATCCATGATGTTCTCGGGCCGCTACGTAGCCGAAAACGAAGGCGGCGACGGTATATGCAAGGTTGTACTTGATAAAGATACTAACCGTGTAATCGGCGTTCAAATGATAGGCAATTATTCTTCGGAAATTATCTATGGCGCCGCAATGATGATAGAAACCGAACTTAAGGTTGACGATATTAAAGAACTCGTCTTCCCTCACCCGTCGGTAAGCGAAATTATTCGCGAAGCATTATTTTCGTAATAAAAAATATAAATATAAAGGAGTAAAAAACCATGCCAAAGTCTCAATATGTCGCACCTGAAGAACTTCGTGCGCCAAGCACCATTAAATTTGAAGACATCCCCGCAAACCAATACAAAAAGACCATTAAACAGGAAATGGCCGCAGGTAACTATACCAAAGAGGACCTTCTTGGTATTTATGCCGATATGATGGCGATTCGTGAGTTTGAATCGATGCTTCTTACCATTAAGCAAAAAGGTAACTACAACGATAAAGACTTTACTTATCCGGGTCCCGCCCACCTTGCCCTCGGCGAAGAAGCCACCGCGGTAGGTCAGGCTTACACCCTTGATACCAACGATTTTATCTTTGGTACCCACAGAAGCCACCACGAGGTTATTGCTAAGGGCTTTTCGGCTATTAAAAAGCTTTCGGATAAAGAGCTTACCAAAATAATGGAGTCGGTTCAAGACGGCAGACTTTACAAAATCATTAAAGAACACACCACCAATAAAAAGGTAAAAGATATTGCAAAAGATTTCTTTATTTACGGCCTTATGGCAGAAATCTTTGCAAAAGATACCGGTTTTTCGCGCGGTATCGGCGGTTTTATGCACGCCTTCTTCTTACCTTTCGGTATATTCCCCAACAACGCCATCGTTGGCGGTTCGGGCCCCATTGGTACCGGTGTTGCGCTTTATAAAAAATGCAATAAAAAGCCCGGTATCGTAGTTGCAAACGCCGGTGACGGCGCGGCGGCGCGCGGTCCTGTTTACGAATCTATGAATTTTGCCAATATGGATCAGTTCAGAGAACTCTGGCCCGACGATTACAAGGGCGGTCTTCCCATTATTTATAACTTTAACAATAACAGCTACGGTATGGGCGGTCAAACTAAAGGTGAAACCATGGCCTATGGCGAGCTTGCCCGTCTTGGCGCTATGGCTAAAAATCAAATGCACGCCGAACGCGTTGACGGTTGGAATCCTTTGGCGGTTATCGACGCTTACAAGAGAAAACGCCCGCTTCTTGAAAAAGGCGAAGGACCCGTACTTTTGGACCTTATCACCTACCGTATGAGCGGCCACTCAACAAGCGACGTTAACAGTTACCGTACGGCTGAGGAAATCGATCATTGGTATAAATACGACCCGACCGTGGTATTCCCCAAAGAGCTTATTAAAGCCGGTGTTGCCACCCAAAAAGAAATTGATAAACTTGCCGCGGAAGCAGCCAAACGCAACCGTGCAATGTTTGACCTTGCAAGCGATCTTGAAATCTCGCCTTACACCGATTATAAAAAGAATCCGCACTTCCTTGAGGATATTATGTTCTCTAACGAAAGAATCGAAAAGATGGAAGACCGTCCCTGCGAAACTCTTCTTAAATTAGAGGATGATCCTCAGGTTCAAAAGATTGCGCTTAAAGCAAGATATGCCTTTGACGAAAAAGGCAAGCCTTACTCTGCCGCAAAGGTTTATAACATTCGCGACGCACTTTTTGAAGCTATAATCAATAAATATTACACCGACCCGACCCTTATTTCTTACGGCGAAGATGTAAGAGATTGGGGCGGCGCTATGGCGGTTTATCGCGGTCTGACCGAGGCTATCCCCTATAACCGTCTGTTTAACTCGCCTATTTCTGAGTCTGCCATCGTTGGTACTGCCGTTGGTTATGGTATGGCGGGCGGCCGTGTAATAGTTGAACTTATGTATGCCGACTTTATCGGCTGCGCAGGCGATGAAATCTTTAACCAGCTTGCTAAATGGCAAGCCATGACCGGCGGCGCGCTTAAAATGCCGGTAGTTCTTCGTGTTTCGGTTGGCGCAAAATACGGCGCGCAGCACTCACAAGACTGGACCGCGCTTTGCGCTCACATCCCGGGTCTTAAGGTATGCTTCCCTGCTACTCCTTATGACGCTAAAGGTCTTATGAACGCCGCGCTTATGGGTACCGACCCGGTTGTTTTCTTTGAAAGCCAAAGAATTTACAACAAGGGTGAAGAATTTCACAAAGAAGGCGTGCCCGAAGGCTACTACGAGGTTGAACTCGGTGATCCCGATATTAAACGCGAAGGTAAAGATATTACCATTCTTACCATTGGTTCTACACTTTACCGCGCACTCGACGCCGCAAAAGAGCTTGAAGAAAAATACGGCATTTCAGCCGAAGTCATCGACGCGCGCAGCGTAGTACCCTTTAACTATGAAAAGGTTATTGAATCGGTTAAAAAGACCGGCAAAATCATACTTTCTTCTGACGCCTGCACACGCGGTTCTATCCTTAACGATATGGCGCAAAATATCACCGAACTTTGCTTCGATTATCTTGATTGCCCGCCCGCTATCGTTGCAAGCGAAAACTGGATTACGCCCTCAAGCGAATATGACGCCGAGTTCTTCCCCCAGAAACAATGGATTATCGATTGCGTAAACGAAAAAATGATACCGCTTAAAGATTATGTGTCGGTTAAGAACTATACTCCTGCCGAGCAAATCCGCAAAGCGAAAAAAGGTGTATAATGTTATTTGTTGCAAACAACTCGTTAGACCCTGCCTATAATTTGGCAGCCGAAGAGTATTTGTTGAAGCAAAAACAAATGCCTGCCATAATGCTTTGGCAAAACGACCGCGCTATAATCGTTGGTAAAAACCAAAACACAATGGCTGAAATTAACTATCAGTACGTTAAAGAAAACGGAATTACGGTTTGCCGTCGCCTTACCGGCGGCGGCGCCGTTTTTCATGACAGGGGCAATCTTAATTACACTGTTATTTCTGATAATACCGGTAAACTTGGCGATTACGCATATTTTTCAAAAGACTTAACTGATTTTTTGAAAACCCTTGGACTAAACGCAGAAATCTCAGGCAGAAACGACGTTTTATTAAACGGTAAAAAAATATGCGGTAACGCGCAAACGACCTATAAAAATCTGGTGTTGCACCACGGATGCATATTGTTCTCCGCCGATTTATCGTCCCTTACAAACGCATTGAAGGTTGACCCCGAAAAAATAGCCGACAAAGGCATTAAAAGTGTTAAAAGCCGTGTAGTTAATATTCAGTCGTTGCTTTATAAAAAGATTGATATTGACGAGTTTAGAAAGCTTTTTGCCGATTTTATTATAAAGCGGCACGCACTTACAGTTTATGAATTTACCGACCGGGAAAAAGATATAATTAAAAATCTGCGTGAGCAAAAGTACAATACCTATAACTGGAACTACGGTAACTCGCCGCAATATACTTATAAAAACCGTAAACGGTATACTTTTGGAACGGTAGAGTTATATCTTGACGTTAAAGACGGTATAATAGATAAATGCAAAATTAAAGGCGATTTTTTCGGCGCTAAAGATATTACCGATTTTGAAAAACTGTTTATAGGTAAAAAATACGACCTGCAAGATATAAAAACGGTTTTATCCGCAGCCGATACAAACAAATATATCGCAAACGCCGAAAAAGACGATATAATAAAACTGTTTTTTGAATAAATATGTTATAAAATATGCCCCGAACGGCAATAATTAAACGCTGCCGTTCGGGGCTGTTTTTGTATAAAACTCTGGTATTAAGAAGAAGTTTTCTATTAATATAAATATAAAATTGTCAAGTATTTTTTGTAATATCAAATGTGAAAATTTTATAAATAAAGCGCATAAACTTTCTTTTAGAAAAACGCATACTTATTACAATAAACAGTTTTTTAACAAGACTTATAAGTATTGTAATAATAAAGCTTATAATAAATGAAATTGCAAAACTATGCTCTTTAACAATTACAAAATAAGTAACCGGCGCGTACAGCCCTATTATAAGCCAACTGATAATGGCTACCGGCTGGCACAGCACGTACATCCTGATTGCATACTTTCTTGAATATGTTGCAAGCAATCCGGGCTTTTTTGCTTTGGCGGGTTTGGCAAGTGTAAAACAGCAAAGCGATATTGCCATAATAGCAAAACCTATTGTATGACCGGGATATGAATATTTGTTGATATATTGAAGTAACACTATTTCAAGCGCCGCAAATAACAGTCCTGCAAAGAAGGCTATTATATATGCATATTGCGGAATTTTCGGCAGCTTATCAACGTACCTGCGAATAAGCATACCAATAAGCATATAAGGAATTGCCCTTGTAAATGCTCCTGCCGGAATATAAGGATAACCGAATATCGGGAATCCGCAGAAAGCGGAAAATTCACCCGTTGCAAGCAAAATAACATAAAGAACAATTAAAACAGGTATATGATACTTATTCAGCTTAAGCTTTTCCATCAACATAAAATACAGGTATGCGTACACAAGGCTGTGAACAAACCAAATGGCTTTACCGACCCTGAACGGCCAAACATTTAACACAAGAAAATCAAATATTGTATGCTTCACCGAAAAACCAAAACCGAAAATATTGCCGGCCGACGGTGTAAAAGAAAGGTAAACAAGACTAACAATAGTGTTTATGATAAGCATAACAACTAAAACAAACAACGCGCTGAACATAGAGTATTTTAGCCGCTTGAAACGTCTTGTTCTTGATCTATCGGGCGTAAGCGCAAAAAAACCGAATAAAATAAAATACACAAGCGGTACAAAATAACTGTAGGTTACTAAATAGCTGCCTATTTTGCCGGGACAACCCAAAAGCATAATATATACAACCGGCATTAAAAGAAGCATTAATATGTTTGCTCTTGTTCTGTGGTTGTTTCTTTTATTTCCATAATAAGCGGATAAACTGTTTTGGTTCATTCGTTCCACCATCCTTCGTTAGTGTTTTTCGGAATAATATCTGATTCGTCTTTAGGTGAAAGAGGCATATCGGGCATTTTTATAATTTGTTTAGGTTTATATGTTCCACCGGGCATATCGGCATAACGCCACATAAGTTGTTCGGCTGTTTTGGCGTCGATTTCCTCTATGCCGCCGTCGGCAATTTTGTAGATGCGCCGGCATAGTCTTAATGCGCTTGGGCGGTGGGTCGAAACAATAATGGTTTTATTAGGGTGCTGTTTAACTATGTTTTTAAGCACAAGTTCTTCGGTGTCAATATCAAGCGCGCTGGTTGCTTCGTCTAAAAGCAGTATTGGCGAATTACGCAAGACTGCGCGCGCAATAGAGAGCCGCTGTGCCTGACCTTCGGAAATACCTCTTCCCCGTTCACCGAGTTTACCGTTAATTCCGTCTTTAAGTTCACTTACAAAATCGTAAGCGCAGGCGGTTTTAAGCGCCTCGACTACCTCTTGGTCGGTTACATCCTCGCGAACGTTTTTCATATTTTCGGATATAGTACCGGAAAAAACCGTGTTGCCTTGAGGAACATAAGCGAAAAATTTGCGTAAATCGGCATTTATCGGTACCGGCTTGCCGTCGCAACCGGTAAGCGTTACGGAACCCGAATTGGGATTAAGCATACCAAGGAGCAGCCGCATAAGGGTGG
Organism: Oscillospiraceae bacterium; assembly: GCA_902797875.1. Lineage (GTDB taxonomy): Bacteria > Bacillota > Clostridia > Oscillospirales > Acutalibacteraceae > UMGS1279. Next base: position 13,320 of record CADBUL010000025.1, on the reverse strand, counting down.
TTTTGCCGCCGCCCGACGGGCTGAGAACCGCAATGATTTCGCCGGGAGCCGCCTTTAAGCTTGCATTAACATAGACCTTTTTATCGGATTTGCCGCCGTATCCGAAAGTTACGTCCTTAAGTTCTACGGTCAAGCCTTTATCGGCAATTTTCGCCATTTCTTTATATGCTTTCGGATTATGTTTCTCTCGCGGGAGTTCCACAAGCTCGCGAATACGGTGCGCCGAAACTGCCGAATTAAGCATACCCGGTATAGTACCGACAAGGTTGTTAAACTTGCCCGAAAGACTTGAACGCTGCTGCAAAAAGAAGGTCATATCGCCGTATTGTATTTGACCCTGCCACAAACGGAGCAAACAGTAGCCGAACGCTATAAGCGACACAAAGGTTGAAACCAAGGTCAACAAGATTTTTGTCTTAATCTCAAACTTGTTATAATCAAGGTTAAATTCTTTGAATTTTTGTTGCCACATTCTAAGTCGCTTTGAATAGTGACCGAAAATTCCAAAAGATTTTATGGTATCAAAGTTATAAAAGGTTTCAACCTCAAAACTCATCATTTGAGAGTTAAGTTCAAGCACCCTTTTGCGGTATTCTTTCATTTTTCGCATTATATAGCGGCTCATCGCAAGTAAAAACGGCGCCGACAAAAAGGCTATCCATGCCATTGCGTGGTCGGTTTGGAACAAAACAATGAACGTAGCAATAAATGTGTAAATATTTATTATAAGGTTTGGTATCCAGCCAATGGCGTTACCCGCAATTGTTCCGACATCACCGTTAAAGCGGTTCAGAAGGTCGCCGCTTGGGTATTGGGACAGCTCTTTCCAGCGCGCGTCGATAATTTTATCAAAAATCTCGGCTTGAATATCGTTGTTAACATAGATGGAAATTTTTGTGAAAATACGGCTGCTCACGCTTGAAAGCACCAAAGAAAATACTGTCATACCAATCATGGTGCCAAGTAAAATCCAAACCTTATCTACCTGTTGCCCTACAATAATATTTATAAGCGTTTTGCTTACGTAAGCAGCGCCCAGAGAGAGCGTCGAGCCGAATATACCGACGATGGTGTAAAAAATAATTATTCCCCGGTAGCGCTTTGAAAATGAAAAAATCCATTTCCAGTCGTCCCAAAATTCTTTGAATGTACCATCATATATCGTATTTATTATTACTTGAAGCGCATCGCTTTTAAGTAATCGGTTAATGCCTGTATATTTTCGCTTTTTCAAGTGGGAATTCCTCCGAAATTATTTATTATTCATACCGTCATATGCTACATTTGCCGCATTTTTATCGAGATTACAACGCAGTAAATAGAATTTGACAGATTTACTTAAATCGTTAATATATCGCATTGTTTTTTCTAAGTTCTCTTTATCAGCCGGGCGGTAAACCTGACCGATAAGCAGCGGATAAATCTGATTAAAATCAATAGGTTCGATTATATTCTCTTTGCCGCGGGTAAGCACGCAAATTGCACAAAGCGGTAAAGATGTATTTCGATTTTGCGCCTCTTTGCCCGCCCATGGGCTGCCGAAAGCGTAGACAGTGTCGTTTTTGTATTTAAGCAGCGGTTTGTCGCCGTTGATTATAAAAGCATTTTGAAAGGTTTGCAGCCAAAATTGTGTATGGGTTGTTTTGCCAACGCCGGACGGTGCCGTAAATAAATAGGCTTTACCGTCAAGTCCCACAACTGCCCCGTGCATTAAAAATACGCCGTAGTTAAGCAGCTGCACCGCTATTTTACGGTATACCGCAAGGGTTTCAAGATACGAATCGGCAAAATCAATATACGGCCTATGTTCGTACGCCGCTTCGCGTCTTGATTTTTCGCGTTCAAAATCAATATCGCTATTGCTAGTCTTAACACTGAAAGCGGGGGGTTCTTCGGTAATATAATCCTTACAAAGGACAAAAACCTCGTCATAAATACTTATAATTCTTATATTAACTTCGGCAAGTTTAACTGTAAATTCCATACTATCTCCGAATTTTAAGTCTGTAAAGCACGGCTCTGATACAGCGCTTAAAAAACCTCTTTATTCGTAGAATAATAAACCTCATTTTGTAGGGTGCGCACCAAAATAAAATATACATTTTATAGCCAAAACCGTTAAAATTACATGGTTTGCCGCCCCTGCTTATGCCCGATAAAACGCCAAGTATTTGGTAGGGTTTTACTGTTTCGCCCTCATAGCAGTTATCGCCTGCTATAAAATAATCGCCGCTTGGCAGAATTTTAAGTATTCTATGTAAAACGTATCTGCCGCGGCCTTCGGCATTTTCGCGGTAAAAAAGTACAGCGTCAAACCTTTTAAGCTGTTTAGTGCAGCATTTATTTATAATCATAACATCCCTGCCCTCGCGTATAAGGGGCAGCATACTAACACCTACGTTTGTGTAGGCAAGGTGTCCGTCACGCTCAAGGACCTGTTCAAATGTTAAATTATTTTCCATATTACGGTATTAAAAGTCCTTCTCTTACAAGCTTGTTAAGAAAATCAACCAGCATATGGCCTATTTCGTCGTCGGTCATTTCGGGGTGTTTTTCTTTAATACGCTTATGAACCGTCATCGGGTCGGGAGCATCTTTTATCTGTTCTAAAATTTCTGCAGAATCTTTATTTAGTTTTATCATACCGTGAAATTTATCTGCGTCATCGCCAACCGGCACGGCGGCGTATTCGTCGCCCATATCCATTATGGTAAATTCATATCTTAATTTCATAAAGCACCACCTGTTTTTAATAACAATCTATTATATAATAAAATTATCATTTAATCAAGAAAAACCGAAAAAAAATAATAAATTGATTTGTGAGGTCTGTTTACTCGCTTAATATATTAAAACGGCAGGGGCTATTCCCTGCCGTTTTAGCATATTAAGATACCTTTTTAAGTTCGGTGTTATTGTTTATTTCTTGCGCGGTATTAAGCATATTTTCGGCGAAAATTGCATAGCCGGCGGTTGGGTCGTCAACTAAAACGTGGGTAATTGCGCCTATCAGTTTGCCGTTTTGTATTACGGGCGATCCGCTCATACCTTGCACGATGCCTCCGGTAGAAAGAATGAGTGATTTATCGGTAATTCTTATAACCATATTCTTTGACAGAGCGCCGTTATAACTGATTTTTTCAATGTTGCAGTCATAGTATTTCGGATTAGTGCCGTCTATTGTAGTAAGAATTTTGGCGGGACCGGTCTTAATTTCTTGTTTGAGCGCGATTTCGGTCAGGTCTTTTTTGTCGTAGTTGAAATCATCGGTTACCGCATATAAACCGGTTGAATTGTTAACTGCAATGGTCCCCAAAACCCGGTCAAGAAATTTACCTTTTAATTCGCCCGGGCTTCCCTTTTCGCTTTTTTGAACGGCAAGTATTTCAGCGGCTACGATTTCACCGTTATTTACGGTTAAAATATTTCCGGTATCACGGTCGCTTATACCGTGCCCAAGTCCCGAAATTACCCCTAACGTCGGGCTGAAAAAAGTTTGAGTACCAATACCTGCGCTGCTGTCTCTTACCCAAATGCCCGCTTTATAAGTTTGGGTTGATTTAGACATTACGGGTTTTAGTGTAATAAACATTTTAACGCCGTTTCTTACAATATTTAATTTTATATCATTACCATCGCTTTTTTCGATAATAGCCGCAACCTCTTCGTTGGTTAAAACGGTTTGTCCGTCAATTGAGGTTATAAGGTCTCCAAGTTTTAACCCCGCCTCTTTAGCGGGAGATATTTCACCGTCTTCTCGGTCTACGTTGTTAATGCCTACAACCATAACGCCGTCGGTGTAAATTTTAATACCGAAAGGTGTTCCAAGCACCTTTACCTTCATTTTATCCACAACGTTTACGTTGGCGTTTGATACCGGTATAATCCCAAGTACTTTAAGTGTTACGCCGTAGTTGTTTTTGCTGTATTCGTCGGTTTTTACGGCATTTATCGGCAGCGAGGTATTTATTACAAGTTCTTCACCCTGAAGAACATAATAATTTTTAGGCAAATTTATATTAAAATAGCCTGCAAAAAGCATTACAACCGTAACCGCCGACGAAATTACAACGTAAAATACCTTAAAAATAATAGCAGTCGTATTTTTCATATTGCATCTCCTTTTTAAGTATTTTGTCAAAAAGGAGCGCAAAAATACGGCTGCTTTATGTAATTGTGGTTAATTTGAATAAAATATATTGGAAATCTTTCGTTTTCTTTTGATGGGGCGGTTAATTACTGAATTTACCAGAATTGTTTCGCTGCCAATAATTTCTATTTCGCACCACGGAATTACTATATCGTCTTCCCTGCCGAAAATTCCGAAAAACTTTGGTTTACCGAACACAATAATCGATACAAGCTTACCGCAAAGTGTGTCGACTTCGACATCGCCGACATATCCTAAAATATTACCGTCTTTTATGCAAATAACCTGTTTATCACGCAAATCTTCAAGCCTGCAGCACATATTTTTCACCTCAGAAAAATATATGCCGCAAAGCGAGAGTTTATTATAATTCTATCTCTTTACCCGAAAATACCGAGTAAATTATTTTGCTTTTTACCTTTTTGTTAAGCAGCTTTTCGCAGGCAAGTTGGTAATATCGAAGCTGTTCGGCATATCTTTCACGCAAAAGCTCGGGGTCATTCGTACGGTCGGTTTTGAAGTCTACTATTACTATTTCACCGTCTTCTTCAAACAGACAATCTATTGCGCCCTGAATAACCACCATTTCTTCGCAAACGGGCGGTACAAGCGACCGGTCTAATTCACCTGCAGGTACTTCAATCAAAAACTTTTTCTCACGTAAAACAACCGGTGAAGAAGTAATCCTTTTGAGCAAACGACCGCCTAAAAACACCTCGATTTTGTCAACCTCAAGAGAATTTTTCTCGTCAAGAGAAAGCCATCCATATTCGTAAATCCGCTCGATTTCCTTCTGTAAATCCTTTGTTGCGGCGTCAAAATTTGCATACTGCATAAATTTATGAAGCGCCGTTCCTTTTTGAGATGAAGACAGTTTGCCTTTTTGTGCAAAAACAGGACGCGAAGTAAAGTCATAATCATCGTGGTTTTGTTTCGACAGCGCCGAAACCGACGACTTCGCCGCTATAGTATTAACGTCTTTGTAGGGGTATTCATACTTTAATCTTTCGCCGACAATTTTAACAAGCTTATCGTCGACCGTATTGCTTGAAAAGTCTTTTTCCGTCCCGCGCGGCAGTTCCATTTCTTCGGCATTATCGACGCTTACATGAACCTCGTTTATTGCTAACGGCTCACACTCGGCCGGGTAAAGAGCTTTAATTTCGGGGCTGTCAGAGTTGTGCAGTGCATAAATATTCAGTAAATCCGAAAAGCTTTTAATAAACGAAACGTCATAAACTGCTTTTTGGGGTTTATTGTTTTTTAAGGCCGTTGTAAAATGATTATTAAGATCATATCTCGTGCTGCTCATAAATATCAGTTTTTCGCAGGCTCTTGTTACGGCTACGTAAAACAAACGCATTTCTTCCGAAAGATCATCGGCTTTGTTTTCGGCGGAGATTTTATTAAACGCAACCGATTTATAAAGCACATTATTTTCGTAATTACGAATTTTAACGCCCAAACCGCTTTTGCCGTTCATAACAAAGCGGTTTTCGATTTTATCGCCGTTGTTTTTGAACAGCTCTTTACTGCAACCGGCGACTATGCACACCGGGAACTGCAAGCCTTTAGAAGAGTGCATAGTAATAAGTTTTACAGTATTATCACCGATTGATGAAACAGCCTGAGTATCGGTTTCTCTTTGATTTTCAAGATAAGACACAAACGAATACAAATTTTCGTTTTCGTTAGAAAAATCGTATGCTATTCTTTCAAAATTAAGCAAATTTTCACGTCTTACGGCGCCGTTGTCAAAGGTGGCGACGGTATCACGAAGTGAATATTTATCAATAATATAAAGCACCGTATCGCCTACCGAATTAACCGCGGAAAAGTCTTTAATTTCACGGTAATCCTTTACAAAACCGCTAAGCTTTTCATTTTTGCCACAGAGTAATACGAGTTTAGAAAACAGGCTTTTTCTTTTACTCTTTACCGCTTGAACGGTTAAAATTTCATTAGCCGAAAACGCGTATAACGGCGAAAGTAAAACCGATAAAAGCGAGATGCTTTCATGTGGATTGAGAATTATTTTCAAATACGACACAAGCAGTTTAATTTCAGACGAAGTAAGCATATCTTCATTTGAATAAGATACCGGCAAACCCGCTTTTTCAAATATCTCTTTATACTGTTCAAGGGTTTTATTGCTGCGGGCTATAACCGTTATGTCCGAGTATTTGACCGGGCGAGAAAGTTTGCTTTCTTTATCGGTTATGCACATATTCGAAGCAATAATTTCTTTAATTCTATTCGCCGCGGAAAGCGCTTCGTACTTTAACTGATTTTTCTTTGCTAAAACGGTATAAACTATTTCAACATTCGGTTTAGAAAGGTTTTCACAAAAAGTACCGTTTGCTATTAAATACTGGTTTTCATTATAATCTGTGCCGCCATACTCTTTTGTCATAAACGAGTTAAAAAAACCATTGGCAAAATCACATATTTCGGGTCGACTTCTGAAATTGCAGTTTAAGAATATTTTGCTCGGATTGTCCAAATCGTCTTTATCGTATACTTTGTATGAATCGACCAGCCCCTCAAACAACGAAGGATCGGAGCCGCGAAAACGGTAAATACTTTGCTTAATATCACCTACAGCGAACAGGTTTTTGCCGCAATCAGATACCGCGTAAAACAGGTCGTACTGCAGTGCGCTTATATCCTGAAATTCATCGACAAGCACCGCCTTATAGGCGCCGGCGATGTCTTTACCGTACGGACTTACCGATTTTTCTTCTTTTACAAAATCGTATAAAAGTTTTACCGCACAGCGCTCTATAAGGTTGAAATCCAGCATATTTTTTGAAATAAGCGTATTCTTATAGTTTTCGCCATATTCGTTTGTTAAATCACACAAATAAGATATGAACTCTTTTTCGGTTTTAAGCTTTTTATCAACACTTTTACCGCCGCAAGAAGATATTTCCTTCAGTCGTTCAAGAAAGGCGGAAAATCCACCGACAGCCCTGTTAAACGACTTTAACGGATTTACCCTTTTGCCGTGCAGTTTATCTATTTCTTCTTCAGATATTTGATATTCAATATTTTTTTGTAAATATAATTCAATTTGAGCAAAATCATTAGACGATAAGCTTTCTTTTAGGCCGTCGCAATATATTAAAACATTGTTTAATACATTAGAAAACTCGACAAGTTCCGCATATTTACCGCAGTCTTCTTTTGCTTTTTGAATTAGTACAACTACCGCGTCAAATTCTTGAGTAACATTATCGTAATAAAGCTTTAATGCGCTGTCGGCTAAATCGCTTTGGTCGTACAAATTAAAAGCCGTTTTGGATAAAAATATGTCGGGACGGGATAGCGTCGACGAATATTCGTATAGCTTATCGACCAGTAATTGTGCCGCTTCAACCGAGCTTTTCCCCGACGCATAGCAAGATTTTAAAAACCTTGTGAAGTTATCTTTATCTTCTGAAAACCTGCGGTTTAGCGCATTGGTAAAGGCTTCTTTTTTGGCGGTTGCGCAATCGGATTTGTTTGCGATTTTGAGATCGTCCGGCAACCCTAATTCCTGGAAATGGTCTTTTACAAGTTTATAGCAAAAGGCGTCAATTGTGCTTACCGTCGCAAGCGCAAATAGGTTTTTTTGTTTTATGTAATACTGGTTATCGGGTTCTTGAGAAACCGCCGCTGTCAAACGCGCGGAAATACGGCTTTTAAGTTCATTTGCCGCCGCTTCGGTAAAGGTAACTATAAGCAGTTTGTCGGCGGGGGTTTTGTTCACTTCATTAATAACCGTTTTTATTACCCTTTCAACCAAAACGTGGGTTTTGCCGCTTCCGGCAGAAGCCGAAACAAGTAAACTGCCCCTGGCGTTAATGGCGTCTTGTTGATTCTTAATGACTAAATCACTCATTTATTATTCTCCGCAATAATATTCATGGCTTCGACAAGATTGTAACTGTTGATTTTTTCAAGTGTACCTTCGTGCATGCATATCGATTTATAATCACAGTAATCACATGATTCTTTTTGATAGGAGTATTCAACCGGGTTAACCGAAAAATCGCCGTTTGCAATATCGTTGCCCATATCGGTAAGCTTGCGGTCAAGATGCTTAAATAAAAGTTCCATCTGATCTGCATCTATTATCGGCTCTTTAGTTTGACCGTTTTTGGTTTTGGGCGTGACCATTTTCTTTACAAAGCGCTGCGACATTGAACGGTCAAATGCTTGGTATAATTCTTCATTTTGCAAAAACAGAGAACTTGTTTTTGTATCTTTCTCTTTGTTTTTATCGGGCTCGTCCGCTAAGTCGGAAATCTTATAATAAAATACGCCTGCGGGTTTATAACTGCGGTTTTGGTCGTTGTTTTTTATAATGCCGTAAAGGTAAAGTAACATCTGCAAATTTAAGCCGTAAAGAATATCCGAAATGTTGACCGTAAGTTTGCCCGTCTTATAGTCTATAATGCGAATATAATCTTCACCTTGCATATCGCGCCAAACGTCGGCGCGGTCAATAAACCCGTTAAGCACTATTCTTTTATCGGCATTTATAACAAGAGATTTAAAATCCGCGTCCTCTTTTAACGACATTTTTGCTTCAAAAAATTCAGGATGAAAACTACTGTAATTAAACTCATCCGAAATGCGGTAAAGTACCGTTTTGCACATCTTCGAAATTTCATCGACAGTATATGATATTTGATCGTTAATTATAAATTCCACACCGCCGATATTATCAAGATAGTTTTGAACCTTTTGGTCGACTTCGGCGTCAATTATATCGCGCGAAACGGTAGCAATATCGTCCTTATGTTCTTTAATTACGTGTTCTAAAACATAGTGTACAAGCGTGCCGCGGTTAAGATTGTCGATTTCGGCTTTTCGTGTTTTTTCAAGTTTCAAAATATATCGACAAAAATACGAGAACCTGCATTTGTAAAAAGTATCAACCTTGGATGGCGATGTGTAAACGGTATCCCCTATGACGGTATCTACTTGACCTTTGTCTGCCTTAAACTCATTTATTTCAAAACCCGAACCAAGTCGCTCAACCTTTTCTTTAAAGATGGGATTATCTTTAAGGTTTTGCCTGATTGCGTTTGAGAGCGCCGATGATTGTTCTGCCGTCATAACCGAAAAGGCGCTGTCGGCGGTATCTACGCCAAAAAGGCCGTCCCTGTTAAGCAAACAGTCTGAAAAAATACTTTTGGCTTTCAAAAAGAAGGGCGAAGCCTCTAAATTTGCGCCGGAACCGTTTTGTTTGCTTCGGCAGTAATACACCCTATCCGTAGCGCAGCAAGAACATGTATAAAGCAAATAATTTTCGTTGACGGTCATTTTTGTGTAATTATTTACAAGGTTTGCTCCGTTATTTATAAGCAGTTCTTTTTCGCTGTTAAGAAGCAGTCCGCCGTCATTTACAGCCATCGGGAATTCATCGAAATTAAGACCGACTACAAATACGCATTTAGGTCTTGCCGGGCGAATACGGTCGGCGCTCCCGCAAGAAACCTCGTCAAGCATCTGCGGTACCGAACCGACCGTGCAGCAGGAAATCGCCGCGTAAAAAATGTCTTCAAATTCTTTATCGGTAATATTTTCATTTCCCAAATACTTGTAAACGCTGTTAAAGACCTCAACAAGCGAGTCCCAAGACTGACGGGTAAAATCGGCTCCGAGAATATCGCCCGAATTTTTAAGCTTACTGCAAATATTCGAGCACAACTCCCGGGCGTTAACGTCACACATAAACTCATATAAAGCTTTAATTTTATCGCTCGAAGTTTGTCCTTTATTTTCACGCAGTTTTATAAGCGGATCCATTACTTTTCGGCGAATTTCATTTAGATGTAAAAGGGTCTTTTGCGTTTCTTCAATTTCTTTTGGGTAGGCGGAGCTTTCGGTAAAACCTTTGGGATTCATGTTCCACTGTGAAAGCCAGCTTTTACCGTTGATTGACCAGACGTAAACATAATTGTATAAGGCGTCGATATCTTCTTCGGATATAATGTTTAGTCCGCAGCGAAGATAGTTAAATATTTTTTCGGTGTTAAGATGGCACGCCGCGCCGTATGCGCTGTAAATCATTTTTGCAAGCGGAGAGTATTTAAGCGCTTTTCGCCTGTCCTCAAACAGCGGAATATTAAATTTTTCGGCAGTAAAGTGCATATATTTTTCGTATTTTTTAATATCACGGGCAATAATTACAAAATCACGATAACGATAGTTTTCTTCGCGTACGAGTCGCGAAATTTCCGAAAAAACGTCAAAAAACATTTCAAAGGCAAAATCGCGTTCAATAACCTTAAATGCGGCTGACTCACCTTCAAATTTTTCGTAGGTATCACAAAATAAGTTCTTTTCCAAATGGGTTACTTCGGGCGTTAAAAAATGTGTTTCGGTTAAAACCGTAGGTTTCGCAATTTGTACCGAATACTTTTCGCACATACGGTCAATTTGCGCAATAACCGTTTTAAGGTTGTTAAACACCGCTTGTGCGCCGTCCTGCTTGTATGTAAAAGCAATATACACGTCTTTGGCGTCTCTTATAATGCACTCGATAATTTTAAGCTGACAGCCGTAGAAATCTTTAAACGCGTCGATATAAACCGTCTTGCCTACAAAATAACGGTTTTTATCGACAATTTCATATAGTCTGTTAAGGTCGTCGCTGGGATCAAGCATATTATTTGCCGCATATGACTTATAGGTGTTGAAAATTAAAAGGATTTCTTCGATTTTTTCTTTTGTTTTAGATGATTCAATTTTACTCGCGGCGGCGGAAAGGGTTTGCCAATCGGTATTCTCCATAACAAAATGATCGTACATTTCAATTAAAGAAGAGCAAAAATTGAGGCTGTTCGCGTACTTTTTGTAAACGCGAAGACCCGAGGCAAGCTTGTTTAAGATATTGCGCATAACGATAATTTTATCGTAGTTATTAAGGCGGTCGCCAAATGATTTACCATAGATACTTTCAACCGTGTCCAAAAGTCTTGTAAAATTGGTTACCTGTGTGTTTTTGTTTGCGTGAGAAAGCAGTTCTCTTTCGGTTTCGAAAGAAAACTGTTCGGGTACTATTAACAAGGTTTCGGGGTTTATCTCATTGTCGATTAACCTGAAAATTTCAGTGGTTTTACCCGTGGCGGCGCCGCCGAAAACGTATTGCAGCATAATTTTACTCCGTGTAAATCAAATCTTGTAAATACATTAAATATTATACTTTGTATTGGTTCTTTTTTCAACAAATATCTTGAAAATACAATATAATTATGATAAAATATCATAGATTAAAAATATACTCTTTTAAGGTGAACTATGAAAAACAGAATAATAAATATTACGGTTATTGCGTTGTGCCTTATCGTAACGCTTGTAAATCTGGGTTTTAATATCTACAATTCACTTTTTTATAATCTTGAAAACTTACCTACCGGCGAATTTAGTTTTTCGTCCTTTTCACAAGATTTCAAAACACTTAAAATATATACGGTTAACTGCCCGTCTTTAGGTAAAGCCGTAAGAGGCGAGCTTTGTTACGATAAAGACGGTAAAACCATAATCGAAAACATTTACTGGGAAACAGGCACCGACACCGCCATTGTTTCCTGGATAGACCATAATACGGTTAGCATTAACTATAACAATGTAGACATTAACTACGGCTACGATTCGCGCAGGCATATCACCATACCTAACACGCCTGCCATAAACAAGGGTATTCTTAAGTGATAAAAAAGAACGACGAATTCGAAATTAGTATAACAGATGTTTCAAAAGAAGGAAGCGGCATAGGCCATTATAATGGCATGGCCGTTTTCGTTTTGGGCGCGCTTTCGGGCGATACGGTTTTATGCCATGTAATTCTAATAAAAAAGAAATACTGCATTGCAAAAATTGTTGAGATTATTAAGCCGTCACCCGACAGAATTGAAAGCGACTGCCCCGTTTCGCGTTCCTGCGGCGGGTGCGCCTACCGTGAAATCGATTATAAAAAAGAACTTGAAATTAAGGCGCAAACGGTTGCGCAAACGCTTAAAAGAATTGGCAAAATCGATTGCGAAGTAAAACCCGTTATGCCCTTTGACCGCTGCGGCTACCGCAACAAAGCTTCATTTAAGATAGACCAAAATTTTAACCTTGGTTTTTATGCGCAAAACACCCACAGAATAGTTAAGGTTAAAAAATGTAAAGTAATCCCCGAAATATTTTGGAAAATAGCCGAAATTTTTGAATCCTGGGGCAAATCGCATAAATTATCAGTTTACGATGAAAAAAGCCATTTAGGACTTGTGCGCGGCCTTATGCTGCGACAGGCCGTCGCAACGGGAGAAATACTTATAACCGTAATTGTAAACGGCGAGGCACTTCCCTACTTTGACGGTTTTGTAAACAACCTGCAAGAACTTCTCGGTGATAAACTTGCAGGCGTTGTGCTGAATATTAATACTCAAAATACCAACGTAATTTTAGGAAAACGCGAAAAGGTTTTATTCGGTAAAAACTATATTACCGATATACTTTGCGAAAAAAAATTCAATATTTCTTCGCTTTCGTTTTATCAGGTAAATCACGACTGCGCCCAGGCCCTTTATAATCAGGTTGCAAAATACGGCGATGTTGAAGGTAAGACGGTGCTTGACCTATACTGCGGCGCAGGTACTATCGGACTGTCCCTAAGCGATAAAGCTAAAAGTATTATAGGTGTTGAAATAGTGCCGCAGGCCATTGAAAACGCAAAGCAAAACGCAAAACTAAACGGCGTAAAAAACGCAAAATTTTATTGCGACGACGCTAAAAACTTTCAAAAATTTTTAGATTGCTCACCCGACGTTGTAATTTTAGATCCTCCGCGCAAAGGCGTTGACGCAGCCACCCTTAAAACGGTTGCAACCGAAATTGAGCCAGAAAGAATCGTTTACGTTTCGTGCGATGTCGCAACCCTCGCTCGCGATATCAATATTTTAAGCGAATACGGCTATAAATATATAGACCACCAGCCGTTTGATATGTTCCCCGGTACGCTGCATGTGGAGACGGTTGTTCAGTTGGTTAGAAAAAAGCCGGATACATATATCGACATTACCGTTGATATGGACGAGCTGGATTTAACATCATCGGAAGCAAAGGCAACTTATGATGAAATAAAAGATTACATATTCGATAAACATTGTGTAAAAGTATCTTCGCTTTAT
>CADBUL010000024.1 GCA_902797875.1 Oscillospiraceae bacterium | reverse complement strand
GGCGAACAGCGGTAATCCCACTTCTCCGCAAACCGGCGACAACAGCCATATGGGACTTTGGATCGCAATTATGATCCTCTCCCTCTGCGCTCTTGCGACGACGCTCTTTATCGGCAAGAAGAAAAGAGTATATTACAGATAACAAAAACGCAGCATAACCCACATCGCGGCGAGGCAATTTTGCTCCGCCGCGTTTTTTCTTGTAAAAATTTATTGAATTATTATTTTACCTATGATATAATACATTATCTGTAAACAAATGAGTCAAAAAAACTATTTGTGGAGGGAATTATTTTAGATACAAACAATTGGATAATTGTCGGCGCGATTATGGCGTATATGCTAACTATAATCTAACCTTGCTTGACGACGGGCATATTTATATAGGTAACCGCGTTTTACTGGCGCCTAATATTGTTATTTCTACGGCAAGTCATCCGCTAACACCGGAGCTTAGACGATATGAAATGCAATATAACCGCGACGTTTATATTGGTGATAATGCCTGGATAGGCGCGGGAGTCGTAATATTACCCGGCGTACATATCGGTAAAAATACCGTAATCGGCGCAGGAAGTGTGGTTACAAAAGATATTCCCGATAACGTTCTGGCGGTGGGTAATCCTTGCCATTTTAAGAGAAGTCGATGATCGTGATAAGGAATTTTACTACCGCAACGAACGCATAGACTGGGAAAACCTTAGCGATATATGCTTAGCAAAAAAAGATTTACCTAAGTTTAAATAATAATCTGACGGTCTGTCTTGATTATTCGGGCAGGCCGTTATGTTGTTTTGGAGGTAAAAATGTCAACCATAAAAAGCAGGGAATTCGGCAAAACAAAAGACGGTCAAACCGTAACGGCTTTCGATTTATCTAATAATAACGGTATGAGTGTAACAATACTCGATTTCGGCGCTACGGTTCAAAGTATTTACGTCCGCGATAAAAACGGTGTATTAACCGACGTTGTTTTAGGTTACGACGATATAGCCTCTTACGAAATCGGAACCTGTTATTACGGCGCGGTAGTCGGAAGACACGCCAATCGAATAGGCGGCGCGCGATTTGTTCTTAATAATAAAGAGTATACCCTTACAAAAAGTCAGGGTGAAGAAAACCACCTGCACGGTATTTTTATTAAAAAAATGTTTGAGGCGCACATAAAGGGCGACGCCTTAAAACTTACTTATTTAAGCCCCGATATGGAAGAAGGCTTTCCCGGGAATTTGAGCGTAGAGGTTGAGTACTCGTTAAGCGAAGATAACGCGCTTACGATATCATATACCGCCACGACCGACGCTCCAACCCCCGTAAACCTTACAAATCACAGTTATTTTAACCTTAACGGGCAAGACGGCTCTACGGTTTTTGACCATAAAGTAACCCTTAACAGCAGTAGTTTTACCGAATACGACGAGTCTTTCGCCCAAACGGGAAGAATCATCCCGGTCGATAATTCGCCGCTCGATTTTCGTACGGAGCATTCAATAGGCGAACGCTTTTATGACGATTACTACCAGTTCAGACTGTGCACCGGCTATGATCATAATATGATTATCGACGACAAAGACGGTCGGTTAAAGCTTATCGGCACAGTTAAAAATGATAAAAACGGACTTTGCTTAAAAGCCTATACCACCGAACCGTCATTTCAGTTTTATTCTGCTAATTACATACATTTTGACGCCGCCGCAAACGGTAAAAACGGCATTAAATACCCCAAAAACGGCGGTCTGTGTTTCGAAGCGCAGCATTATCCCGATTCGTTAAATCATAATAATTTTCCAAGCGTTATTTTAAATCCGGGCGAAACTTATAAACAAAAAACGGTTTATATAATTAGTGTTTAAACAAAAAATCCTTTTAAACGTATATACACTGTAAATTGTTATTGAATTATCCGTCCGGCTATGATATAATACTGTATCTTTTATAAATAAAACTTTTTGGAGGGGAATATGTTAGACGTAAACAACTGGATTATCATCGGCGCCATATCTTTATATATGATTATGATGATCGTGATCGGTGCCGTTGTTTCGAAAAGAAACAAAACCGCAAGCGACTATTATCTCGGCGGCAGAAAACTGGGGCCGTTTGTTACGGCTATGAGCGCCGAGGCTTCGGATATGAGCGGATGGCTTCTTATGGGTCTTCCCGCCGTTGCTCTTATGGGCGGTTTAGCTGAGGCAACATGGACAGCCGTAGGTCTTGCCATCGGTACATATCTTAACTGGCTCTTTGTTGCAAAAAGGCTTCGTATTTACAGCGCTAAAATAGATGCTTATACCTTGCCGGACTTTTTTGCAAAGAGATTCGGGGATAAAAGTAAGCTTCTTACTACGATCGCCGCGCTATTTATAATTGTATTTTTCATTCCTTATACCGCTTCAGGTTTTGCGGCTTGCGGTAAACTCTTTAATTCTCTTTTCGGTATCGACTATGTTACCGCAATGATTATAAGTGCCGCGGTAATAGTTATCTATTGTACTTTGGGTGGATTTTTTGCCGCGTCAACTACCGACTTTATTCAAAGTATTATTATGACAGTCGCCTTGTTTGTTGTAATCGGCTTTGGTGAAGGCGCCGTACACGGTTTCGGCAATGTCTTTGCCAATGTTAAAGGGCTTGACGGCTATCTTGATTTGTTCAAGGGCTTTGACGTTGCTTCAGGCACTACCGGAAGTTACGGAGCTTTGCCTGTTGTTTCAACCCTTGCGTGGGGACTCGGTTATTTCGGTATGCCCCATATTCTGCTCCGCTTTATGGCAATCAAAGACGAAAAGAAGCTTAAAACATCAAGAAGAGTCGCCTCTGTCTGGGTCGTTATATCTATGGCTGTTGCTACTTTGATAGGCGTTGTCGGCTATAGCTTGATGAAATCGGGTATTGTACACACTTATGCCGACGCTTCAGCCGCCGAAACAATAATTGTTGATATTTCAAAGGTAATAAGCGATTTCGGTTACGTTCCCGCCTTTATCGGAGGAGTAATTCTTGCCGGCATATTGGCGTCGACCATGTCTACCGCCGATTCCCAACTTCTTGCCGCCGCTTCAAGTGTTTCCGAAAACCTTGTTAAAGAAACTTTCGGCGTAAAGATGTCGCAAAAAGGCTCAATGATTTTAGCCCGCGTTTCGGTTATAATTATTTCGATTGTTGCCGTGTTCCTCGCCCTTGACCCTTCCAGTTCGGTATTTAGAATTGTTTCGTTCGCATGGGCGGGCTTTGGCGCAGCGTTTGGTCCGGTAATAATTATGGCGCTGTTCTGGAAACGCACCAATAAATGGGGCGCGCTTGCCGGGATGATTTCAGGCGGCGTAATGATATTTATTTGGAAATTTGTCATAAGAACTGTTTATGCAGGTACGGCGCTTGATATTTATGAGCTGCTTCCTTCGTTTATAGTTGCGCTTATTGTAATTGTTGTAGTAAGTCTTATTACCAAAAAGCCGGACACCGAAATTACCGAGACCTTTGACGCGGTAAAAGCAGAACTTCACGACTAAAAAATAGTTTTTTCGTCGGGCAGAAATATGCCCGACGATTTTTATGTAAAATATAGCAAAAAACTACTTGACAAGCAGTTTTTGATGTGCTAAAATGTAAAAAAATTATAAAGGCTATGACGAAGACGGCATTGCTTTAACACTTTCAGAGAGTCGGTGGTTGGTGTGAACCGACAGTGCGTTGCATTTAGCCCATCGCTTCCGAGCCGGAAGTCCGAACGGTTTTGCTTATTAGGCGCTTCTCGTGATTGCTGCGTAAATGCATAGGGGTTGTTAGACCTTGAAAGCGGTCGACTTTGTCGGCAATTTGAGTGGTACCGCGGATGTGTTTTTCACACTCGTCTCAAAGTTTGAGACGGGTGTTTTTTATTTTTAAGAGGTGATTATTATGTCAGACAATTTTAACGAAAAACTTCTTAACACTGCCAAGCGTATAAGTGAAATGCGCGAAATTATGGGCTATACGCCCGAATTTATGGCGCAAAACACCGATTTGTCAGTGGAAGAATACCTTAATTACGAAAAAGGTAAAACCGATTTTCCGTTTACCTTTTTGCACAAGTGCGCCCAGATTTTCAATATTGACATTAATATACTCACAGACGATAAAAGCGCGCGTCTGACTTCTTATACCATAACCCGTAACGGTAAAGGTATTACCACCGCTAAAGAAGACGGAATTGAGATTAAAGACCTTGCGCCGATGTTTCGCAAAAAATATGCCGAACCTTATTTTGTTAAATACGAATATAACGCCGATATTCAAGATAAGCCCATACATCTTACAAGCCATCCCGGTCAAGAATTTGACCTTATAATTTCGGGCAAACTTAAGGTACAAATCGGCGAAAAAACCGAGCTTTTAGAAAAGGGCGACAGTATTTATTACAACAGTTCTACCCCTCACGGTATGATTGCCGTAGACGGTAAAGACTGCCATTTTATCGCCGTGGTATTGCCAGGCGAAAAGGTATCCGACGAGGTTATAAGAGATACGCTTATTCCGAATAAAACCGTTAAAAACCTTGTAAGCGACCGTTACGTAAACACGGTTGAGGATAAAAACGGCGCGCTGAAATCCATTGAATTCAAGAATGTAAATAAATTCAATTTCGCGTTTGATATTGTCGACGCTATTGCAAAGCGGGAACCCGAAAAACTTGCTATGTTACATATTTCAAACGATATGCAAGAACGCCGCTTTACCTTTAACGATATGAAACGCGCTTCCAACCAAACAGCCAACTACTTTAAGTCCATAGGTATTAAAAAGGGCGACAGGGTAATGCTTGTGCTTAAGCGTCATTATCAGTTCTGGTATTGTATGCTGGCTCTTCATAAACTCGGAGCGGTGGCAATTCCGGCGACAAATCAGTTACAGTCGCACGATTTTGATTATCGATTTAAGACCGCCGAAGTTAATGCTATTGTATGCACCGCTGACGGCACAACCGCCGATGAGGTAGATAAGGCCGCCGAAAATTACGATGCTTTGCTTACAAAGATTATGGTTGGCGGCGTTAAAGACGGCTGGCGCGACTTTGACAGCGAGTATTCGCTTTACAGCGCCCATTTTTACCGTGATAAAGACAGTTGCGGCGGCGACGATCCAATGCTTATGTATTTTACTTCGGGCACTTCGGGTTATCCCAAAATCGCCGTTCACAGCTACAAATATGCGCTTGGACATTATATTACTGCAAAATACTGGCATGGCGTTGATTATGACGGGCTGCACTTTACTATTTCCGATACCGGTTGGGGTAAAGCGGTCTGGGGTAAGCTTTACGGTCAGTGGCTTTGTGAGGGTGCCGTATTTACCTACGATTTTGACCGTTTCGACGCTTCCAAGATTCTGCCGATGTTTGCAAAGTACAATATAACAACCTTTTGCGCGCCGCCTACAATGCTTCGCATGATGATAAAACAGGATATTTCTCAGTACGATTTTTCGTCGGTCAAGCATATGACGACGGCGGGCGAAGCGTTAAATCCGGAGGTTTACCGACAGTTTGAAAAAGCTACGGGACTTCGCATTATGGAAGGCTTTGGGCAAACCGAAACCACCCTGTCGATAGCAAATCTCATCGGCGAGGGACATAAGCTCGGCTCTATGGGTAAACCCTCTCCGATGTACAATATAACCTTGCTTGACGCCCAAGGCAACGAGGTAGCCGACGGTGAACCCGGCGAAATCTGTATCGATATAAGAAACGGCCGCCCGTGCGGACTGTTCTTAGGGTATTACAACGACAAAGAATCGACCGACAATGTAGTTAAAAACGGTTATTATCATACGGGCGATACCGCATGGCGGGACGAAGACGGCTACTTGTGGTACGTAGGCAGGGTAGACGACGTTATTAAATCTTCGGGCTACCGTATTGGACCGTTTGAAATCGAGAGTGTTATTATGGAACTGCCTTACGTACTTGAATGCGGCGTTTGCGCAGCGCCCGACCCGGTCCGAGGTCAGGTTGTAAAAGCTTGCGTGGTGCTTGTAAACGGTAATAAGCCCAGTGACGAGCTGAAAAAAGAAATTCAAGATTACGTTAAAACCCACACCGCGCCTTATAAGTATCCGCGTATTGTTGAATTTTACGAAAGCCTACCCAAAACCGTAAACGGCAAAATTCAAAGAAATCTGCTGTAATAGTTTGTAATAATTTTATAAATATATATTGACAATAAGAACTTGATGTGATACAATTACTGCAAGTATAAAGGCGTTGACGAAGAGTGCAAAGACTACTGTTTTTCAGAGAAACGGCGTTTGGTGCAAGCCGCTAAAACGGTACCTTTGTTTGTAGCTTCCGAGCCGGG
>CADBUL010000023.1 GCA_902797875.1 Oscillospiraceae bacterium | reverse complement strand
TTAAGACGGCAAACGCCGAACTTGAATCCAAAAAAGAAACCTACCGCCTTAACATCGAGGACATTAAAACCGAAGGCAAACAACTGCTATCCGACTCGGACGATCTTGCCAAAAAGCGTGAGGAACTCGACGCCAAGAACGTTCAGCTTCGTCAGGATGAGCGCAAAATAGCCGCCGATAAAGAGAATATATCGGGCGAAATCGCGCGACTTAATGAGCGCAAAGAGGTTATGCAGCGCGAACTTGACGATATTGTCGCCAAGCTTTACGACGAGTACGAACTCACCCGCACTGAAGCGCAGGAGCTTGGCATAGTTATCGAAGATCTGCCGACCGCCAAAAAGCGTCTTTCGACCATAAAAAGCGAAATCAAGTCACTTGGCAGCGTTAACGTCGCCGCCATCGACGAATACAAAGAGGTTAAAGAGCGCTACGACTTTTTAAGCGGGCAGATTGCCGACGTGGAAAAATCAAAAGCCGAGCTTAACAAGCTTATAGCGCAGCTTCAAGAACAAATGAAGACCATGTTCACCGAAGGCTTCAACAAAATCGGTAAAGAGTTTACCAGGACCTTCACACAGATGTTCGGCGGCGGCCATGCGCAGCTTGTTCTTACCGACCCGGACAATATTTTAACCAGCGGTATCGACATAGTCGCCCAGCTCCCGGGTAAAAAGGTGCCGTCGCTTGAAAGTCTTTCGGGCGGCGAAAAGGCGCTTATTGCCATATCGATTTACTTTGCGATTATGGAGGTCAACTGTCCGCCCTTCTGTTTCCTTGACGAGGTCGAAACGGCGCTGGACGATATTAACGTAGAACGGTTTGCAAACTATATGAAAACCTGCAAACTGCCCACACAGTTTATCTGCATAACCCACCGCCGCGGCACCATGGAAAGCGCCGACATGCTCTACGGTGTAACCATGCAGGAAAAGGGCGTAACCAAAACGATAGAACTTAACGTAAACGAACTTGAAAAACAATTCAAAGAGTTAAAGGTAGAATAAAATGGGTTTTTTCTCTAAAATAGGGCAGGGGCTTAAAAAGACCCGCGACGCCCTTTCAAACGGCGTGCAGGACGTAATCGCGTCCTTTCGCAAAATCGACGAGGAGTTTTTTGAAGAACTGCTCGAAACACTTATTTCTTGCGATATAGGCGCGGCAACAGCCGAAGATATTTGCGAACGCCTTAAAGATAAGGTCAAGCATCAAAACATACAAGACCCCGATCAAATCACCGAACTTTTGCGCGAAAGCATTGCCGAAATGATGGAGGGCGACTGCTCGCTTAACCTTGCCACCAAGCCGACGGTTTTACTTGTTATAGGTGTAAACGGTGCGGGCAAAACCACCACCATAGGCAAACTTGCACACAACCTTAAAAAGACCGGCAAAAAGGTGGTGCTTGGCGCCGCCGATACCTTCCGCGCCGCCGCTATTGACCAGCTTAAGGTCTGGGCGGATCGCGCAGGGGTGGACATTATAAGCGCCCCCGAGGGTTCCGATCCCGCTTCGGTGGTGTTCGATACCCTTAAGGCGGGCGTTGCAAGAGGCGCCGACGTGATTATTTGTGATACCGCAGGGCGACTTCACAACAAGAAAAACCTTATGGACGAACTTGCGAAAATTCACAGGGTTATCGACCGCGAATTGCCGGACGCCAATAAAGAGGTGCTGCTTGTACTTGACGGCACGACCGGTCAAAACGCCGTAAACCAGGCGAAGGAATTTGGCTCGGTCACGCCGGTTACGGGTATTATAGTTACCAAACTTGACGGTACCGCCAAGGGCGGCGCTGTGCTTTCGGTAAAAAGCGAACTTAATTTACCGGTTAAATACATCGGCGTGGGCGAAGGCATTGACGACCTGCAGCCCTTTAACGCGCAAGATTTTGCTAAGGGGCTGTTCTGATGGATAAAATAATTCTCGCCACCCACAATAAACATAAAATCGAAGAGTTTGAGCGTATTCTCACCCCCCTTGGCATAAAGGTCGAAACCCCGGATCTTCCCGAGGTTGAAGAGGACGGCAAAACCGTTTACGAAAATGCGATAAAAAAAGCCAAAAGCGGCTTTGAATATACGGGGCTACCCAGCGTTGCCGACGATACCGGACTTATGGTAGACGCCCTTGGCGGCGCACCCGGCGTTTATTCGGCGCGATATGCCGGTGAGGGCTGCAGCGGCAAAGACAACCGTGATAAAATGCTGGCGGCGCTTGAAGGCGTTCAAAAGAATGATCGCACCGCCCGTTTTATAACCTGTATAGCATTTGTTTCCAAAGATGTTAATTTTACGGTCGAGGGCGTCTGTGAAGGGCGCATAACCGAAACCGACAACGGGCTTAGCGACTTTGGATATGATAATATTTTTGAAAGCGAAAAGGGTGTGTTCAGCGCCATTTCGGGTAAAGATAAAGACAGCGTAAGTCACCGCGGCAGGGCGCTTGCCGCTTTGATCGAAAAAATCAAGGAGTTAAACTTATGACACTTACAAGCAAGCAGCGCGCCTTTTTGCGCGGCAAGGCAAATTCACTTGAAACGGTTTTTCAAATAGGAAAACAAGGAATAAACGACGCCCTTATAAAACAAACCGACCAACTTTTGGAACTTCGCGAACTTGTAAAACTACGGGTGCTTGAAACCGGCGAAATAACCTCTCGCGAGGCGGCGGACAGCGTGGCAAACGCCGTCGGCGCGCAGGTGGTTCAGGTAATCGGCTCGCGGTTTATACTTTTCAAAGAAAGCAAAGAACACAAGGATTTAAGCCTTCAAGTTAAAAGAATAAAAACCGAAAAAAGGTAAAAAATATGCTCATAATTTTCGGCGGAAGTTTCGATCCGCCACATAAATCTCACGTCGATATGGCGAAATACCTTTCAAAAATCGGCAAAACCCTTATAATTCCCGCATTTTGCGCGCCTCACAAACACGGCGCGGCGGAAAGTTTTGAAGATAGGGTAAAAATGTGCGAAATCGCCTTTGGCGATATAGAAAACGTCGAGATTTCGACTATCGAAAAAGAACTCGGCAAAAAAAGTTACACCCTAAACACCGTCAAGGCCATAAAAGAAACCACAAAAGAGCCCCTTGCCCTTGCCATAGGCGACGATATGGCAAGAAGTTTCGACAGTTGGTATCACGCCGAAGAACTTGCCGCTCTTTGTAAAATTTTTGTGTTTGCAAGAGACGGCAAAACCGATCTTTCGGCGCTTGAAAAAACAGGCGCGGATTATAAGATGCTTGACTTTAAGCCAAAGTGCTGCGCTTCCTCCGGTTTTAGAAAAACCCTCGATTTTTCGCTTTTGCCGCAGGGCGTTACGCAGTACATAAAAGCTAACAGCCTGTACGGCGTTGAAGAGCTTTACAAACGCGAACTGCGCAGGCTCCTTGGTGATAAAAGATACAACCATTGCCTAAATGTTGCAGACGAGGCAAAACGTCTGGCAAAGCTTTACGGCGCAAATACGCGCAAGGCCTATACGGCGGGGCTTTTACACGATATTACAAAAGAACTGCCGCAAAAAGAACAGTTGCAAATGGCGGATGACTTTGGTATAATTATGACTGATCTTGAAAAACGCGCGCCTAAACTCTGGCACGCCATAACCGGCGCGGCGTTTATACAGAATTCGCTTGAAATAAAGGATGCCGAGATTATCGACGCGGTGCGTTACCATACCACCGCCAAAAAGGATATGGGGCTTCTTTGCAAGATACTCTATCTTGCCGACTACACAAGCGCCGACCGCGATTATGACGGAGTTGAGCAGATGCGCGAAGCGGTCGATAAATCTTTGGATGAGGCTATGCTTATAGCCACACAGTTTACGGTTAACGACCTGGCTTCAAGGGGACTTCCGATTCATCCCGATACCGTAGAAGCCTTTAAGCAGTATAAAAAGAGGTAATAAAAATGCAGGATAATTTTGATTTCAGTTCTTTGCAAAAAACCGGCAAAAAACAAAAAAAGCGCCGCAAAATACGCGCAGCGGTTAATATTATCGCGTCGATAGTTTTGGTTGTGTCGGTGCTTGCTACCGGCGTTATGGGTTACTACGTTTTCGGGCTGAGCGGCTTCAAATTTAACGACCAAAACGCAGGCGTTTCTGACGATTACGAAGATATGCTTACAAGTAATCACTCGGGCGTAAGTTATATTTTAGTGGTGGGTATATGTCCGCCCGAAGAAGGCAGCAAACTTACCGATACCATTATCGTGGCGTGCTTAGACCATAACAACAAAACCCTTAACTTTTTGCAAATCCCTCGCGACCTTTATATCGGCAACGGCAACGGCAGTCCCTATTCGGGCGGTAAAATCAACGCCGCATACGGCTCCCCCCGTAAGGGCGAAACTAACATTAACTGCCTGCGACGCGTAATCAACAACTATTTGGGCGTGCCGCTGGACCACTACGTTATAGTTACCATACCCGCCTTTATGAAGCTTATCGACGCGGTAGGCGGCCTTACCATAAACATAACGCAGAGCAACGGCATAGATATTATGGACTATAATACCAAAAAGCACCACCGCGTAGGCCCCGGCTGGGTAACCCTTGAAGGAAGTAAGGCTATCGGCTTTGTAAGAAAGCGTACCGGCGTAGGCGACGGTTACCTTTTAGGCGACGCCGACCGCGTAAAATATCAGCGTCTTGCATATATTGCCCTTGCCAAAAAGTTAAAAGAAATGAGCGTTTCGCAGGTGGCGTCGCTTGCAAGCAGCCTTTATAACGAAACCGACGAAAACAAAAGAATTCAAACCGATATAAGCATTAACGATATTCTCGGCTACGCCCTTGAGGTTAAGGGTATGGATATGAGCAAAATCGGTATTTACGCCGTACCCGGCCAGTATTCGGGGTACCGTGTAAACGGTTTCAGAAGCTCGGTTTACTGCATTCACAAATCGGAATACGTCGACCTGTTCAATCAGCACTTTAACCCCTATGGCAAAACCTTGACCACATCTGATATTATGGCGTACGAACTGTACCTCGATAACGGTGAAAAATACGACGCGTCGGACGATGTCGGCGGCGGAACACTCAGTCAAATAGGAGAAAAATTCAAACAATGACGGTAATTGAGAAGGCAGGAATTGCCATTAAGGCACTCGACGATAAAAAGGGCAACGATATTTCGGCATATAAAACCGACGGCATTACTACACTGTGCGATTATATGATTTTCGCCAGCGCAACCTCTAACACCCACGCGCGTGCGCTGTGCGATACGGTCGAAGAAAAACTCTCACAGCAGGGCATAAAGCCCCATCACATCGAGGGGCGCGCAACGGGCTGGTATTTACTTGATTACACCGATTTTATAGTGCATATCTTTACCCCCGATCTAAAAGAGTATTACGAACTTGAAAAACTGTGGAGCGACGGTGAGCGCACCGATATTTCGCAGTTTATACAATAGCACAAAGGTGAAAAATAATGAGTTACGATTTCAAAACGGTTGAAAAGAAGTGGCAGGACATTTGGGATAAAACCGGGTGCTTTGCCGCGCAAAACGACAGCGACAAAGAAAAGTATTACGCGCTGGTGGAATTCCCCTATCCTTCGGGACAGGGGCTTCACGTCGGGCACCCACGTTCCTACACCGCGCTTGATATAATCGCCCGTAAAAAGCGGCTTTGCGGTTATAACGTTTTGTACCCGATGGGCTGGGACGCTTTTGGTCTGACAACCGAAAACTTTGCCATTAAAAACCATATTCACCCGGAAACAGTAACCAAAAATAACATACAAAACTTTAAGCGCCAGCTTAAAAGTTTAGGTTTTTCGTTTGACTGGTCGCGTGAGATCAATACCACCGACCCGCAGTATTACAAGTGGACCCAGTGGATCTTTTTGCAGTTATATAAAAAGGGTCTTGCCTACAAAAAAGAGATGGCGGTTAACTGGTGTACCTCCTGCAAATGCGTACTTGCTAACGAAGAGGTGGTAGGCGGCGTTTGCGAGCGCTGCGGAAGTGAGGTAGTACGAAAGGTTAAAAGCCAATGGATGCTCAAAATTACCGATTATGCCGACAGGCTGTTATCGGATTTGGACGGTCTTGATTTTATCGATCGCGTTAAAACCCAGCAAACCAACTGGATAGGCAAAAGCGAGGGCGCCCAGGTTACCTTTAAAACCACGGCGGGCGACGAGCTGCTTATCTACACCACCCGCCCCGATACCCTTTTCGGCGCTACATATATGGTTATCGCCCCCGAACACCCGCTTATCGATAAATGGGAACTTGAAAACAAAGACGAGGTAATAGCCTACCGCGAGGCGGCGGCAAGAAAGTCGGATTTTGAACGCACCGAGGTCGCCAAAGATAAAACCGGCGTAGAGCTTAAAGGCGTAAAAGCCATCAACCCCGTGAACAACACCGAAATTCCTATTTTTGTATCCGATTACGTTCTTATTTCTTACGGAACGGGCGCCATTATGGCGGTTCCCGCGCACGACACACGCGACTACGAATTTGCCGAAAAATACAACCTCCCCAAAATTGAGGTTGTAGCCGGCGGAGATATTGAAAAAGAAGCCTTTACCGATTGCGCCACAGGCGTTATGGTAAATTCGGGGTTTTTAACCGGCATGACGGTCGAGGAAGCCAAAAAGGCGATTATCGACTACCTGGTAAAAGAGGGCATAGGCGAGCGCAAAACCAACTACAAGCTTCGCGACTGGGTTTTCTCGCGACAGCGTTATTGGGGCGAGCCTATACCGATGGTTTACTGCGAAAAATGCGGTTGGGCGCCCCTGCCCGAACGCGAACTGCCCTTAAAACTTCCATATACCGATAATTTTGAACCCACCGATACCGGCGAATCGCCGCTTTCAAAACTAACCGACTGGGTAAATACCACCTGTCCGCATTGCGGGGCGCCCGCTAAACGCGAGACCGACACCATGCCCCAATGGGCAGGGTCTTCGTGGTACTTTTTACGCTACTGCGACCCGCATAACGATAAACAACTTGCCAGCCAAGAGGCTCTTAAATACTGGCTTCCGGTTGACTGGTATAACGGCGGTATGGAGCACACCACCCTTCACCTTTTGTACAGCCGTTTCTGGCATAAGGTTTTATACGATTGCGGCGTAGTGCCCACCCCCGAACCCTACCAAAAACGCACCTCGCACGGTATGATTTTGGGCGAAAACGGCGAAAAAATGTCCAAATCCCGCGGCAACGTGGTCAACCCCGACGATATTGTTGACGAGTTCGGAGCCGACACCATGCGCCTTTACGAAATGTTTATAGGCGATTTCGAAAAGGCGGCGCCCTGGCAAAGCTCGTCCATAAAGGGCTGTAAACGCTTTTTAGACCGCGTTGAGGGACTTATGTACATACTTAAGGATGGCGAAAGCTACTCGGCGCAGCTTGAAAAGAGCTTCAACAAGACCGTCAAAAAGGTCGGTGAAGATATCGAAAATCTTAAAATGAACACCGCCATCGCCGCGCTTATGGCGCTTATTAACGAAATTTACCAGGTTGGCGGCATAAACAAAGCCGAGCTTAAAACCTACCTGCTGCTTCTTAACCCCTTTGCGCCCCACCTTACCGAAGAGCTTTGGGAGCGCGCGGGTTTTGGCGGCTACTTGCACGAAAGCTCCTTCCCGACGTTTGACCCCGATAAATGCGGCGACGATACGGTCGAAATCGTGGTACAGCTGTGCGGTAAAATCAAGGCGCGCGCAAAGGTTTCCGCCGAAGCGTCCAAGGACGAACTGCTTCAAATTGCAAAAAATCTTATAAGCGACGACCTTGCGGGCAAAACGGTCATAAAAGAAATCGTTGTTCCCGGTAAGCTTGTAAATATTGTGGCAAAATAAAACCGTACGCACAAAACATTAAACAAACCGGGCAATCCCGGTTTGTTTTTTATTTTATCTTAATTACCTTTTTATCAAAAAAACGAACCTCTCCGTTTTTTACGCTTATTACGGGGTAGGTTTGGCCGGTGCGATCGGCAATAATT
Organism: Oscillospiraceae bacterium; assembly: GCA_902797875.1. Taxonomy (GTDB): domain Bacteria; phylum Bacillota; class Clostridia; order Oscillospirales; family Acutalibacteraceae; genus UMGS1279. The sequence goes on along the minus strand of CADBUL010000023.1, from coordinate 13,232 downwards.
TTTTGTTCTATTAAAACAAACCCGCCGCACAAAAGCGAAATACAAAGCATTATAACCGCAATAACCGCAAGTTTCCTCATTTTAACGATCCTTAGTTTTATAGATTTTTAAGGGTTTTTATAAGCGAATTTGACAACAGCTGCGCCGAGTATTTTGCTTCTTCAAGGGTGTTTGCTTCGGTGCCCATTTCAATCAACATCGAGCCGGTCGTCAGGTGCTGGTTATATTTTCTGGGCGTGAAGGTGCCCGCTCTCGCCAGAGAGGGGTAGTCGTTTTCAAGCTGCTGCTGAAGGCGTATAGCCAGGCGGAAATTCTGCCGCCAGTTAGGGAAGCCCTCAACCTGACCCGCCTCGCACCCGATAACCAACATAACTTGCGCCGCTTTTTTGCCGTCTATTTTAACGGTGGGTTTAACCTTTACGCCGTTATCGTAATTTACGCTGTCGCGGTGGACGTCGATTACCACCTTAATAGAGGGGTACCTGCTCAAATATTCCTTAATGGTTTTAGCGCTTGCGGCGTAAGAGCCCGAAAACTTTTTATCGTGTACGGCTTCGCTTTGCACCGCGCAAATTCCCGCGGCACAAAGATTATCTTTGATTATTTTGCCTATACACAGAACGTTTTTGGTTTTATCGTAGGTACCCGTCCGGTCTTTATCGGTATAGTAAGCCCGGTCCTCTTCCATATAGCACTCTGAGGTATGCGTCGAAACGATAAGCACCTGGGGATTATCGCCCTTATCCATCTTAAATTTTACCCCTGCCGCAAGCTCGTCTTTAAGATTTACCGCCACCCCCGTACTGTTTTTAAGGTAGATTTTACCATAGGATAAATTTGCCTTGTACGGGGAGAGTACCTCTTCACTTATTTTGCCCTTTACGGTGCCTTTTGATACAACCGAAACGGCAGAAGATATATTTGAAGAGTTTGTGCTTTCAGAGGACGCCTCTCCGATTTGGTAAAATACCTCCGCGGTTTTGGCGGAACCGTTATCATTAAAACCGTTATACGAAACATTCGGACGGGGAAGTACCGAAAAAACGGTATACGCGGCGGCGACCGCCGTAGCAAACACCATAAACGAAAACGAAAACCTTTTCATGTGTAACCTCTAAAAGTTTAATTAGTAATACTTATGTTTTGCACCCTTTTTATATGTATCCAATAATTTTGGCGCAAATCTGCTTTTTTTAGCAAAAAACTATTGATTTTTTAATCTTTTGGTGATACAATAAAGTGTCTAAATTTCAAAGGAGGTGCAATGTTAAGTGCCGAATATTAAATCTGCTAAAAAGCGCGTTATTACTTCACAGGCAAACAATGCCCGTAACAAGAGCGCCCGCTCGGCTTTAAGAACTGCCATCGCCAAGGCGAAAACCGCTGACGGCGAAGAAAAAGCAGTTGCCGTAAAGGCTGCCATCGTTAAGGTTGACAAAGCGGCTGCCAAAGGCCTTATTCACAAAAACAATGCAGCAAGAAAGAAATCTGCTTTACAGAAAAGCCTTGCCAAATAGTTTGCAAAGTTAAGACCGTAGAAACATGCAGTTTCTACGGTCTTTTTTTTAGCTCCTGCCCGGCAACAACAAACCGCCTAACAATCGGCTGTTTTTACCTTTGGCGGCTACGCTTATCAGAATACACTAAGGATTCTCGCTTTGGTTATACGCAAAACTCCAAAAAATATTATTATTTATCGCGCAAAGCGGGTTTGTTTTACAACCGATTTGTCATTGCGGTTTTGTAAGCTTCGTTATATTGTTTAACCGTTTGAAATAGTATATATTAAGAATATTTTTACGGGTGAAACAATGAAAAAATCTACCTTTATTAAAAATACGTTCTGGCTTACGGCAACCTCGTTTGTCCTTCGGTTTGCGGGTATGTATTTTCGCATTTTTTTAAGCGGCAAAATCGGAAGCGGCGGCATAGGCCTTTACCAGATGATTGGGTCGGTTTTTGTCTTTTTTACGGCGTTTATTACAGGCGGACTTCAAACCGCCGCTACCCGTCAAATTAAAGACCGCCTGTGCGCAGGTAACGGCAAAGCCGCAAAATCGGCGGTGGGGTACACCATTATTATTGCGGTTGCCTTTTCGTTTTTCTGTGCAGCGGTATGTTTTGTGTTTTCGGGCTTTATTTCTCTGCGGTTTATAAAAGACGCGAACGCAGTCCCCGCTGTAAAACTTATGGGGTGTATACTGCCGTTCATGGCGGTTTCGGCGGTGATAAGAGGGTGGTTTATTGCACGGTGCAAAGCTGAAATTCCCTCGTTTTCGCTTGTAATCGAGCAGGCGGTAAGGCTTGCGCTGTTGTTTGTTATTATTCCCGATAACGCAAGCAGCGCCCATACGCTTTTTCAAATAATGCTGTGCGATATGCTTGGCGAAGCGGTATCGGCGGCGTTTCTGGCGATAAACTACGGTATCGATTCATCTAAAATAAAAAAATGCGGCGGCGAGCCGCCGTCGAGGTTTATTAAAGAACATTTTCACATTGTACTGCCTATGACGCTGGGTAAATATTTAAGCTCTTTTTTGCGCACCGCCGAAAACCTTATCGCGCCTTCTCTTTTAGCGGTAACACTGGGTACTGCGGGCGGCGTTTCGGCTTTCGGGCTTGTAAAGGGTATGGCGCTTCCGCTTATAATGTTCCCGGCAAGTATGCTAAACTCGGTAACGGTGCTGATTATCCCCGAACTATCATCGGCGCTTTCACAAAAAAACTACTGTAAAATTCGCTACGCGGTTCAGCGAAATTTTGAGATAACGGCGTTTTTTTCGTTTATTACCGCCGCGATTTTTTACTTTTTGGCAAAGCAGTTGGCAGAAGGCATTTATCACGACAGCGCCGTTGCGCCGATTATAACGGCGCTTGCGCCGCTTATACCGGTGATGTATTTCGACGGTATGGCCGACGGCATATTAAAAGGACTTGACAAGCAAAACGCCACCTTTTTATACTCGATTGCCGACTGCATTTTACGGCTTGTTTTGATATATTTTTCGGTGCCGCGTTTTGGTATGCTCGGCTTTTTAACCGTTATGTTTGCAAGCAATATTTTTACCTGTTTTCTCAATTGCCGTAAAATGGTAAAAACCGTGGGACACATAGACGGCGCACTTGAAAAACTTGTGATCCCTGCAATTTTTTCGGTAGCGTCGGTGGTTTTAGCTCGGTTTTTTGCAGTAAAAATATGTAAAGCACAGGGGTTTTATTATATGCTGATTTTCGGCGGTTTAGCCATAATTGTCTATATAATGTGTATGGCAATTTTTTACGCCCCAATATTAAGGAAAAAGCATATATAAAATTTCTTTTAGTTCATTTTTTTTCGATTTTTTAGCGTATTTTTAGACTTTATTTATATAATACATTGTAATAAAATTATTATGTAATAATAGACTGTGTTAACGTGTTTATATGCTATAAGAGGAGAGAACTTATGAAAAAGATAATAGCATTATTACTTTGTATGGTTATGGTTATATCCCTTTGCGCCTGTGCGGTTACAACCACTACAAAGAAGCCCAAAAAAGGCAGCACCGAATATGTTCAAGGCGAGCCCACCGAAGAGTACGAGGACACTTACATTAAGGGTGAAGACATCCATACTACCGAGGTAATAGAAAAGCGTATCCCGGTTAAAACCGGCGCCATTATGGCGCAAGATCTCACCGGCAACAAACTTCGCGCCGCCAACATCGAAGCAGGCGAAGATCAGGCTTTCCTCGAAGCAGGTATACTTAAAGATGAAAAAGGCAATATTTCGGGCAATATGACCCGCGTGGCAAACGCCATCCGTAAGGTTAAAGCCGGTAAGGACATTAAGATTGTAGCCTACGGCGGTATCAACTGCGGCGGTGAAGACAGTTACGGCAAGGTATTAAAAGAACATCTTTCCACCATGGGTTCGGGCAACGTAAGCCTTGTTGAATACGGCGACGACGGTTCTTCTAAGGCCACCGGCCGCGAGGCAATTTACTCGAATATCGCGGCATATATGATAAAAAGCGAGGTTATTGACCTCAAGCCCGACCTTGTAATTCTCGACTTTGCCATCGGCGACGGTATTAACGGCACCAAAGCAAACTCTGCGGCGTTTGAAAATATGGTAAGGCGTGTTCTTACCAAAACCAGCGCAGGTTTAATTATAGTTTGCGGCGCCGCCGCGACCGAAAGTAGCTGGGCGTTAAACTCTGCCAACGCCGACCCGCTTACTTCCGGCGGTAAAGAACTCGGCTATTATCACAAAGAAATAGCCAAGTTTTACAAGGTACCCGTTATTGACTTTGAAGGCGTAGTCTGGAACACCATAGCACAGCTTGTTGAGAAAAAGTATTACAGTGAAAGCCCGCTTCTTTCGTGGCAGTCTTTCGCTACCGACTCTAAAACCTACTCTTTTGCAACCAAAATCAACATAGGTAATATGTTAAGCCTTTACTGCGACAAGGTTGCGGCTAAACTTAACGACGCTTCAACCAAGTCGGAACCCGTTTACGGCAACAATTCCGATATATATACCTACAGGTATTCGAACAACTCGTTTATGGATACGGATTTTGTCAATATTGTTGACCCGCTCGGTAAAAACGTTAAAGGCTTTAAGTGCTCAAAATCTTCTTCGCAGGTTATGGAGCTTGGCGGCAGAGCACTTTACACGGTTAACGATAATATGATTCAAACCTATACCGTAAACAAGAATATCGTTGCCTCGTACCGCAAGACCGATCTTCAACCGTCGGTTGTGGAGTTCGATATTCCCAAGGTAAAAGATGGTAATAAGTGCTACTTTATTTCCACCTATAACGGCACCAAATATCAACTTTACGCCAAAGATTGGAGCGTGGACTGTTACAACAGCAACGGTATACTGATCAAATCGGCAAGTCAGGGCCGCAACGGCGGATTGTCGATGTTCACCCAGGAAATTCCCAAAGAAACCGTAAAAGTAAGACTTGTGTTTTATGTTGAAAATTCCGATACTGGCAATATGACCTGGTTCGGGTTTGCAAGTCAAAAAGGATTTAACTAAAAACAAAATATAAAAAACGGTACACGGTATTTTGCCGCGTACCGTTTTTTATTACCTGAACAGTCAACAACTGCCGAACATAATTTTTGCAAACTTTTCAAGCGCAGCCGACTTTATGCGATAGACCGTGCTTTTTTCAATGGCGTGCCGCATACAGATGTAATCGACGTGGTCCTTGTGCGGCGTAACGTAAAACTCGGTAAGTATGTCGCGCTCAATCGGAGGGAGGGAATTAAGCGCCCGGTTACACAAATCGGTCAGTTCATACAGCGCTTCAAGACGATTAAAAAGTATCATTTTCTTTTCGGTGTTTTCGGCGCTTGCCGGTATTTTAGAGAGCGCGTCGATTCGTATCTTTATGTTCTCGGTCGCCTGCAGACGGCTGTTTTGATTTTTAAGTTCCTTTTCGGCTTCTTTTATCCAATTCATTTTAGTCCCTTTCAAATATAGTCGCCGGAGTGAAGAAAGCGGCTTTTTTACTTGACATTAACAGAATTTTGTAATATAATGTTAAATAAATAAGAAATATTTCAGAATTCTGTCGATAAATCTATTATATTTCATATTTCTGTAAAAGTCAATACAAAAAATACAAAATTTTGTAAATTTATTAAGGGGATGCAAGTTTTATGTCAGACTTGTATAAAAAAATTGCAGAGCTTTGTAAGGCGCGGGGTGTTACCATAACAAGTATGTGTAACGATACCGGTATTTCGCGCTCACTTATAAGCGAGCTAAAGGCGGGCAGAAGCAAGTCGGTTTCAAGTTCTACCTTATCAAAAATTGCCGACTATTTCAGTGTATCAACCGACTATGTGCTTGGCAAAACGAGTATCGGAACCGAAGAACTCAGCGAATATCTTGAAATGCTCGCCTCACGCGAAGAGCTTCGTATGCTTTTCAAACTTACCAAAGACGCCAGCAAAAACGACGTTGAGCAGGCCGTAAAGATTATTGAGGCCATTAAAAATTAAAAAAGTGTTGCAAAGAGGCATAAAAACTGGTATTATATATGTGAACAAATGTTTGGGAGGTACCCGCGGTGGGCGATATTACCGAAAAACAAAAAAAGGTTTACGAATACCTAATCGAAAAAGCTTCGACGGGTCTTCCGCCGACCGTCCGCGAAATTGCGGCAAAAATCGGCATTAAATCCACCTCTACGGTGCACGGTATTTTAAGCGCTCTTGAACAAAAGGGCCTTATTGAACGCGACCGTTATAACTCACGCGCCATAAAAATTGCCGGCGCGAAAGAGGTACGCCAAATACCGGTGCTGGGCAAGGTTACGGCAGGGGAACCTATTTTGGCTTTCGAAGATATTAAAGATTATATTCCGTTTACAACAAGCCGCGGCGACGGTATTTTCGCGCTTAATGTTACGGGGCTTTCTATGAAAAATGCCGGCATTATGGACGGCGATATAGTCGTAGCCGACAAACAGGCGAGTACACGTGAGGGCGATATTGTAGTGGCGCTTATAGAGGATGAAGCCACCGTTAAAAGGCTTGCCTTTGAAAACGGCAAGGCGGTACTAATGCCGGAAAACGAAGATTTTTCGCCCATACGCCCTGACACTCTTGAAATTCTCGGTAAGGTGATAGGATGCATCCGCAAGTATTAGAAGGCGAAAAAAAGCGCTACCATTTACTTGACGCCATCCGTGGCGTTTTGGTTATTTGTATGGTTGTCCACCACGGACTTTTGTCAATATATATGGCGACCGGCAACGAATTGTTTTCAAATATATTTGAAGCGCTTCATTTTTTAAGTCCCTATTTTGCGGGCGCTTTTATTGTAATATCGGGTATATGCTGCAGGTTTTCGCGTTCCAACGCCAAAAGGGGCGCCCAACTGTTTATGGTTGCCTGCCTTATTACGGTTTTAACCGTTATTGCCGACTCGGTCTATGATATGGGCATTTCGATCATCTTTGGCATATTGCATCTTCTGGCGTTTTGTATGCTTTTTGTAGGCGGCTTCGATTTTGCCATAAAAAAAATAAACCCCTATATCGGCATGGCTATATTCGGGACGCTTTCGCTTTTGTACTTTATTATTTTTACAAGGGACGGTCTTAACTATTTTTCGTCTGCCTCTCCCTGGCTTTTCCCGCTCGGGTGGACCTCTCCCGGATTTTTCTCGGCAGATTACTGGCCTGTAATACCGTGGATATTTGTCTTCTTATTCGGCTACTATTTGGGCAATACGGGGCTTATTGAAAAACACCCGGAAATCTTTTGCGCAAAGCCGACCAAAATAATTCCTTTTGTGGGACGGCACGCGCTTTTAATCTATATTTTGCACCAACCCGTAATATACGGCGCGGCATACTTAATACAGGAGATTACCAATGGATAAAGTCCTAATTTTTTGCGACGGCGCCTGCAGCGGAAACCCGGGACCGGGCGGTTGGGGCGCGATCTTGCGTTTTGGAGCTGTCGAAAAGGAACTAAGCGGCGGCGACCCCGATACCACCAATAACCGCATGGAACTTACCGCCGCCATTATGGGACTGCGCGCCCTGAAGCGCCCTTGCGAGGTGACGCTTGTTACCGACAGTAAATATGTTGCCGACGCGCTGCTTAAAGGCTGGGCAAAATCGTGGCAGAAAAACGGTTGGCGCAAGTCTGATAAAAAACCCGCCCTAAACCCCGATTTGTGGGAAGATCTTTTGCGCTTGTGTGATATTCACAAGGTTAAAACCGAGTGGGTAAAAGGCCACGACGGGCACCCCGAAAACGAGCGGTGCGACGCCCTGGCTGTGGCGGCGTATCAAAAATACATCAAATAAATTTAATTACAATGCTGAAAAAATGAATTGCACCTTGCGGTGCACGAATTGACCTACGGTCGTGAATAAAGCCTTGCGGCTCATGAATTGCCCTTCGGGGCGTAAGGACGCAATTCAATTCACACAGCGCCTGCGAGAATTCATGGCGGAGCCAAATCATGACGGCATAGCCGTCAAATCATAAAAAAAACAAGCTGAGATTTCGATACTTAAAATCGTTTTCTCAGCTTGTTTTAATATTTTTATTTAGGGGTGTTACAAATTAAGAACCTTCGAAAGTTCGTAAAGGTCGGTTCTGAAAGCCTTTTGCATCTTAAACGCTTCGAAAATATCGGTATCTATGACCTCGTTGTTATTCATACCAACAACGCGGTTGCTAATACCCTTTGCAAGCAGTTCCACCGCGCGGTTGCCGAGAAGTGAAGCGGTAACGCGGTCTTTAACGCTGGGCGAACCGCCGCGCTGAATATGACCTATAATGGTTGCGCGCGATACGATATTCATTTTGCTTTCGATCTCTTTCGCCATTTCGTAAACGCCGCCGACGCCCTCGGCTACAACTATAATAAAGTGGTTTTTGCCGGCCTTTTTGGCGCTGCTTATGCGTTGCAGAACGTCGGTGTTAAAATCAAAAGGCTCTTCGGGAACGATGGTAGCCGTAGCGCCCGTAGCAATACCGATTTCCAGTGCGATGTCGCCGCAGTTACGACCCATAACCTCGATTACCGAGCAACGGTCGTGAGAGCCGATGGTATCGCGAAGTTTGTCGATAAGCTCGCAAGCGGTGTTAAGCGCCGTATCGAAACCGATGGTATATTCGGTTGAGGCAATATCGTTATCGATGGTGCAGGGTACGCCAACGCAGGGAATACCGCGCGCAGATAAATCGGTCGCGCCGCGGAAACTGCCGTCGCCGCCAAGAACCACGATACCCTCAATACCGAACTTTTTGCAGTTATCAATGGCGATCTTCATACCTTCTTCGGTCTTAAACTCGGGGCAACGCGAAGAATAAAGCACTGTACCGCCCTTTTGGATAATATCGCAAACGCTTGTAGCGGTAAGTTCTTTGATGTTGCCTTCGATAAGACCTTTGTAACCTCTGTAAATGCCCATGCATTTAATTCCGCGTGCCGAGGCGGATCTTACAACCGCCCTAACGGCTGCGTTCATACCGGGAGAATCGCCGCCCGAGGTTAATACACCTATTGTTTTCATTTAGTACATCCCCTATATATAGTATTACACAAACGCTATTATAACACAGTAAAATTGATTATTCAACAAGTTTTACGTTGTTTTTTCCTAATATTTCGCATAATTTTTGGTATTTTTCGCTATTGGGCGAAAAAGAAGCAAATTTTTTAGATAAAAAGCGTTTTTTGGTATCTTCAAAATACAAAATTACCTGCGCGCCGCTGTCGTCCAAAAGTGCTGTAACCTCGTCGACCTTCCCGCTGTCATAGGTACTAAAACGAAGATACAGTTTATTATATGCAGTATCGCCCGTTTCGGTTTGCGTATGTGTGGCGTAAGCCGAATTTTCTACCGCCGCTTCAACCGAAGACAGGACGATTTCCGGCGGACGGTCCTCTCTTGTACTGACCCTGCCGACCGCTTTTATAACGGTATTTTCCTGCATTAGCGCTCGCGCGTTTTCGTAGGTGTTGGAAAATACCGTACACGAGATTCTGTCGTCTTTATCTTCCAGTTGTAAAAATGCCATAAGACTGCCGTTTTTGGTCTGTTTTTGCTTAACTTCGCACACAAGCGCTACCACCGTAACGGTTGTGTTGTCCTTTACTTGGCCTTCGGTAATTTTAGATATCGGCGTGGCGCCCACACTTTTGGCAAAGTTTTCGTAGCCGTTAAGCGGATGCCCCGAAAAATACAGACCGGTTGATTCTTTTTCAAACGCCAGAATGTTTTTGAAAGGCATTTCCTCCACCATAGGCATTTCAATTTGCGCCGCCTGCGGCTGGTCGCCAAATAGCGACATTTGACCGCTTGAAGCGCTCTTGTACTGTCTTTCGGCTTCGGCTGAAACGTCGTCAAGCGCAAGCAACATCTGACGGCGGTTGGCGCCCAGATTATCGAGAGCTCCGCTTTTAATTAACGCCTCAACGGCTCGGCGGTTATAAGAACGCTCATAAGTTCGCACACAAAAATCGTAAAGCGAGGAATAATGCCCGTTTTGCCGTTCATTTATGATGGTGGCAATGGTGTTTTCGCCCAGATTTTTTATGGAGGACAGTCCAAATCGAATACTTTCGCCCTCGACCGTAAAAGAGTTCATACTCTGATTAACGTGCGGCGGCAAAAGTTTTATATCAATTTTTTGGCACTCGTTACTGTATTTTATGGTTTTGCTTTCGTCCCCGTTTACCGAAGAAAGCAGCGCCGCCATATATTCGCGCTTATAGTGGCATTTCAGGTAGGCGGTGCGGTAGGACACAACCGCGTAAACGGCGGCGTGCGATTTATTAAACGCATAGGACGAAAAGTCGAGCAGTTTTGCGTAAAGCTCTTTGGCGTCTTTTTCGCTTACGCCGTTTTGTATCGCCCCGGCGATACCGCTTTCCTTATCGCCGTAAATAAAGGCTTGCTCTTCTTTAATTAAAACGTCGTGTTTTTTCTTACTCATGGCGCGGCGCACTATATCAGCGCGTCCAAGCGAATAGCCCGCAAGCGTTCTGAAAATCTGCATTACCTGTTCCTGGTAGACGATACAGCCGTTTGTAACGTCAAGTATCGGTTTAAGCAGCGGCGAAATATAGGTAATATTTTCGGGGTGTTTGCGGTTATCAAGGTACTGCGGAATAAACTGCATGGGGCCGGGGCGGTAAAGGGCTATGGCGGCAATGAGATCTTCAAGGGTAGTTGGCATAAGTTTTCGCATAAGCGATTTCATACCTTCACTCTCAAACTGAAATACCCCTTCGCAAAGCCCTGCCGATAACATCTTGTAGGTTTCTTTGTCGTCGTAGGGTATATTTTCACACGAAAAACCTGGTACCGTCTTTTGTATCATTTTTTCGGCCTGGTCGATTACGGTCAGGTTGCGAAGTCCGAGGAAATCCATTTTCAAAAGCCCGAGTTCTTCAAGTTCGGTCATGGTAAACTGGGTTACGGCTGCGTCGTCAAGCACCGCCAGTGGAACGTACTCATACACCGCGCGGTCGGAAATAACCACGCCCGCCGCGTGTTTAGAGGCATGCCGCGGCATACCCTCTACCTTTTTGGCAAGGTCGATGAGTTCTTTTACGGTGGGGTCACTGTCGTATATAACCTTAAGGTCGGGCGATTTTTGAAGCGCCTCGTCAAGCGTTATGTCAAGTTCGTAGGGTATAAGTTTTGCAACCTTGTCGCAGATAGAGTAGGGCACGTCCATAACCCTGCCAATATCTCTTACGGCGTTTTTTGCCGCCATGGTACCAAAGGTGATAATCTGGGTAACGTTATCTTTGCCGTACTTGTCTACAACATAGTCAATAACCTCGCCGCGGCGTTTTACGCAAAAGTCTATATCAATATCGGGCATCGAAACGCGTTCGGGGTTTAGGAAACGTTCGAACAGCAGGTCGTATTTTATGGGGTCTATGCCGGTTATTCCGGTGCAGTACGCCACAAGACTGCCCGCCCCCGAACCACGCCCGGGGCCTACGGGTATGCCGCTTTTTTTGGCGTAGTTAACATAGTCCTGCACAATCAAGAAGTAGTCGCAAAACCCCATCGTGTTAATTACATCAAGTTCCATATTAAGGCGGTCTAAAAGGGGTTTATCTACCCTTTCGTACCTCTTTTTAAGACCGTCAAGACAAAGTTGTTTCAAATATTCGGCGTGGTCGCGTTCCCCAATATCAAAAACGGGGAGTTTAAGTTTGTGAAAATCAAAATCAAAATTACAACGCTGTGCTATAACCTGCGTATTTTCTATGGCTTGCGGAATATCCGCAAACAGGGTTTGCATTTCTTCCTCGGTTTTAAGATAAAATTCGTCGGTTCCAAAGTTAAGCGGGTTGGGGTCGCTTAGTTTTTTACCTGTGCCGATAGCTATAAGGGCGCGCTGAACGGCGGCGTCCTCTTTGTTTACATAGTGTACGTCGTTGGTGGCAACAAGCGGCGCGCCTATTTCGTTAGACAGACTGATAAGCGGGGCGCGTATCATTTTTTCCTCTTTTAGAAAGTGGTCTTGTATTTCAAGAAAGTAGTTGTCTTTTCCAAAGGTTTTTTGGTGCCATAGCGCCGCCTCTTTGGCGCCTTTTATATCCCCCATCAAAAGTAAATTTTGCACCTCGCCCGCAATACAACCCGAAAGGCAAATAAGCCCCTCGTGGTATTTTTCCAAAAGCGATCGGTCGATTCGCGGTTTAACATAAAAACCCTCGGTAAACCCCAGCGACACAAGTTTAATAAGATTTTGGTATCCCGTGGCGTTTTCGCAAAGAAGTATCAGGTGGTAGTAATCTCTGACGCCGATGGTCCTTTTTTTATCAAAACGGTCGCCCGCCGCCACATAAACCTCACAGCCTATAATCGGTTTTATATTATTCTTTTTTGCAAGTTTATAAAAGGCGAGGGCGCCGTACATTACGCCGTGGTCGGTTATGGCTACCGAAGTCTGCCCCGCGTTTTGCACAGCCGAAAACAGCCCGTCAAGTTTGCAGGCTCCGTCTAAAAGGCTGTACTGTGTGTGCAGATGCAGATGGGTAAACATTATATCAGCTTTTTCTCCTTTGCGATTTCCACAAGGCGGTTTAGCCGGTGATTAAGACCGGAACGGCTAAGCCCTTTTTCGGACTGAACCATCTCGTTAAGCGAACTGTCGGGGTTTTCTTCGCGAAGTTTAGCCGCGCTTTGAAGTGCGGGCGAAAGCTCGTAGAGTATACCGCGCTTGCGCAGTTTTTCTATTGCTTTTCGCTGAACCACCGAAGCCGAAACGGTTTTTCCGATGTTGGCGGTTTCGCAGTTGTTCAAACGGTTTTCGCGTTCGCGCACGTTTTTATATATTTTGGCGTTCAAAAATTCAAAAACCTTTTCGGTTGCGCCTATGGTGGTAAGTATATCTTCAATGGCGGCGCTGTCCTTAAAATAAATCACGGCGCTTTTTTGGCGCACGGTCATTTTGGGCGCAAAACCGGATTCCTTAAGGTAGCGCAACAGCTCGTCCGCCAAATTTTTTTGCTGTACAACAAAATCCAGGCGGTACTTTTTTTGCGGGTCGCTTATATAACCGCACGCAAGAAAAACACCGCGCAAAAACGAACGCCTGCAACAGTCGTCTTCAAGGTTGTGGTACTGTATGGCGGTTTTTTCATCGCCCGATAAAAACATATCTTTTACCGTTTTGGCAAAGTCGGGGGATAGCGAAAAGGTAAAAATCTCTTTTTTCACCCCGCCGCC